>NZ_JAKSYP010000085.1:0-82027 GCF_022829625.1 Methylobacterium sp. E-046 | reverse complement strand
CCGGGCCAGACCCGGAAGCTCACCCGGTAGGTGGCCGTGACGAGGTGGTCCGGCGTCTTGTAGCGGAGCGTGACGCCATCGACCTCCAGAAGAGGCTGACCCGTGTCCATCCATCCTCCCACGCGCCGCGGCTTGGGCCGCTCTCGATGCCACTGCACCGCGCTCTGTTCTTCGCGGCCCGCGTCGTGCCGCGAAGATCTCTGGAACGCACCGCAACCGCGTCCGATCTCGCAGCGACAGGTGACTGCGCGGGCGGAGTCGTGCCTCGGCCAAAACGCGGTCCGGTACCCACCGACATGAAACGCCGCAGCGGTTCTCCTCGATAATGCATCATTTATAAGACTGCTGGCAACAGCAGCCTCGTCCATGGGTGGCCGTTCTACGCCTGTCCGCGCGCCGACGTAGATCGCAGGCCGCAAACCGCAGGTTGGCTAAGCTGGCACAGGCCTCCTTTGCCGGAGCGTTCGACCCCGTTCTCCGAAGGTTGCCCGGTTCAGGCCAGGACATCGACTGCATCATGTGATGGCGCATCCTAGATCTGCGCGATCGACAGCGAAAACGTCGCACGACGACTGGCGGGACCAGGAGAATCGGAAGTGACCGATGCATTCCAATCGGCCGCGTCCTACAAAAAACTTGGAAATCTTGCAGATCAGATGATCACAATGATGAGCGAGATCGGCCTTCCAAAGCGCCGCCTCCATGCCGGGCATCTTAGATTCAACACTATACACTAAAACACAATATTTTAACTGAAACACCTTCGGCCGACAGGAAGCGATACGCTCAATCGCCGACACGAAAACAGAGTCCCGATGTCCCGAGGATTTTTCAACGCGATGCCTCCGGGCTGAGAATCAGCTTCGGCGCAGCAACCCGGTTCGCGTCCATATCGGCGAAAGCGGTCGCGCCTTCGGCGAGAGGCCGTTCCTCGACCCAGTCGAGGGAGCCCAGGCGGCCATCCGCGAGGGCACCGATCACGTCGCGGAACTCCTGCATCGTGTAGCAGTAGCTGCCCGACACCACGATCTCCTGAAGCGTGATCTTGCGGACGTCGAGCCCTTCCTCCCCCGGAAGCAGCCCGATATGCACGATCACCGCCCCTGGGCCCGCGATCCGGCTGGCCTCGGCCCGCGTCGCCCGGCTGCCGACGGCATCGAGGACGAGGTCGGCGCCGTTGGGACCCGGGCCGTCGGCATCGCCCGGCGCGTGGCAGCGTGCCGTGGGGAGACCGCGCGCGGCCGTGGCGCGCCGCTCGGGATTCGGCTCGATGACGGCGATATCGGCGGCACCCTGCATGGCCAGGATCAGACCGGACCCGAAACCGATCGCCCCGCCGCCCAGAACCACGCATCGCGCCCCCGCCAGAGGGCGGCCGAGAAGCCGCGCGCCCTGGTTGACGGCGTGATAGGCGACGGCGAGCGGCTCGGCGAGGGCGGCGTGGGCGATCGACAGCGTATCCGGGATCGGCACGAGGTTCTTCTCGGGGACGCAGACGTAGTCCGCGAAGGCCCCGGGGCGCGGGGGCATCGAGAGGATCTGCCGGCTCGGGCACAGGTGCGAGCGCCCGGATTCGCAGGCCGGGCAGTGTCCGCAGGTGACCAGCGGATTCACCGCCACGCGCGCGCCGGCCCGCGGACCCGCCGCGACCCGTCCGGCGGCCTCGTGGCCGAGGATCAGCGGGGCTGGGCGCCGGGCATCGTGACCGTGATAGGCGTGCATGTCCGAACCGCAGATGCCGACCGCCTCGACCCGCACCAGCACCTCGCCGGCCCCCGGCACGGGAACCGGCACGTCGTCGACGATGAGCGCGTTCGGCCCGGTGTAGATCAGCGCTTTCATCGCGGGGCCTCGGACAGGCGGGCGTTCATTTGGCGGTGAATCCCCCGTCGACCGGCAGCGTCTGCCCGGTGACGTAGGCGGAGGCCTCGGAGGCGAGGAAGACCGTCGCGCCGTAGAGGTCGGTGAGTTCGCCGTTGCGGCCGCAGGCCGTTTGCGCGGCGTTGCGGGCCGCGCGCTCGGCATCGGCGAACACCGCCTGCGTCAGCGGCGTCGGGAAGAAGCCGGGCGCGATCGCGTTGCAGGTCACGCCGCGCGCCGACCACGCCTCCGCGATGGCGCGGGTGAGCTGGACTACCGCCCCCTTGGCGGCCCCGTAGGGCGCGGAGTCCGGAAAGGCCCGGTAGGATTGCAGGGAGGCGACGTTGATGATCCGCCCGTATCCGCGCGCCGCCATCCCCGGCGCGAGGGCCTGGGTCAGCAGGAAGGGCGCGCGCACGTGCAGAGCCATGTGCCGGTCGAAGGCCTCCGCCGTTACGGCCGCGAAGGGTTGGCGCAGGTTCATCCCGGCGGCGTTCACGAGGATGTCGACCGGCCGGCCGTCGAGCCGCGCGACGAGGTCGGCGATGGCGTCGGGCTCCGCGAGATCGGCGGCCAGGACCTCGCTGGCGATCGCCTCCGCCCGCAGGTCCTCGGCCGCCGCCGCGAGGTCGGCCTCCCGGCGGGCGGTCAGGATCAGCCCGGCCCCGGCGAGGCCCAGCGCCCGGGCCAGCGCCAGCCCGAGCCCGGAATTGCCCCCCGTCACCAGAGCCGTCCGCCCGGTCAGGTCGAACAGGCGCGTCAGGCGGAAGGTCATGCGGTCACCGCCTCGCCGAGATCGAGGCCGTGGCCGGGGAAATACTTCGCGAGCCGGTGGTCGGCCGTGCGGGCATGGGCCTCCATGCCCTCCAGGCGCGAGATCCGGGCCGTGGCCTGGGCGATGGTCTTGCAGGCCTCCCGGTCCATGCGCTGCCACGTCAGCGGTCGGAGGAACTTGTGCACGGACAACCCGGCGGAATACCGGGCGGCATACTTGGTCGGCAGGATGTGGTTCGGGCCGGAGGTCTTGTCGCCGAAGGCGACCGTGGTCTCCTCGCCGAGGAACAGCGAACCGTAATTGCTGAGCTGCGCGAGCCACCAGTCGAGGTCGGCAGCGTGGACCTCCAGATGCTCGCTCGCGTAGCGGTCGGAGACGGCGACGATCTCCTCCCGGCTCCCGCACACCACCACCTCGCCGTAGTCGCGCCACGCGGCGGCGGCGGCGTCCCGCGCCGTGGGCGGCAAGGCGTCGATCAGCGCCGGCATCCGCGCGATCACGTCGTCCGCGAGGGCACGCGAGGTGGTGAACAGCCAAGCCGGGCTCTCGTGCCCGTGCTCGGCCTGGCCGACGAGGTCCGAGGCCACGAGCGCCGGGTCGGCGGTCTCGTCGGCGATGATTCCCACCTCGGAGGGGCCCGCGAAGACGTCGATCCCGACGCGGCCGAACAGCATACGCTTGGCCTCGGCCACGAACTTGTTGCCGGGTCCGACGATGATGTCGGCGGGCTTGCCGGTGAACAGCCCGAAGGCCATCGCGGCGATCGCCTGGACGCCGCCCAGCGTCATGATCACGTCGGCGCCGGCCACCTGCATCGCGTAGAGCACGTAGGGATGGATGCCCTCGCCGCGGAAGGGCGTCGAGCAGGCCACGACCGTCGGGACGCCCGCCGCCTTGGCGGTGGCCACCGACATGTAGGCCGAGGCGATGTGGGCGTAGCGCCCGGTGGGCACGTAGCACCCCGCGACGTTGCAAGGGACGAGCTTCTGGCCGGTGACGAGGCCCGGCACCAGCTCCACCGAGAAGTCCTGGACGCTGTCGCGCTGGGCCTCGGCGAAGCGCCGCACCTGCCCCGCCGCGAAGGCGATGTCCTCTTTGACGCGCTCGGGGATGTCCTTCGTGCGCCGGGCGATCTCCTCGGGGGTCACGACGATCTCGCCGGTCCAGCGGTCGAGGGAACGGGCATAGTCCCGGACCGCCTCCTCGCCCCGCGCCTCGATGGCGGCGAGCATCTCCGTCACGACCTGCCGCGCCGCGTCGGTCTCGGTCTCGGGCGTCTTGGTCGCCCGCTTCGCGTAGTCGATCGTCATGATCTCTGCCTCTTCCGGATAGTGCGAATGAATGCAGACGGCGCCTCTCAAGAGAGCGAAGTCTCGGCCCGCCCGGGCCCCGGGCGGAGCTCCTGACGGCGCTGCGAGGCGACCGGCCGCGCTCAGTGCGGGGCCGCCACCCCGTCGAACTCCGTGGCGAAGGCCCGGAGCTTCGGATCGGCCGCGACGCGCTTCATGAAGGCGTCGTCGATGTATCCCTTGGCATCGGGCGCCTGCGCGATGGTGCCGACCTCGGCCATGAAGGTGCCGATCCGCGAGAACCAGCCGTCGACCTGCGAGGGGCCATCCGCGCGCGCCATCGCCTTGAGCTGCGCGTCGAGGGCGTAGGTCGGGCGCAGCGCGAATTCCTGGTCGATGGCGTGGTCGGACGCCTCGACGCCGCCCTCGGCGTAGAAGCGCTTGGCCATGTCGTGCGCTTCCTTGGGATTCGCCTTGGCCCAGCCCCAGCCCCGGAGATAGACCGCGAGGAACTTGGCGACCGCGTCCGGATGCGCCTTGGCGAAGTCGGCGCGGGTGATCAGGGCGCCGGGCACCATGGCGTCGGCGTCGGCCCCGCTGCACAGAACCTGCGCGCTGGCCTTCTCCTCCAGCGTGTAGGTGTTCGGAGCCCAGACGCCGACCACCTCGCCCGCGTCGGCGATCATCGCCGAGATGATCTGCGCCTGTCCGAGGTTGACGAAGCGCATCTCGCGCGGGCCGAGGCCCCACTTCCGGAGGCAGGCGCGGGCGGCGTAATCGGCGGTGGAGTTGGTGGTGACGAGGAGCTTCTGTCCGGCGAGCTGCTTGGGATCCTTGAGGATCGCATCGTGCCGTGCGGCGCGCACCATCAGCGCGTTGGTCTTCGATTCGTCGTTGGTGAGGCCGATCGTCAGCAGGCCGAAGCGCGCCGCGCCGAGGATCGCCGGCACGGACCCGGTCCCGCCAACATCCCAGGATCCCGCCTGCGCGGCGGCGACCTGGGGTGCGCCGGCCGGGAAGACCGCAAAGGTGGGCTCGAGGTCGACCTCCTTCCACCAGCCCTTCTGCGTGGCGATGTAGAAGGGCAGCGCCCAGTAGAGCGACGGCTGATAGGACACGCCGATCCGCTCGGGCTCCGCAGCCCGCACCTGGAGGGGCGGCGCGACCGCGGGCGCCAGCGCGAGGGCGCCCGCCAGGAGCCATGCCAGCCGCCGGCCGGCCCGGTACCCGTTCCCTCGAATCTCGGTCATGTCGCCTCTCCCTCGGATCGCGGACCGTCGGCTCATCGGCCGGCCGGCTTCTCTTCGCGCAGCGATTTCCAGATGTGCGTCCGCAGGTGGATGAACGATTCGAGGTCCATCACGTCCTCGATGCGGGCGTGCTCCTCCCAGCGTTCGGTTTCGCGGACCGCCTTGACGTCGATCATCTCCTTGATGCGCCCGGGGCGCCGGGTCATGACCGCGACCCGGTCGGCGAGGTAGACGGCCTCCTCGACCCCGTGGGTGATGAACAGGACGGTGCGCGGGTTCCTGCGCGCGAGGCGGACGAGTTCCTCCTGCATCACCACGCGGGTCTGGGCGTCGAGGGCGCCGAAGGGCTCGTCCATCAGGAGCACTTCGGGCTCGAGGACGTAGGCGCGGGCGATGGCGACGCGCTGCTGCATGCCGCCGGAGAGCTGGTGCGGGTAGGCGTCGGCGTGGCTCGAGAGGCCGATCATGTCGATCGCCGCGGCGACGCGCTCCTGGCGCTCGGCGGAGGGCATGCCCTTGTTGCGCAGCCCGAACGCGATGTTCTGCGCCACGGTCTTCCACGGGAACAGCGCGAATTGCTGGAACACCACGGCGCGGTCGGGCCCGGGCTCGGTGACCGGCCGCCCGCCGACGGTGATCCGGCCGCCGGTCGGGGCTTCGAACCCGGCCGCGAGGCGCAGGCAGGTCGTCTTGCCGCAACCCGAGGCGCCGACGATGGCCACGAACTCGCGGTCGGCCACGGTGAGGTCGACGCCGTCGAGCGCCTTGACGTTGCTCCCGAAGCTCTTCTCGACTCGCTCGAACCGGATTGCGCTCATCGGATCCCCTCAAGCCTGTCCGTGATGCCGGCGGAGGCGGGTCTCGAGCGTGCGTAGCGCGACGTCGATCACTACGCCGACGAGGCCGATCGCGACCATTCCGACCATCACGGTCGCGGTCGAGACGGCCCCCTGGGCCTGCACCATCATGAAGCCGACCCCCGTCGAGGCCACGATCAGCTCGGCGCCAACCAGGGATTGCCACCCCAGGCCCGCGCTGATGCGAAGGCCGGCGACGATCGAGGGCAGGGCGGCCGGCAGGAGCACCTCGGCGATCGTCCGGTAGCCCGGCGTTCCGAGCATCTCGGCGGCTTCCAGCAGGCGCGCGTCGATGTAGCGGGCGCCGCGATAGGCGTTGATCAGGCAGGGCGGAAAGGCGCCCGCGAAGATGATCAGGATCGGGCCGCCGATCCCGGTGCCGAACCAGAGGGCGGCGAAGGGCACCCAGGCGATCGGCGCGATGAAGCGCAGCCCGTCGAAGATCGGCGTGACGATGTCGTCGAGGAGGCGCGACCAGCCCATCGTCAAGCCGAGCGGCACGCCGACCGCGGCGGCGAGCAGGTAGCCGATCAGGAACCGCTGCAGGCTGGAGGCGACGTGGGCGGGGAGCGTGCCCCCCGCGAACGGCCGCTCGGTCAGGGTCGCGAAGCGCTCGGCCACGGCAACCGGTCCGGGAAGGAACAGCGGCGAGACGAGGCCGGACCGGGCGAGGAACGCCCAGGATCCGAGGAAGGCCAGGGTGCCGATGGCGCCGAGGGCCAGGCTGCGGTGCAGCGGGAGCGGCTGGCGGGAGGCGATCATGCCGCCCCCCGCAGCTGCGCCCAGCCGATCGCCCGGCGCTCGGCCATCCCCAGCAACGCGGTGCTGCCGGCCCCAAGCACGCCGACGGCCGCCATGCCGACGAGGATCATCCCTGGGTAGAGGTCCTGCTGCGCGACGTTCAGCACGTAGCCGAGCCCCGCGAGCGAGCCGACGAGCTCGGCCGCGACCAGGGTGGTCCAGCTCGCTTGGAGCGCCAGCCGCAGCCCCGTGAAGATCATCGGCGCCGCCGCCGGCGCCAGCACGTCGGTGACGAAGCGCAGCCGCGGGGTGCCGAGCATCTGCGCCGCCTCGACGATCTGCGGCGGCACGCCCCGCACGCCGGCCTGGGTGCTGATCACCGCCGGCGGCAGCGCCGCGATGACGATGACCATCACCTTGGCCCCGTCGCCCAGGCCGAGCCACAGGATGGCGAGCGGGATCCAGGCGAGGGGCGGGATCGGACGCAGCAGCAGGAAGACCGGGTTGATGAGAGCCTCGGCCGTGCGGTTCCAGCCCATCAGCAGGCCGAGGGGAACGCCGAGCGTCACCGAGACGAGAAAGCCCAAGGCAACGAGCCGCAGCGAATGCAGGACGTGGACGAGGAGCGTCGTGTCGGGATAGCCCCGAACGAAGGCTTGGACCGCCGCCGTTTCCACGTCGCTCGGCGCCGGAAACCGCCCCGCCGAGATCAGGCCGAGGCCGGTGGTCGCGACGTACCAGAAGGCGGCGATGACGACGAGCGTCGCCATGCCGACGCACATGCGGCGGCTGAACTTCACGGCGTTTCCTCGCGCAGCGATGGTCGTCTTGTCGCGACTCACCGCATGAGCATTCAATGAATGCGCTTTCATTGTGCGCGTCGGAGAAGGCTTGTCAACTCTCGGTACGATAGTCACCGCAGTGACGGCCGCACGCGCCGATGTTCTGCGGCGCACGGCTCGGCGCGGGCGTTGCGTTTTCTTGAATGCGCATTCATCACTGCGCGAAACGAGCTTCGGCCGAGAGTGACTTGCCGTGAAACGTCAGCAGCGCGCGACATTGCAGGCGGTTGCCCAACGGGCGGGCGTCTCGCCGGCGACCGCCTCGCGCGCGATGGCCGGCGCCTCGATTGTCCATCCGGACACGATCCGCCGGGTGCGCGCGGCGGCCGAAGCCCTCGGTTACCTGCCCGGTGGCCCGGCCCAGGCCCTGGCATCGGGCCGGACGTACACGATCGGAGCCATCATCCCGACGCTCGATCACTCGATCTTCGCCCGCGCGATCCAGGCCCTGCAGACGACCCTGGCCCGTAACGGCTATCAACTCCTGATCGCCGCACACGAATACTCGGCCGTGGAGGAAGGCGCCCTCGTCCGGTCCATGCTCGGTCGCGGGGTCGACGCCCTGATGCTGGTCGGCGCAGACCATCTTCCCGAGACCTGGGCACTCGTCACCGAAACGCTGATCCCGGTGGTGCTGACGTGGTCGTTCGATGACCGGCTCGACTCGATCGGCTTCGACAACGCGGCGGCCGGCTACCTCGCGGCCCGGCACCTGCTCGCGAAGGGCCACCGCCGCTTCGGCATGGTCTCGGGCTTTACCCAGGCCAACGACCGTGTGCGCCTGCGCATCGACGGCGTGAGGCGAGCCCTCGCGGCGGAGGGACTCGAGCTCTCCAACGCCCGCGTATCGCAGCAGCCCTTCTCTCTCGCCGGCGGCCGGGCGGGCCTCTTGCAACTCTTAGGTCTTGCTGAGCCCCCGACGGCCGTGGTGTGCGGGAACGATCTCCTTGCCGTCGGCGTGCTTCTTGAGGCCGAGCAACGCGGCCTGAACGTTCCCCGCGATCTGTCGGTCGTCGGGATCGACAATCTCGAGATCGCGAGCCACATCGCGCCATCCCTGACAACGATCCATCTTCCGACCGCGGAGCTCGGACGGGAAGTCGCCGAGCACCTGCTAGCCCGCCTGCGCGGGGAGCTACGCGCGAGCCGGACGGAGATGCCGATCGAGCTGATTGAGCGTCGTTCGTCCGGACCGCTGTCGACGGCCCATCAATCGGCCCATCCCGTGGCTTCCGCGCGGCGTCAAACCGGTGCGCAGTGACGACGGAGTTCGCTTTCGAAGGCTGCCGTGCCTATGCCGGATCGGGCTTCGACGTCTCTGCCCTCCCGATGCGCCCCTCTTCCGCCTCGTGAATGTACCGCTGCGCGACGAGCCAACCCTTGGAAAGTACGCAGGGGCAGCGTGCGGGCAATCAGTACGATCGGTCAGGACGTGACCGCGTGAACCCACCAGTCGACGACGACGCGCAAGGGCTCGGGTTTCGCTGAGCCGCGCAAAGCGAAGCACCTCGCAACCAGGACATACGCGGGGATCCCGCCCCTCCGGGGTGTTTTCGACCGCGTCCGGGATTGGAGGCCCCGCGCGGTCTGCGGCGGCGCCGCACCCGGTACGCATCCACGATCGCTCGGGAGGCGTCGGCCGGAACGGCCGAATCATCCGGTTCGACCTGGCTCTACGGTGTCCGATCCAGCAGCCGGATCGGACAAGGGTCACGCAGGCCTTCCGGGGACAGGGCCTCCCTGTCGTTTCGCGCGGCGGGCCGTGACGACGGCATCGATGGCTCTGAGGATCTCGTGCCCGGCATCGATACGGCCGAATGCCTCGGCGATCTCAGTGGCTCGGCGGCGGAAATCTGGCTCGTCGAGCACGCGCGAAATCGACGTGCGCAGGAGGTCGACGGTCGGCATATCCGTCGCGAGATCGATCCCGACTCCCGACCAGCCGATCCGCGCGCCGACTTCAGCCTTGTCCTCGGTTCGACCCGCCGAGACGATCGGCACGCCGGCAGCGAGCGCGTGCGAGACGCTGCCATAGCCGCCATTGGTCACGAGCAGGTCCACCTTGGGCAACAGGGTGTCGAAAGGCAGGAAGCTCGCAACCCGAGCGTTGGGCGGCAGGCTTCCACGAAGGGCGTTGACGGGGCGTCCACCGGTGGTAGCGACGACGAGCAGATCGTCCCGGTCGGCGAGGGCCGCCAGAGCCGGTTCGACCAGCGATCCGAAATCGCCATTGGCGAGTGTGCCCTGCGTCACCAGAACGACGCGTTTGCCCCCGTCGAGTTCATGCCACCAGTCGGGCAGCGGCATTTCGACATGCGGGCTGGGCAGCAGACCGACAAAGCGCAGACCGGGCGGCGGCGTCCCGAAATCATACTCAAAGGGCTGGACCGTCGGCTGAAGGAAGAGGTCCGGCAGTACGACGATCGAGTGCGGGAGCGAGGCCGGCAACGGCGGCAGCCCCAGTCCTGCAAGAAGCAGATCGGTGTGCGCACGCACGGGATTGACGAAGGCCGCGTCGGTACTGGCCTTCAAGGCCGCGTAACGCAGCCGCTCGGCCTCGTCCTTGGCGGGCGGGAGCCCGACTCCTACCGGCGCGTGATCAGGCCGGTCGAGGAAGAGGAAGCTCACGTTCAGGACGGCAATCGGGGGCCGCGGTTGGATGTCCAGGAGCAGGGGCAATACACCGAGGAACAGGCTGCCGGCGATGACGACATCGGGCTGATGCTCCGCAATCAGCCGCCGCAGGCCTGCGGCCTGGCCCGGCATGCCGTTGATGAAGCGTCGCTCAAACTCGTGCCGCCACCGTTCCGGTCCGGGCGGCAAATCGGCATCCAAGTAGGCCGCGGCGCCTCCATCATTGCAGGGCGCGAAACGCAGCCCTGCTGCCTCGATCCGGGCCTGGAAGGTTCCGGCTGTGGTGAACAACACGTCGTCGCCCCGGGCACGCAGTCGGTGACCGATGGCCAGCAGCGGATTGACATGTCCCGTCAGGGCGGACGCTGCGATCAGGATCCTCATCTCGGATCTGCCTCCCTTTGGATGAGACATACACACCAGCGCGAAGTCATGGACCCTGCCTCGAGTTGTGGCGTCCGCGTTTGGAGAAGACCGAGCGGGAACGCTGATTGCGTCGGCGCAGGCGATCAGACATGTCGGCGACGGCGATGGCACCGAGTGTCATTTCTCGAGCGCCCCCAGCGAGAATTATCGCGAATTGCCAATATGGATGTATTCAGCATCCGGGACAAACCCCTCACGATTTGGCATCCGGACCTGCGCCAGATTTTCTTTCGAAAGAACGAAATCTTCCGGGATGATGGCATTCAGGCTGAGGATATACGCCGTGACCGCATAGGTTTCGTCCGCTGTCAGGCTGCCGGGATCTGGATAGGGCATCGCTCGCCGGATGTAGTCGAACAGGCTTGTGGCGTACGGCCAGAAGAAGCCTACCGTCTTGACCGGCTTCGCAGAGGCGAGCGTACCCTGGCCGCCGACCAGCCGATCCTTGGCTCCCCCCTGCCCACCTGCGCCATGGCAGGCCGCGCAGGTCTGCTCAAAAATCACCTGTCCTCGCGCTGCCGTCCCACCGCCGATCGGCAAACCTCGACCATCGGGCCGGACGTCGATGTCCCAAAGCGCGATCTCTTCCTGGCTCGCCGCGCGACCGAATTCGGCAGCCTGCGTCGACGAAGATGCGGCCGTCACCAGGATGGTGCCGAGAACGAGGTTACGCCAAAACATTGCGCACATGCCCTGCCTCGTCGATGCCCCAGGTTTGCTGAGCGCTATAGTGGAATAGAGCATTCGTGCCGACCTGAGCGATGAAGCTGGCGCGGTCAGGCTGAACGTTGCCCTGCTCGTCCGTCGAGCGGCTCACGATCTTCGTCGGCCGGCCGTCCCACACCCAGTCGTGCTGGAAGCGGGCCTGCGCCTTCGGAAGAACCGGGCCGGTCAGGGCCGCGACGGCCCAGGTGGCGCCGCCATCGGCACTCACCTCCACCCGGGTAATCCGCCCGTGCCCGCTCCAGGCAAGCCCGGTGATCCGGTTGGAGCCGGGTTTGATCCGCATCATCCCGGAGGGCGCGGTGATGACGGAGTTGACGTCCTGCTTGAGTTGGAACTGGCGCGCTTTGCCGTCTGGCCGCAATTGCGTGTAACGCGCCGTTTCCCAACGCGTCATGAAGGGTTGATCGCCGAACTTCAGCCGCCGCAACCACTTGATGTTGAGGTTACCCTCGAAGCCCGGCAGGAACAGCCGAACCGGAAAGCCGTGCGCCGGCCTGAGCGGCTCGCCGTTCTGACCGTAAGCCAAAATCCCTTCGGCGATGATCTCGTCGGTCAGCGGGATGCTGCGCGCAACGGCAGCACCGTCGTCGCCTTCCGCAAGCATCCAAGTGGAGGCGCGGTCCACGCCGACAAGGTCGATCAAGAAGGAGAGCGGGACGCCGGTCCACTCATGCGTGCTGACGAGGCCATGCGTGTTCTGCACGGTGACGGTGTCGGGAGCGGATTTCCAGTTTTCCCATCCGTTACCCGTGCATTCCAGGAATGCGATACGCGAGATCGACGGCATCGCTCGGAGATCTTCCAGCGTTAGTACGAGCGGTTGCTTCACCATGCCGTGGACAAGCACACGGTGCTCGCTCGGGTCGAGATTGGGAACACCGGAGTGGCTGCGTTCGTAGTGAAGGTCCGTCGGGGTGATCGTTCCCACGAACTTGTCGAGCGGCGACTTCGAATTGATCGCGGCGCTCGGGTCCACGTTGCGTTGTCCCGGAGCCGCTTCGGGGATGCGGGCGATTTGCACGTAGGGTGAGCGAGGGCTGTATGCGCCGAGGTCGTCGCCGGGCCCCCGCGGCGGCACGTCCGCCAGCGTGTCGGCCGTCGCGGGAGCCGCGATGACGCCACCGGCCGTTGCGGCCGTTGCGGCCGTCGCGGTCAGGAAGCGTCTTCGTGACAGACGATCCGGGTCGGAGAACCTCTTCAGCATGGCTGCCTCCCTTGGCGTTCACCGCGGCTATCCGGTGGGACCGTGCTCCGGTCATGCTTCGGCCGTTCAGGGGGCGGCGGCCGAAGCTGAGACCGCCTCTGCGATGACCTTGCCGGCTGGCGCCAGACGTTCGGCCATCCCGGCAGGAAGGTCGTGCTTACCGTCGAGGGTCTTCGCCGCGTTGTAGACCACCAAGGCGCGACCACTCTCGTCCTCACGGACGAGAACCCGAAGGGGAAGTTCCAGCGCGAAGTCCGGGGCCGCGAGCATCAACGGCGTTCCGCCTCGCGGATTGCCGAAGACCAGGACAGTGGTCGGCGGCATAGCGAGCCCGACCGATTGAGCCGCAGAACGGTGGTCGATCACGGCAAAGATCGTGAATCCCGTGACTTCCAACGCAGATCGCAGACGCTTGAGCGTCTCTTCAAAGCCGAATGCACTCTGGATGCGGACAGCCTCCACGTCCTGATGTGTCATCTCCGCACCATCGACTTTCATGCGTGTGAGGTAATTAACGATCTTCGGGATGTCGGAGGGATCCACCGGCGCCTTGTAGGCATGGATCATCTTCTCGATCTCAGCCTGCCATTCCGTCCGCGTGAGACGAGGCTGCGTGAGCACCATGCCGGCCGAGTGGCAGGCCAAGCAGTTGCTGTTGATCGCCTCGGCCTCCTGCCCGCCCGGGAACGATCGGTCTCCCATAGGCAGTTCCACCGTCACGGAACGGAACGGCATGGGCTCCGCAGCGGAGGTTGTGGCGAGCCCGGCCAGGACTGTGGCAAGTGGCAGGATGCGCGTCACACCAGCCTCCTAGGTGGCCGTCACGGAAAGGGTTTCGACTTCGCCGCGCATGAAGCCGTTCGGGTTCCAGGTCGGCTCCAGCGGCTGGACCACGCCCTGCGCATTCGTGCAGCGGACCATCAGGCTGAGTTCGCCGACAGCCGGCATGGGCAGCACGACCTCGAAACGCCGGAAGCTGTAGCGACCCTCGTCGGTGCCGAGCCGCGCGGGCAGCCAAGTCCGCCCGCCGTCTCCGGACAGTGTCACGGCCTTGACCCCGCAATCGCCGCCGAAGGCGATGCCACGCAGCGCGAGCGGTGATCCGGCCTCGACGGTGTCGCCCGGCGCCACATTCGTCAGAAAGGCGCGCGGCACCATCCGGCTGATCGGGACGGTTGGATAGCCGGTCTCCCCAGGACGAACGCTGCCTCCGAGCGTGTCCGGGACGCGGTAGGCCGTCTTCATCCAGAATTGCTCGTCCGCCTGATCGAGCACCTCGATGTCGGAGAGCATCTTCACCCAGTAAGTTGAGTACCAGCCCGGCACAACGAGGCGCAGCGGAAAGCCGTTCAGAAGCGGAAGCTGATCGCCGTTCATGGCATAGGCGACCATTATTTCGTCGGTGCGGGCGTGATCGATGTCGAGCGACTTGCGAAAATCCGGGGCTCCCGGGACAACAGGCTCGTCCAGCCCATCGAAGCGCACCTGCGCGGCGCCGGCGCGCACCCCCGCCCGGTCGAGGATGTCCTTGAGCCTCACGCCCGTCCAACGCGCGTTGCCCATCGACCCGTGAGCCCATTGAGCGCCAGGCACCCGAGGCTCGAACAGGCCGCGCGAGTTGCCGGAGCATTGATTGACGGCAACAATTTCAACCTGCGGCAGTCGGGCGATTTCATCGAGCGAGAGCGACAGCGCGCGCTCGACGAGCCCGTGCACGCGCAGTCGGAAGGCGGCGGCGTCGATCTCGGTCGGGATCACGGCCCAGTGCCAGCGCACGAAGAAGCGGTCGTTGGGGGTGAGGACGCTGTGATCAAACACCTCCAGCGGCGTCTCCAGCAATGGCGGCCGCGCGCGCTGAAGGATCATAGAGCCTTTACCCGGGAAGGCGGTGGTAAGTGCTCGCTGCCTGGGGTTACTGCGAAATGGAAGCTGGATCTCCGGTGAGGCGGTGGCGTCGATGGGCAGGCCCCCCACGGTCGCAAGGAAACTACCCAGGACGGCGCGACGGCTCAAAAACATGCTTGGGCGCGACATGACGATCGGTTCCCCGAGCTGCAATTTTCCTTGCGATCGAGCTTGGATTTAAAGGCAATACTTGATCGACAATGCGTGGCCTGTATTCGGCTTCCCATACTCGCCCCCGGGTCCGATGCCGGGGGATGGGCCTGCGAGGCGGCGACGGGGCCAAACTACGGACTTGAGCGATCCTGCGCGATCTCCGAGCGGCTCAGCCTGATGACCGAGCGGATCAATCCGGGATACTGTGATCGCTCGGCCTACCCCATAGCGGAAGCTGCCCAAAGCCGATCCCGGCCCACCGCGAAAGGATTTCTTCGGGCTTGCGGTGGGCGACCGGAGTCGAAGGCTTCGTATGATCGGCTTCAGATCGATGGTCTAAACTCACATCTTCAAATATACTTCGCCAACAAGCCGACATCGTCTCGACCGCTTCGAACATCTAGGGCGCGTAGTGCGTAAAGACAAAATCATTGTTTTTCGCTTCGCGGGCGTGGCACGGCGCGCAGGTTTTCATCAGGTCCTCGCTCGCATTGGCCTTGCCATGCTCGAATTGGCCATATCCCCAGCCACCCGTCTCCGCGTATTTCTTGGAGTCTTTGACGCTAAATTGAACATTAGTCGGTGAACCAGGAACGAAGGACTGGATTTGTCCAAAAATCGCATTGTTCTCAGGTGAAGGCACATACTCCCAAGCCAGTCGCGCGATGATCGCGCCATCCGGGAAAGGGCGCGTTCCGTCTCGATAGGCCTGTATCGCGATATCATTTCCGAGAACGGCGCGGATGTCGTTGAGGCTGCCGGCTTCGTGAGCCACACTGATCATCTGCCACTCGCGATACCCAGCAGGAAGTCTGATGCCGAAGACCGGCGACGCATTGTCGTCAGCCCCTCCGACCGCGAAGGGAGTGAAGACGCCGATGCAGGCGCCCACGACGCGGGCCCCCAACCGGATAGATGCCGTCCTCATGGCGCCCTCCTGCCCTCGGACTCAAGTACAGAACCATTCCTTCATCGAAACGCGCCCGTGGCAATTGCCAACCGGTCCGTTCCAACGGCGTCGGCAGGGCCGCCGCGCTTCAACCGAGAACGCGCCGCGCGGGTTCGTCGCGTCGGTTCCGGCAGCCCCCCGGACTCAGCGGCCGCCGATGCTGCGATCGAGGAAATCGCCGATCAGCGGCGCCATGACGTCGAGCTTGTCCTCGAGCGCGAAGTGCCCGGTATCCAGCAGATGCAGTTCGGCGTCGGGCAGGTCTCGGAGATACGGATGCGCGCCGTCGGCCGGGAAGATCGTGTCGTTCCGGCCCCAGACGATCAGCGTCGGCGGCGTGCGCTCGCGGAAGAAGGCCTGAAATTGCGGGTAGAGCGGTACGTTGGTGCCGTAATCGCGGAAGAGGTCGAGCTGAATATCCTTATTGCCCGGCCTGTCGAGGAGCACTTGGTCGTGCAGCCAGTTATCCGGATCGATCCGGGAAACGTCGGCCACGCCGTCGACATACTGAAACCTCGTCGTTTCCGGTGCGACGAGGAACTCGAGGGCCTCCCGTCGCTCGGGGGTCTCTTCGCGCCAGTAGGCCTTGATGGGATCCCAGAACGCCTTCAGCCCCTCCTCGTACGCGTTCCCGTTCTGGACGATCAGCGCGCTGACGCGATCGGGATGCTTGAGGGCGAGCCGGTAGCCGACCGGAGCACCGTAATCCATCACGTACATCGCGTAACGGTCCGCCCCCAACCGGGAGAGCAGGCCGTCGATCAGGTCGGCGTAATGCGCGAACGTGTACGCGAATGCCCGGTGATCGGGTGCGTCGCTGCCGCCGAAGCCGGGATAGTCGGGTGCGATGACGCGGTAGCGGTCGGCCAGGAGCGGGATGAGGTTGCGGAACATGTGCGACGAGGTCGGGAAGCCGTGCAACAGCAAGACGACCGGGGCCCGCGGCGGGCCCGCCTCCCGGTAGAAAATTCCCACCTCCTCGACTTTGGCGGTGCGGTAATGGATCACCGGAATGCTGGCGGGATCAATCATGCAGCCCCCTTCGCATCGAACCGTTCGGTCGAAGTTACCGTATTGTGATCGGAACCAGAATGCCTAAGCTGCGCAATCCTTGATTTCGCGGGGCGGAACAATGATCGACCGTCTCGACGCGATGCGGGTGTTCGTCGTCGCTCTGGACGAGGGGAGCCTCGCCTCCGCCGGTCGACGGCTCAATCGCTCGCCGGCCGCCGTGACCCGGGCCGTCGCCGCTCTGGAGAACCATGTCGGCGTGCGGCTGCTGCATCGGACGACACGACGGTTGCAGTTGACCGAGGCGGGCGAGCGGTACGCCGCCGTCTGCCGCCGGGTGCTGACGGACTTGGACGAAGCCGACCTCGCCGTCGCCGGGAACCGGGCTGCCCCCCGGGGCGTCCTCACCGTCACCGCGCCCGTGATGTTCGGGACACGCGTTCTACGCCCGGTCGTGGGCGCCTTCCTGAGAGCGTATCCAGCGATGCAGGTCCGCTACCTGCTGCTCAATCGGATGACGAACCTCGTCGATGAAGGCATCGATGTCGCGCTCCGGATTGCCCCCTTGCAGGAGTCCAACCAGATCGCGGTACGCATCGGCACGGTGCGCCGCGTCCTGTGTGCATCACCGACGTATCTGGCTGGCCGACCGCCGATCGAGTCCCTGTCCGATCTGGCCCATCACGCCTGCATCGGGATCGAGCCGACAAGCCCGAACGATATCTGGAGCTTCCCGCCCGCACCCGGCGGCAGGATCGCCCGCACGGTTCGCGTCAAGCCGCGCCTGATGGTCAACACCGACGAGGCCGCCGTCAGCGCGGCGGTCGACGGCGAAGGCATCGTCCGGATCTTCTCCTACAAGATCCAGCGTGAAGTCGCGGGCGGCAGCTTGGTCGTCCTGCTTCCCGCGGACGAGCCGCCGCCGGTGCCCGTGCACCTCGTCACGGTGCCCGACCGCCTATCTCTCGCCAAAGTGCGAGCCTTCATCGATTTCGCCGCTGCCCGGCTCCGGGCCAATCTCGACGGCATCGCCGCACGCCGCGAAGACCGACGCTTCGACGGAGACCCACGCGACGCCGACATTCCGCATCCCCGAGAGATGCCTCGCCAGGATGCCGCTGACCCTCTGTTCAGGTCGCCATGACGCATCGGCGGGCGGATCCGACGCCCGCCCGCGGCGTCATCGCCTCACCTGCGGGTCGTCCTGCGTGACGCGGCTGCGCAGCGTGAAGACGCCGCTGCCGGACAGGATGGCACTCCGGGCGAGGAGACGGCCGCTCTGCCAGTTGGACAGCCCCAGCTCGGGCTGGTTCAGGGCGTACTGACCGTCGACCCAGCGGGTAAATCCGTCACCCACGAAGGGCGCGTTCACCGTTGCGTAGAAGCGGCGATGCGCCTCCGGATCCCGGCTGATCAGTGATGCGGCGAAACGCGGGCTGTGGCGATTGAACAGCGATACCGCATGGTCGAGATCATCCACGATCTTCAGGCTGACTTCGGGCGTGTCCTCCCATTCCCACTCGTGGCCGAGGTCATCCTCCGACTGGATCTCCGTGAGGGGCTCCGTGCGCGCGCCCTCGGCGCGCCGGACCCGGACGGTAGCGGTGCGCCAGCCGTGCGGCAGGACGGACTCGTCGCCCGCCACCACGTGCAGCCTGCATCCGAATCCGCGTGCCCGGCCGGCGGATTCCAGTGCCGCCAGGAAAACCGGCACCAGATCAGTCACCCGGGCACGGTGGATGCAGCACACGTTCAGGGTGTTGCAGACCTTTCGGTCCAAGGAAGCTCCGACCGCCGCGGAGAAGCGCTCCGGATCCGCGTCGCGGTCGGCAACCATCCAGGCCCCGCCGGTTCCGTGCAGGCTGACCGCCGTGCCGGCCTGCCGGGCGACGCTTCCGAGCTGGGCGACGGCCCGCCCTGACCCACGCGCCACCGCCAGCGAGAGGCGACGGTCCGCGAAGAGCGCCCACCCGGTCGACCGTTCAGGGCTCTCGACAAGCGAGATGGCCCCCGGCGGAAGGCCGGCCTCATCGAGGGCAGGGGCGAGGGCGTGCTGCATGATCGCCTGTGCGGTGCCGAGCGCGTCGCTGCCGATGCGGAAGACGGCCGTGTTGCCGCCGCGCAAGACGCCCGCGGCATCGGCGAGCACGTTTGGGCGTCCCTCGAACACGAAGCCCACCACACCAAGCGGCGCTGCCACCTGCTCGACCGTCCAGCCCGGATGGGCGATACGTTCGACGACGCGACCGCGCAGCGTCTCGCTGTCGCGCCACGCCCGAAGGCCCGCGATCATGTCCTGCCGCATCCGGTCCGTGGCGACGAGGCGGGTCGTCGAGCGGCCACCGGACTGCGCACGCGCGACATCCTGCCGGTTCGCCTCCGCGATCGCCCCCCAGGCCGAGCGGTCCTCGAGGTGCGTGGCGAAATGATCGAAGAACTGGTCGATGGCCCGGTCCGGTACGGCCGCCATCGCCAGGAAGGCCGCGTGGGCGCGGTCCACCGCGACGGCGGCCCGTGCGATCTGAGCCGCGGGGATGTGCAGGAGGTCTCCGGTCTCCTGCAGAACCAGCAGATGATCCCCGGGCTGGAAGGCCTCCGCGATCTCCGGCGTGATCGTGGTCACGCGGTCACCGCCGAAGGGCACAGGCGTTCCCGCCACAAGGCGCGTGATGGTGGTGCTCATGGGCGCGGGGCATAGGACAAACTCGGTGCGAAGACCAAGCCGTGGCGCCGCCGAACGACGTCACCTGCTTGAACGGTGGGTGCAGGCGCGGCGCGCCAAGTGCCATGCATACGCGCTCGCCAGCCTGCCATCGAACGTGCCGGCGCGGGCACATGAGGGGCGAGGCGCGGCCTGCCCATCTGAACGACATGGCGAAGCTGACTCGCCTCCGACTACGAAGCTCCCATGGAGCGAGAGCCGAGTTCAACCCGCCGCAGCCGCTCAGAAACCGAGGACGCTCGCCAAGATCGGCGGGTCCCGCAGCCGAGCCGGGCTTGATCGGCAGAGGGCACAACACCGGAGGGCTGAATATCCACTCCGCCTTTCGGCAAGCTCGGCCGCCCACGAGTCTTCAACCGCATCCACCCACTGCGGTAATTTGACGGTCTTCAGAATGCATCCGCAGATATAAATCCTTTATGCATCTATCATTGTTGCAAATCATCTTAACATATCGGCCCTTAGTATTGCGACCGACAGTCATCTCCACCCTTCCATCACTCGGCGAGAACGCGGTCGATCATCGCGGTGAACGCGATGCCGGCGGGGTAGCCCCTGAGTGTGATGCTGCATTCCTCATCGCCTGCAGCGTGAGCCACCGCCTGATCGCCGCCGCCGCGCTCCATCCCTGGAGAGACCTTCCGCAGCTCGATCAGGACGGCGCGAACGACCTCACGCGCGAGCGATCCTGGCGCGAGGTCCTGACCGAACTCGGAGATGAGCGACTCCGCCACATCGCACAGTTGTTTCATGTGATCGTTCATCGAATGCCCCTCGAACCCCCACAAGTTCCCCGATGATGTCGCTCCGACTCCGACAGATTTGCCGCCCGACTGGTCGTCAGCATTGCTCGTGACCGCTGGCCGCCGTGCCGGCAACTCAGCCGACAAGAGCGGCTGCTATCCGTTCGACTCGGCCGGCCGCTTCGGGCCGGCAACAACAGGCGCGCGGGGCCGCCGGCCCGCCTCCCAGCGACACCGGGTAAAGGGGCGGTCGTCAGAGGAAAGGCCGCCCCCGGCCGCGGCGCCACGGAGGCCAACCTTCGGCTCCACGCGCACCCAAGCGTCAACTCATGCTCTCACAAAGGCGAGCAGGTCGGCGTTGAGCACGTCCGCGTTGATCGTCAGCATGCCGTGGCCATAGCCGGGATAAGTCTTCAGCGTGCCCTTGCGCAGCAGCTTGATCGACTTCAGTGCCGCCGCGACGATCGGCACGATCTGATCGTCCTCGCCGTGCAGCACCAGCGTCGGCACGCCGATCACCTTCAAATCCTCGGTCTGGTCGGTCTCTGAGAACGCCCTGATGCCTTCGTAGTGCGCCAGGGCGGAGCCCATCATGGCTTGCCGCCACCAGTTCCGGACCACACCCTGCTGGACCTGCGCGCCATCGCGGTTGAAGCCGTAGAACGGGCCCGACGGGACGTCGAGGAAGAACCCGGCGCGGTTGTTTGCCAGCGCTCGGCGGAAGCCGTCGAATACCTCGATCGGCTGTCCTTCCGGATGAGCTGCGGTCTTCAGCATCAATGGCGGCACGGCGCTCACCAGCACCGCCTTGGCCACGCGACCCTGGGGCTCGCCGTATCGCGCGACGTAGCGTGTGGCCTCGCCGCCGCCGGTGGAGTGGCCGATATGGATGGCGTTCCTCAGATCGAGATGGGCGACCACGGCGGCGGCGTCGGCCGCATAGTGGTCCATGTCGTGCCCGTCCGAGACCTGCGCCGAGCGGCCGTGGCCGCGGCGGTCGTGGGCGACGACGCGGTAGCCGTGCTTGAGAAAGAACAACATCTGCGTGTCCCAGTCGTCCGACGAGAGCGGCCAGCCATGGTGGAACATGATCGGCTGCGCCTCCCTCGGACCCCAGTCCTTGAAGTAGATCTCGGCGCCATCCTGGGTAATGATCGTGGCCATAAAGGTTCTCCCCAATACAAAACGACGGATCAAACCCCCTCATAGACCAGACGGGTGAAAAGCGCCGGGGTGATGACGGACCGGTACCATCTCCCGTCGTGCGCCGCGGTCGGGCGGGCGGCGACGATGGCGTCTAAGGACAGGCCCCGCCTCTTCAAGGCGGCGACGTTCGCACGCACGTCCACCAACATGTCATGGAAGTCGTGCAGCTGTGCGCGGGTACCGACTGGCGCCCCATGGCCAGGGATGACGATCGTCTGGTCCGTCGTCGCAGCTATGTTCGCTTCGGCGGCCGCGATCGTCCCGTCGATGTGGCCACCCGTGGAGTAATCGATGAACGGGTACATGCCGTTCCAGAACGTGTCGCCGGTGTGCAGGATGTCGGCCTCGACGAACCGGACGGAGATGTCGCTGTCCGTGTGCGCGGCACCGTAATGCTTCAGCGTGAGCGTGCTGCCGTTCAGCGTGGTCTCGTGCTCGGACGCAAACACCTGCTTCGGCAGCGCGTTGGGCGGTGCCGCGGGGAAGTCGTGGTCCCAGTCGTCCACGCGCTGCGCGGCCATGAGGTGCTTGCGTGTCTTCTCGTGGGCGAGGATCTCCGCCCCTTCGGCGTTCAGCCAAGCGTTGCCGTCGACATGGTCGAAGTGCCAATGCGTGTTGATGAGATGGGTGATCGGCGCGTCGTCGAGGTCGTTGAGCGCCGTCAGCATCTGGGCGCGCGACACGCCGATCCCGGCGTCCACCAGCAGCTTCCCGTCCGGCCCCGTCAGAACCGCGACGTTGCCGCCGGACCCCTCCAGCACGGCGACGTTGCCGCGCAATCTGTGTACCCTGATCGGCGACCGGGCGGCATCGGCCATCATCAAGTCGACGATGCCCCGGGCCTGCGCGAACGCGGAGCGGGGTGAGAGCCAGCCGCTCGCCGCCGGCAGCGCAGTTGCGGACAGGCAGCAGAGACAGAAGCCGCGGCGTGACAGGGAGAACGCTTCTCTCGCGGCGCCGGACGCAGGTTCACGGGCAGTCATGATCTGTGCTCCGAAGATCAGGTTGTGGGGGGCTCACATCGGGGGGTGGTTCCACCCGGAAGGGCTTCCACCCGGGAGGGCTTCCACTGCGCCCCGCATCGCTGATGCGAACGCCTGGCAGGGGGGCGCTCCCGGGTCCTAGGTCCGCGATGCGGTCGCGAGGGGAGCGCCCGCCCCGGCACGGTCCACCGAGGCCTGAGCCGTGTCTTCGAGGACGGCGCGGGCCCCGTCGGCCACCACGAGCCAAGCTCCAGCCATCAGAACGACGTCCTTCAGCACGAGGCGCCCCCCGCCGGACAGGTAGGGGAAGCCGTGCTGCGCATCGCCGAGCGCCGCCACCCAGGCTTCGGGCGTCGTCGCGAGGAACGACAGCGTGACCACCGGCGTCAGAAAGGCGAGCACCGCGCCCACGAGACCCCAGCGGCGCGAGGCCAGCCCGACGAGGACCAGGAGGCCGATGGCGATCTCGACGCTCCCGAGGCCGTTCGAGAACGCGTAGGTGTCGTTCGCCGCCTGCCAAGCGCGCTCGGCGAGCTTGAGTTCGCCCTCGTGAGTGAGGTGCTGCGCGTACTGGTCGGGGTGCCTGTAGAAGAACGACATCAGCGGGCTGTTGGCCACGAACGGGGTGATGCTGTCGGCCTCGTAGGGCGCGAACTTCAACCCCCCGATCCAGATGAAGATGGTTGCGATGGCGACGCGCACGGCGTCCAGGCCGATGCGGTTTGATCTTCGCCCCGAGACGATCCCGAGGACCTGACGGATCTGTGTATTCATGACGTGACTCCTGGGTTCGAAGGGTCGGATGCTTGCCAAATCGGTGGCGTTCGACCCTCATGGACGCGAGTTGGGCGCTGCCGTTCACGGCCGGGATCGGATGCGGACAGGACCGCCTGCTTCGATGCCGCGAAGATGATCGCTGGGGCCGGGTCTCGCGATGCCGGCCCGGCGCAGGATCATGACCGCGCGGATCAAGCGCGTCGCGGAGGGGCGTCATGGCGGAGAGGATGACGGACGACACCCTGAGCGGGCTCGCGCCGCTCCTGCGCGTGCGCCCCGTGCTCGATGATGTGTGCCGCCTGGGCGGGGCCTGGACGGCCCCGCACGAAGCCGAGCCGAACGGCCACGCCTACTTCCACATCGTCACGCAGGGCTGCGCGCTGCTCGACCGCCGCGGGACCGGCCTGCTGCGGCTCGAAGCGGGCGACGTCCTGCTCCTGCCGCACGGCGACGCCCACACCACGCGCGCGGTTGAGGGCGCCGGGCATGCACGCTCCGTCACCACGGTCCGGCGGATCGGCGAGTTGCGGCTGAAGACGAGTGTCGGGGTCGAGCCGGACGTCGAGTTGGTCTGCGGCCGGCTGAACTTCGAAGGTGCGCCCCAGAGCCTGATCTTGGCCGCGCTGCCCGACACGATCGTGCTGCGGGTCGGCCTGCAGCCCCTGGCCAGCCGTTACAGCCCGCTCGTCGCCGGTATCCGCTCGGAGCTGACCGATATCCGCCCCGGATCGATCGCCATCGCGAGAGATCTCGCCAGCGCGCTGTTCATCATGCTGCTGCGCGCCCACCTCGAAGCCTCCGCGTCGGCCGAGGGCCTGCTCCGGCTCATCGGGCAGCGCGTGACGGCGCAGGCGGTGCTCGCGATGGTGCGCGATCCTGTGCGCGCCTGGACGCTGGACGAGCTGGCCTCGATCGCCGCCGCCTCACGGGCGAGCCTGGTGCGCGCCTTCCGCAAGTCGGTGGACATGGCACCGCTGGAGTTCCTCGCCGACCTGCGGCTCGGGCTCGCCCGCCACCGCCTGCGGACGGACACCAGCTCACTCGACCAGATTGCGGCCGAGGTGGGCTATCAGTCCCAGGCCGCGCTCAGTCGCGCGTTCCTGCGCAAGTACGGTGTCCGTCCCGGCAGCCTGCGTCGGGATGCGGGGGCGCGGAACACGCAGGCGGAGAGCTCACAGGCCGGTTGATCCCGCCGCTCATCGGATTGCGCCGCGCCGGCATCCACGGGCCGCACCGCTCCGGCTGCCTTCTCGGCATCGAACGGGACAGCCATGGCCGCGGCCGAGCGCTGCGCCGTTCGGCCTCCAGCGAGTACAGGCAGGACGCCTGCCCTTCCGCCGTCCCCGTCAAACACGATCGCGATCGGGGGGAGGCGCGATGTGGGTTGCATCGCGTTTGGTCGTTGCGCTGCTCGCGTGCGCGGCGGCGACGACCGTTCGGGTCATGCATCAACTCGACGAAGCGACCTCCATGACGATCTTCCCCCGAGGGTGGCGCTCAGGACTGTCCAGCATCTCATGAGCTCGTCGGACCCCGGTGATCGGGAGAACGGTTCCGACGCTCGCGGTCAAACCCCCATCGTCGACCAGGCTCCCCAGTTCGGACAGCGTCGCGGAGGTCACCGCGACGAGGAAGAACCTGGCTTCCACATCGGCTCTTCGGGCCGACGCCTGATCCGGTTGAGAGACCGCCGAGACGAGTGTGCCTCCACGTCTCAGCACGGCGAATGAGCGCGCCTGAACCTCACCGCCGACAAGGTCGATCACGGCATCGACATCCTTCACGACGTCTTCGAACGCCGTCGAGCGGAAATCGACCACCTGATCGGCACCGAGGCTTTGCACATAGGCTAGGTCGGCCGAGCCTGCCGTGGCGCTGACCTTGAGGCCGCCCCGCCTGGCGAGCTGCACCGCGTAGGCGCCCACGTTCCCGGCGGCCCCGTGGATCAAGACGCTCTGCCCGCGGGCGAGGTGAGCCTGCGCGAACAGGGCTTGCCACGCCGTCACCGCGACGACCGGCATGGAGGCGGCGTGGACATGGTCCAGGCTCAGCGGCTTGGGCGCCAACATAGCGGCCTCGGCGACGGCGTAATCGGCGTAGCCGCCCGTGAAGCGCCGGCTGGTGACGCCGAAGACCGCATCGCCGACCGCGAACCCAGAGACACCCTCGCCGACGGCAGCGACCTCGCCCGAGAGGTCGGAACCGAGAGTCAGGGGAAGTGGCTGCGGGAGAACGCTCCGGCCTGCCCGTATCCAGGAATCCCATGGACCGACGCCGGCCGCGCGGACGCTCACGAGAACCTCGCCGGGACCGGGCGTGGGCACCGGGATGTCGTCGAGGCTGATGGCTTCCGGACCACCGAAGCGGTGAACGCGACAGGCTCGCATGGGCTAGGGGTCCGGCGTCGTGAGCGGATGATCGTCGGTGTCGAGGATGAAGACGGCCAGGAGCCGTGCGGGCTCGGTGTCGCTGGCGTTCTCGCTGGTGGCGTGATGCGCACCCGGGGGTTCGGAGAAACTCTCGCCGGCCCGGTAGACCCGCGCCGGCGCGTCGCCGACCTGGCTGCGGACCGCGCCGGACACCACGAAGGCGTAGACGAAGGCGGAGGCGGCATGCCTGTGCGGCGGTGATTTCGCGCCCGGAGGATAGTCGACGACCGCGCTGACCAAGCTCTTCCCCGTTACGTTGGGAATGGCGGCGCTGAAGACGGGCGTGACACGCTCGTGCCGCCCGGGCTCGGCCAGGACGCTTCGCACCTGTCCGACCAGCGCCAGCGCCGCCGACGCGACGATCACAGACTTCTTCATGACCGTGCTTCCAACTCGAACCCGTGGATACTTCCGAGCACTCCGACCACGTGCTCCGGCGTCGAGTCCATCTCGACCCCGGCCTGTCTTGGACCCCTTGCCTGGGAGCGGAGGCATCCGAGACTCCCTTCAAGACAAGCGCCGGGCCTGCGCATCGATAGGCCGGCCGAGCCTTCGCGATGCTCAGGCAGGCGGATCTTGGCACAGCCGTGCCACCGTGCGGCCCTGCCGCCGACGACGGAGGCGGGTGCAGTCTGACGCGATCCGCCTCGGCCGTGTTGTCCCGGATTGCGCTTCCTTGTTCACGGATTGCCGAGCTGAGGGCCAGCCGCCGGATGCGTCAGCCGAAGCGGAGGCGATACTCGCCCGGCGGCAGCCCAACCGACCGTCGGAATGCTCGCGTGAAGTTCGCTTGCGACGAGAAGCGGCATGCTAGGGCGATGTCCGCCAGGGACATGTGCCCGAGCCGAAGCAACGCCTTGGCGCGTTCGAGACGCCGAAGCCCGAGGTAACGGTGCGGCGGCAGGCCCGTCGCCGCCTTGAACGCGCGGATGAAGTGATACTGGCTGAGGCAGGCGACCGCCGCCAGATCGTCCACACCGATGTCGCGGTCCAAGTTGGCGTCGATGAAGTCCCGCACCCTCGAGAGCCGCATCGCGTCCAGCGCGTGCGGAAGCCCACCCCGAGCGCCAGGAGGTAGGCGATTGCCCGAATGCCGGTGCGCCAGGGACGCGGCGAGCGCCAAGGCCGCGCTCTCGACCAGCAGCTTCCCCGATGCTGTCTCGCATGCGAGTTCCGCAGCGATAGCCCAGCCGACCTCGGTGATCCACGTGTCATGGGGACCGGCCGCGTACAGGACGGTCGTGGCATCGAGGTCCGGGAACGCGTCCTCGCGCGACAGCACATGGAAGGGCTGGTGAGGCAAGTAGATGTGGAGCATCGCCGGGATTGCGGCCGTGATGCGGATGGAATCCTCCGACACGCCTTCCGGGCACAGCCAATAGGTACCGGTCGCGGCCCGGGTAGCTTGGTGGAGGCCGTTCCCGCGCCGGTGGATCACGGCGTCCGGATTGCCGCGCAGCGCCAAGGCGACGACGGTCCGATCCGAGATCATCTCGGGCAGCTCACCGGTCGAGTGCCGTCTCGTCTCGGCTGCGATCCCCGTCCATCTTCGTCCGTCCGAAGAGAGAAGAAGGTTCGCCGAGGGCAGCGCCCACCGCCCCTTGCCGATCCGGTCGTCGCTGGCTTCGCTCATGCCCCCCACTCGAGTCAGGACGGCGAAGAGCAAATTTGACACCTGTCGGAAGCCGTCACGCAAGTCTCCCGCGATCAGGCATGGCCGCCAGAGTGCCAGCTGAACGCTTCTGCCTTCAGACAATGCGGAGCGTGGCCGCTACAATCTGGCTGCGCTGGCGGCGACGCGTCGGCTGGTGTGGCGTACCTGCTCTGAAGCGGGCCTTCCGCCCCCGGGCCGGGTTCGGCCGTTCCCACTTGCCCGACGCGCTGCCGAGTTGGATCGGACTCAGCCGTTCGAGGGCATCCTGCATATGCCTTGCGCGGTGCCGACACAGGCCTGCGGACGGGCCAGGAAGCAGCGTTCTGCCGATACCCGACAGCGCACTGGCCGCGTCGGCGACGCCGCGAGATTCGTGCGTGTGCCCCGGCGTCGACATCGAAGCGCGACCGCGCGCATCCGGCCCTCACCCTCCTCCTGAGATGCGGTCAGGTCGCCTGGAAGGAGCTCTCCGGCGCGGTCCGGAGGGCGGTCGCCGCGGCCACGTTCCGGACCGTGACGGGCCGAGGCATCGTCAGCCGCGCCGGGCCGCCTCGATCGCCGCCACGTCGATCTTGCGCATGGTCATCATGGCAGCGAAGGCCCGCGTCGCCTCCTCGCCGCCGGCCGCCAGAGCAGCGGTGAGCACGCGCGGGGTGATCTGCCACGAGATGCCCCAGCGGTCCTTGCACCAACCGCAGGCGCTCTCCTGCCCGCCATGGCTCACGATCGCGTCCCAGAGGCGATCCGTCTCCGTCTGATCGTCGGTGGCGATCTGGAACGAGAAGGCCTCGCTGTGCCGGAAGACGGATCCGCCGTTCAGGCCGATGCAGGGAAGACCGGCCACCGTGAACGCGACCGTCAGCACGTCGCCCGCGCGTCCCGACGGGTAGTCGGCCGGCGCCCGGTGAACCGCCCCCATCGCGCTCTGCGGGAACGTCGCGACGTAGAAGCGCGCGGCGGCCTCGGCGTCCTTGTCGTACCAGAGGCAGATCGTGTTCTTGGCGATCATGGCGCTTCCTCGCTGGCAGAGCCGACGCCGGACATCGCCCACGGCCCGTACGGATTGCTGGCCTTCATCCAATCATGCCGCGTCCGGGCTGCAAAGGTCGGCGATCACGATCCGTGGATCGCCGCTCAAGGCGCATCGGCGCCGCGCGCGCTTCGCTCCGAGCGCGAGGACGGGCGGATTTCGCAGCAGCCCGCCGGAACGCTCCCCGAGGCCGTGTGCGGTCTGCCGGAGGCACCATCCGCCTCCGCCCGCGGGCGCACACCCCCGCTTTTTCATTAGATCAATACAAATATACCTTTCGGATATCTGTGTCATCAAAAACACACCCGGATCACGGATCCGTGATACTGGGCATACACGAACGTAATAACCCAATAGTCGCTGTTTAGAGTCGATATAATGTCGAGACCGTCCGGCCGTAGATCCGCATCGCGGGCGCCATTTTGTGCAGAATGGCTGTTGCGCGTCGGATTTGTATCGACGACGTCTATCTTCTCCATCGGGACAGCCGCGCTCGCCGAGCCCGCGCCCGCCACGGATGTCGAACTCTCCGAACTCAGCGTGATGGGGGAGGGGCGCGGGCGCACCTTGAACAGCGACCTGTACGGGGCCGGCGGGGCCAACGGCGCCGTGCCGGGCTACGTCGCCAGCCGCAGCACGGTCGGCACGAAGACCGACACGCCCATCGTCGAGACGGCGCAGTCGGTCTCCGTCATCGGGCGCCAGCAGATCGAGGATCAGAACGCCCTGACCATCAATCAGGCCCTGCGCTACACGCCGAGCGTCACCACCGAGCAGCGGGGCGGCGCCGGCTCGACGCGCCTCGAGCAGTTCTTCATCCGCGGCTTCGCCGCCCCGATCTTCCTCGACAACATGGCGCTGCCGGGCAACCGCGACGCCTTCCCCACGGTCGATCCCTACCGCCTGGAGCGGGTCGACATCATCAAGGGGCCGGCCTCGGTCCTCTACGGGCAGTCCGGCCCGGGCGGCCTCGTCAACCTCGTCTCGAAGGTGCCGCAATTCGTCCGGCACGGCGAGATCTTCGTCCAGGGCGGCGGCTTCAGCGAGGTGCGCAGCGGCTTCGATATCGGCGGGCCGATCGAATCCGACATCCCGGGCCTCGCCGACCAGTTCGCCTACCGGGTCATCGGGCTCGGCTGGAACGGCGACGGGCCGGCCGTGACCACGAAGGTCGAGCGCGCCTTCATCAATCCCAGCATCACGTGGCGGCCCTCCGCCGACACCTCGCTCACGATCATCGGCAACTATCAGCGCGATCCGTTCTCGGGCTTCTACGGCGGCTTCCCGGCGGTCGGTACGGTGTTTCCCCGCAACTTCGGCAACGGCGTCTTCGGCCGGCTGCCGGTGAACTTCTACGACGGCGACCGCAACATCGAGCGCTCCGACCGCACCCAGGCCTCCATCGAGTACCTGTTCGACCACCGGATCACCGAGAACCTGCGCTTCCACTCGGCCGGCCGCTACCTGCGCTCGAACGGCGACTACCGCAGCGTGTTCACGACCTTCGGCGACGTCAACGGCCCGTACACGAGCGGCCCGGCCATCGGCCGCTCGGTCGGCGGCACCCAGGTCGACATCGAAGCTTACACGATGGACAACAACTTCATCGCCGATTTCGACACCGGCCCGATCGCCCACACGGCGCTGCTCGGCGTCGACCACCGGACCTTCAGCACGCGGTCGGTCACCGGGCCGTTCCCGGCGACGACGGGCCTGAACGCCCTCGCCCCCGACCACGACCTGCCGATCCGCTTCCCCGCCTTCACGTCGACCGCGCGGATCGACGCGCAGCAGACCGGCGTGTACTTCCAGGATCAGGCGAAGGTCGACCGCTTCATCCTGACGCTCGGCGGCCGCTACGACACCGCCCGGCAGACCGGCCCGACCCGCACCTTCGCGCCGAACGGGCTGACCATCCAGGACGTGCCGGCCGAGGCCTTCACCGGCCGCGCCAGCCTGCTCTACCTGTTCGACAGCGGCATCGCCCCGTACGTCTCCTACAGCGAGGCGTTCGAGCCGATCGTCACCGGGCGGATCTTCGACGCGGCCTTCGGCTCGTCCGGGCGCATCCCCGTCCCGATCGCCAGCAACCAGTACGAGGCCGGCATCAAGTACCAGCCCCCGGGCACCGACATCCTGCTGACCACCGCGTTCTTCGACATCCGCCGCTCGAACGCGACCACCACCGACCCGGTCAATCCCGGCTTCGTCGTGCAGACCGGCGAGGTCGGCGTGCAGGGCGTCGAGTTCGAGGCGCGGGCCACCGTCGCCGAGGGTCTGAGCCTGATCGGCGGCTTCTCGCTCCTCGACATCCGCAACGTCCGCGACACCGGCTTCACCACGAACGACCTGACCCGCCGTCAGGTGCCGCTCCAGGGCCTGCGGCCGGTGCAGGTGCCGGACATGACGGCCTCGCTGTTCGTCGACTACCGCTTCACCGACGGCCCGCTGCTCGGCCTCGGCCTCGGCGGCGGCGTGCGCTACCTCGGCCCGTCCTGGGGCGATCCGGCCAACACCTTCAAGGTGCCGGAGAGCGTGCTGGTCGACGCCGTCGCCTCCTACGACATGAAGCACCTCGACCCGCGGCTCACCGGCCTCAGCGCGCAGATCAACGTGCAGAATCTCCTCGACGAGCGCTACGTGACCGGCTGCTTCACCTATTCGGGCTGCTATTACGGCCTGCCGCGCACGGTCTACGCGACCCTGCGCTACCGCTGGTGAGGCGGCCGCCGTGGGCAAGACCTTCCGGCAGTCGATGGCGTGGCTCCACGCCTGGTCGGGCCTCGTCGTCGGCTGGGTGCTGTTCGCCGTCTTCGTGACGGGCACGGCGAGCTACTACCGGGCCGAGATCTCGCAGTGGATGCGGCCCGAACTCCGCACCGACAGGACCTTCGGGCCGGCGGATCTGGCGGCGGCGGCCGAGCGCGGCGTCGCCTACCTCCAGGCGCAGGCGGGCGGCGCGCGGACGTGGTTCATCGCCCTGCCGCGGCCGGACAGGCCGGTGCTGGAGCTGTTCTGGCGGACGGGGCCGGGCCGGCCGGCCGGCCACGTCATGCTGGATCCCGACAGCGGCGCGCCGGCCGTCCTGCGGGCAACCCGGGGCGGGGATTTCCTCTACCGTTTCCACTTCGAACTGAATTTGCCGCCGCTCTGGGGGCGCTGGATCGTCGGCGCCTGCGCGCTGATCATGCTGGTGGCGCTGATCTCGGGTCTCGTGACGCACCGGCGCATTTTCGCCGACTTCTTCACCTTCCGCCGGGACAAGTCCGCCCAGCGGGGCTGGCTCGATGCGCACAACGTCACGGGTGTCCTGGCCCTGCCGTTCCACCTGATGATCACCTATACCGGGCTCGCGACCCTCATGGTGATGTACGTGCCCTGGGGGGTGAGCACGGCCTATCGCGGCGACAGCCAGCGCTACTTTGCCGAATCCGGCCAGATCACCGCGCCGCGCCCGCCCGCCGGCCTGCCCGGCACGCTGGCCCCGGTCGGGCCGATGGTGGCGCGCGCCCTGGCGATGCGGGCGGAGCCCCTGGAGCGGATCACGATCGTCAACCCGAAGGACGCGCACGCGACCGTGGTGGCGGTGTTCGAGGAGCCGCACGGCCTCTCCCACGAGCACCCGCAGATCGCCTTCGACGGGATCACCGGGGCGGTCGTGGAGGTGCGCGCGGGGGGGCTGCGGCCGGCGACCAAGACCTTCGCCACGATGGTCGGCCTGCACGAGGCGCACTTCGCCGGCCCGGCCCTGCGGATGCTGTTCTTCCTGTGCGGCCTCGCCGGCAGCGCCATGGTGGCGACGGGGCTGCTGCTGTGGACGGCGGCGCGCCTGCCCAAGGGAACCGCAGCCCGGGGCCTCGGCCTGCGCCTCGTTCAAGGCCTCAACCTCGCGACGATCGCCGGGATGCCGGCGGCGATCGCCGGGTACTTCCTGGCCAACCGGCTCCTGCCGGTCGCCCTGCCGGACCGGGCCGACTGGGAAGTCCGGACGTTCTTCGCCGTCTGGCTCCTCGTCGCCGGCACCGCCTTCCTGCGGACGCACCGGCGGGTCTGGCCCGAGACGCTGACGGTCGCGGCGGGGCTGTTCGGCGCCGTCGCGCTGGCCGACGCCGGACGCGGCGCCGCCCTTCGGCTCGCGGGCGACGGGCCGGGCGAGCCGGTCTTCCTCGCCTTCGACGGCGCGATGCTGGTGGTCGCCGCCCTGATCCTGTTCGCAGCCCGCACGATCGGCCGGCACGACGGACCGTCCCGCCGCGTCTCGGCGAGGGCGACCGGGGCCCCGATCTGAGCAGCGCCCGCGTCGGCGGCGGCCGGTCCGGCGACGAAAGCCTGCCCCTGGTGGGAGCCGCGGCGGCAGAGTTCCTGAACGGCTCCGGGCGGAGCGCGACCGCCGACGGCGCTGCCGTCGCAGGCCGGCTCCGGGCGCCGCTACTCCGCCGCCTGTCGCGCTTCGTAGCCGAGCCGCTCGTTCAGCGCGCGGATCAGCTTGGCCGCCGCCTCGGCGATCACCGTACCGGGCGGGAAGATCGCCGCCGCGCCGGCGGCCGTCAGCGCCGCGTAATCGCCCGGCGGGATCACGCCGCCGATCGCGATCATCACGTCGTCCCGGCCCTGCTCGGTCAGCGCCGCCTTCAGCTCCGGCACCAGGGTCAGGTGGCCGGCTGCCAGCGAGGAGACGCCGACGATGTGCACGTCGTTCTCCACCGCCTGCCGGGCGGCCTCGGCCGGCGTGGCGAAGAGCGGCCCGATATCCACGTCGAAGCCGAGATCCGCGAAGGCCGAGGCGATCACCTTCTGGCCGCGGTCATGCCCGTCCTGACCCATCTTGGCGACCAGGATGCGCGGCCGGCGGCCGTCGTTCTCCTCGAACGCCTCGACCAGCGCACGGACTTCCTCGACCACTGGCGACATGCCCCCCACCTCGCGCTTGTAGACGCCGGAGATCGAGCGGATCTCGGCGCGGTGCCGGCCCCAGGCCTTCTCCAGGGCCTCCGAAATCTCGCCCACCGTCGCCTTGGCGCGGGCCGCCTCGACGGCGAGTTCCAGGAGGTTGCCGTCGCCATCGGCGGCCCGGGTCAGAGCTTCGAGTCCCGCGGCGACGGCCGCCTCGTCGCGCTCGGCGCGCAGGCGCTTGAGCTTGTCGATCTGGAGCCGGCGGACGTTGCCGTTGTCGACCCGCAGGAGCTCGATCGCCATCTCGTCGTCGGCCCGGAACTTGTTGATGCCGACGATGGTCTGGCGCCCGGAATCGATCCGCGCCTGGGCGCGGGCGGCCGCCTCCTCGATCCGCAGCTTCGGGATGCCGGCCTCGATCGCCTTGGCCATGCCGCCGAGCCCGTCGACCTCGCGGATATGCTCCCAGGCGCGCGCCACCATGTCGGCGGTGAGCTTCTCCACGTAGTAGGAGCCGCCCCAAGGATCGACGATCCGAGTGGTGCCGCTCTCCTGCTGCAGGAACAGCTGGGTGTTGCGGGCGATCCGGGCCGAGAAGTCGGTCGGCAGCGCCAGCGCCTCGTCCAGCGCGTTGGTGTGGAGCGACTGCGTCCCCCCTTGCGTCGCCGCCATCGCCTCGATGTTGGTGCGGGTGACGTTGTTGAACACGTCCTGGGCGGTGAGCGACCAGCCGCTCGTCTGCGAGTGCGTGCGCAGCGCCAGGGACTTCTCGGATTTCGGATCGAACCCCTTCACGAGCTTCGCCCAGATCAGGCGCGCGGCCCGCATCTTGGCGACCTCCATGAAGAAGTTGGTCGAGATCGCCCAGAAGAACGACAGGCGCGGGGCGAACTGGTCGATGGTCAGGCCGGCCGCGAGCCCCGCCTTGATGTACTCGACGCCGTCGGCGAGCGTGTAGGCGAGTTCCAGGTCGTTCGTCGCCCCGGCCTCCTGCATGTGGTAGCCGGAGATCGAGATCGAGTTGAACTTCGGCATGTTCTTCGAGGTGTAGGCGAAGATGTCCGAGATGATCCGCATCGATCCCTTCGGGGGATAGATGTAGGTGTTGCGGACCATGAACTCCTTGAGGATGTCGTTCTGGATCGTGCCCGCGAGCTTCTGCGGCGGCACGCCCTGCTCCTCGGCGGCGACGATGTAGAGGGCGAGGATCGGCAGCACCGCGCCGTTCATCGTCATCGACACGGTCATCTCGTCGAGGGGAATGCCCGAGAACAGCGTGCGCATGTCGTAGATCGAGTCGATCGCCACGCCCGCCATGCCGACATCGCCCGAGACGCGGGGATGGTCGGAATCGTAGCCGCGGTGGGTGGCGAGGTCGAAGGCCACCGACAGGCCCTTCTGGCCGGCCGCCAGGTTCCGGCGGTAGAAGGCGTTCGAATCCTCGGCCGTGGAGAAGCCGGCATATTGCCGGATCGTCCAGGGCTGCGTGACGTACATGGTCGGGTAGGGGCCGCGCAGGAACGGCGCGATGCCGGGATACGTGTCGAGGAACTCGATGCCCTCCCGGTCCTCCGGGCCGTAATGGCCCTTCACGGGGATGCCCTCCGGCGTCATCCAGGGCTCGCCCAGCGCCGGGGTCGCGACCGCGAGCGTTTCGCCGGCGAGCGGGATTTCGGCGAAGTCCGGGATGCGGGAGGTCATGGCGTTGACTCGTTGTGGCGTTTGTCACCCCATTATAGAGACGCCCTCGGAGCGGGCTACTCCCCTGTGGTCGAGCACCACGCAGGGGCCGCGTCGAAGGGTGTTGCTCAGCGCCCTTCCGACGCCGGATCCCGGGCGCGTCCAGCCCGCAGGATATACCCCACCGCCCCCGCCAGCATCAGCGCCAGCCCGTACCACGTAATCGCGTAGACGAGGTGGTTGTTGGGGAAAGCGATCACCGTGAGGCCGCCGACCGGCAAGCCGCCGGGATTGGCCGTCGCGTCGGCATCGACGAAGTAGGGGGCGACATCGGTCAGGCCCCGGGCCGCCGCGATCGCCGTCACGTCGCGGGAGTACCAGCGGTCGTCGCCAGGGGCGTTGGAGCGCAGGAAGGCGCCCTTGGGCTCGGTCAGGCGCAGGAGCCCGGTCACCTGCGCCTCGCCCGCGACCGCCCCGGCCTGCCGGCTCGCCGGATCCCGTCGGTCGCCGGGCACGAAGCCGCGGTTGACCAAAACGAGGCTGCCGTCGGAGCGACGCAGCGGCGTCAGCACCCAGAAGCCGCCGCCCCGCTCGGTCACCGCCTGAACCAGCGTCTCACGATCATGCAGGAAGGTACCGGAGAGCCGGACGTGCCGGTAGGCGTCGTCGGGGCCGAGGCGCGGCCATTCGGCGGGGCCGGGAGCCGGAACGGGGAGTGCGTGGACCCGGGCATCGACCCGGGCGATGAGGTCGAGCTTCCAGGCGCGCCGCTCCACCTGCCACGTGCCGAGACCGACCAGGACGACGAAGACGAGGCCGGCGCCGACGCCGAACACGACGCGTCGCAGCAAAGAATTCGGGGCCGGGGAGGGACCCAGGCCCCCCGCCGACCCCGCGGGTCTCATCTCCGGACGCGCGCTCAGCGGGCGTTGTTCATGACGTCGTGGGCATCCATCGGCATCATGTTGTGGTTGAGGTGATACATCACCCAGACCGACCCCGCGAGCATGATCACCACGAGCGTGATGGTGAAGATCAGGGCCATGAAGGTCCAGCCGCCCTCCGACTTCGTGCTCATGTGCAGGAAGTAGACGACGTGCACGACCATCTGGACGCCGCCCAGCGCCAGGATGACCAGGGTGGTGACGAGGCTGTTGTCGAGGACGTTGCCCATCACCAGCCAGAACGGGATCACCGTCAGGATCACCGACAGGACGAAACCCGTCATGTAGCTCTGGACGGTCCCGTGCCCGCCCTCGCTGTGGGCGTGCGGGTCGTGGCCGTGCCCCGCGGAGGCTCCACCGTGCCCGACGGGACCGGCCATGTGGTGCGCGTCGGCGCTCATTCGAGCACTCCCATCAGGTAGACGACGGTGAAGACCCCGATCCAGATCAAGTCGAGGAAGTGCCAGAACATCGACAGGCACATGAGCCGGCGCTTGTTCTCGACGATCAGCCCGTACTTGCGCACCTGAACCATGAGCACGACGAGCCACAGGATGCCCATGGAGACGTGCAGCCCGTGGGTCCCGACCAGGGTGTAGAACGAGGACAGGAAGGCGCTGCGCCAGGGCGGCGCGCCCTCGTGGAACAGGTGCGCGAACTCCCGGATCTCAAGGGCCACGAAGGCGACGCCGAACAGGCCGGTGATGGCGAGCCACACCTGCGTCCGCTTGATCCGGTCCCGGTCCATCTCCAGCATGGCGAAGCCGTAGGTGATGGACGAGAACAGCAGCATGGCGGTGTTCACCGCGATGCCCGGCAGGTCGAACAGGTCCTTCGGGGTCGGCCCTGCCGCGTAGCTCCGCCCGAGCACGCCGTAGGTCGCGAACAGGGTCGCGAAGATGAGACAGTCGCTCATCAGGTAGAGCCAGAACCCAAGCATGGTCGAGCCCTCGGAGTGATGGCCCTCCTCGTCGGTCTGGTAGAAGACCGGCGCCGCGGCGCCGGGGGGTGCGGTGTCTGCGTGCATCATCGGATCACGCCATCTCCAGCTCGCGCGTCCGCTGACCTTCCGTCCGACTGACGGCTTCTGCGGGAATGTAGTAGTCGCGCTTGTAATTAAAGGTGTGGGCGATCGCCACGACGAAGATCGCCAGGAAGGTCAGCGCCGCCAGCCACCACACGTACCAGATCATGGCGATGCCGAAGGTGAAGTTCAGGCCCGCCAGGATCGCCCCCGTCGCGGTGTTCTTGGGCATGTGGATCGGCCGGTAGCCCTTGAGGGGCCGGTCGAAGCCGCGGTTCTTCATGTCCCACCACGCGTCCGAATCGTGGACGACGGGCGTGAAGGCGAAGTTGTAGTCCGGCGGCGGCGAGGAGGTGGACCATTCCAGCGTCCGCCCGCCCCACGGGTCGCCGGTCAGGTCGCGCAGCTTGTCGCGGTTGCGGATCGAGACCACGAACATGACGATCTGCGAGGCGATGCCGCAGGCGATGAGCGCGGCGCCGATGGCCGCGATGACGAACCAGATCTGCAGCGAGGGGTCGTCGAAGTGCTGCATGCGCCGGGTCACGCCCATCAGGCCGAGCACGTAGAGCGGCATGAAGGCGACGTAGAACCCGGTGACCCAGAACCCGAGGGCCATCTTCCCCCAGAACTCGTCGAGCTTGAACCCGAAGGCTTTGGGGAACCAGAAGGTCACGCCGGCGAACATCCCGAACAGCACGCCGCCGATGATCACGTTGTGGAAGTGGGCGATCAGGAACAGCGAGTTGTGCAGCACGAAGTCGGCCGGGGGCACCGCGAGCAGCACGCCGGTCATGCCGCCGATCACGAAGGTGACGATGAACGCCACCACCCAGAGCATCGGCACCTCGAACCGGATCCGGCCCCGGTACATCGTGAACATCCAGTTGAAGATCTTCGCGCCGGTCGGGATCGAGATGATCATGGTCGTGATCCCGAAGAACGAGTTCACGTCCGCGCCCGAGCCCATCGTGAAGAAGTGGTGCAGCCACACGAGGTAGGCGAGGATGGTGATCACCACCAGCGCGTAGACCATCGAGGTGTAGCCGAACAGGCGCTTGCCGCAGAAGGTCGAGGTGATCTCCGAGAACACGCCGAAGGCCGGCAGGATCAGGATGTAGACCTCCGGGTGACCCCAGATCCAGATCAGGTTGAAGTACAGCATGGCGTTGCCGCCGAGGTCGTTCGTGAAGAAGTGCGTGCCGACGTAGCGGTCGAGCGACAGCATCGCGAGAACGGCCGTGAGGATCGGGAAGGCGGCCACGATCAGGATGTTGGTGCACAGCGACGACCAGACGAAGATCGGCAGCTTCATCATGGTCATGCCGGGCGCCCGCATCTTCACGATGGTGGCGATCAGGTTGATGCCCGAGAGCAGCGTCCCGATGCCGGCGATCTGCAGCGCCCAGATGTAGTAGTCGACGCCGACGCCGGGGCTCATCGCCGCCCCGGAGAGCGGCGGGTAGGCGAGCCAAGTGGCCCGGGAGAACTCGCCGACGAACAGCGAGACCATCACCAGCATGCCGCCGGCCACCGTCATCCAGAAGCTGAAGTTGTTGAGGAACGGGAAGGCGACGTCGCGGGCGCCGATCTGCAGCGGCACGGCGAAGTTCATGAGCCCCGTGACGAACGGCATCGCCACGAAGAAGATCATGATCATGCCGTGGGCGGTGAAGATCTGATCGTAGTGGTGCGGCGGCAGGAAGCCCTGCTCCGAACCGAACGCCACCGCCTGCTGCGAGCGCATCAGGATCGCGTCGGCGAAGCCGCGCAGCAGCATGACCATCGCGAAGATGCAGTACATGATGCCGATCTTCTTGTGGTCGATCGACGTGATCCAGTCACGCCACATCGGCCCCCAGAAGCGGTAGTAGGTGATGACGCCGAGCACGGTGAGCCCGACCACGGCGACCCCGGCGAACGTCGCCTGCAGGATCGGCTCGTGATAGGGGATCTGCTCGATCGTGAAGCGTCCGAACAGAAGCTGCTGCAAGTCCATATTTGCGAACATGGGATCGGCCCGTTCAGTGGGTTCGACGGCGACCGCCGGTCTTGTGCTTGATTTCCGCTCTCATGAAGAGCGGCTTTACTGATTCAGCTGCTTGGGCGCGATCTGGCCGCCCTCGCTCTGGCCCTCGCCGGAGCCCTTGCCCTGGCTGTCAGGCGACTTCTGCTCCCGGACATCCGGGTTGCCCATGTCGGGCCGCGGCCTCATGCCCTGGGGCTGCGTCTGGCCGTGCGGACCGGTTTCGGAAGCCGGCGCCGTGGCGCCCGGCCCCTCGACGCCGCGCTCGGCGAGGCGGTTGTCGTATTGCAGCCGCTTGTAGTTCGCCTCGGCCTCCGCGCCGGAGGCGCCGCCTTTGGCGTCGATCTTCACCATCTCGCCGACGCACATCTGGTCGGGCCGGGGGCACATGCCGATGATCCGGTCGTACAGGCCCTGCATGTAGGACTTGTAGTAGCGGGCCGGCTCGGCCTCGCTCGGCTCCTCGAGCTTGAGGTAGGCCTCCTGGCTCAGTTCTCCGCCCTCGGCCTTGGCCTTGGCGATCCACTGCTCGAACTTGTCGTTGGTCAGGCCGTGGAACTTGAAGAACATGTTGGAGAAGCCGGCACCGCTGTAATGCGCCGAGCGGCCCTCGGAGGCGCCCTCGCGGTTGACCACCGCGTGGAGCTGCGTCTGCATGCCGGGCATCGCGTAGACCATGCCGGCGAGCGTCGGCACGTAGAACGTGTTCATCACGTCGGTGGCGGTGATCTTGAAGCGGATCGGCCGGTCCACCGGCGCGGCGAGCTCGTTGACCGTGGCGATCCCGTATTGCGGGTAGAGGAACAGCCACTTCCAATCCATGGCGATGGCCTCGACCTCCAGCGGCACGGTGCCGGCCGGGACGTCGCGCTTCGTGTCGATCTTGCTCAGCGGCCGGAACGGATCGAGGGTGTGGGTCCCGATCCACGTCAGCGCGCCCAGCGCGATGATGATCATCAGCGGCGCCGTCCAGATCAGCACCTCGAGCTGCGTCGAGTGATGCCATTCGGGGTCGTAGACCGCGTCCTCGTTGCTGGCCCGGTAGCGCCACGCGAAGATCAGCGTGAAGGCGATGACGGGCACGATGATCAGGAGCATCAGCCCGGTCGCGGCCAGCACGAGGTTGCGCTGCTGCTCGGCCACGTAGCCGGCCGGATGCATGACCACGAAGTTGCAACCGCCCAGCAGCGTCAGCAGCGGCAGGGCGAGGAGCGGCAGGAGGCGCCGCCCGCGATTGCTCCGGGGGCGTGCGGTGTCGGTCCTGTCCGGTCGATCGGTCGAAGAGGTCACAGCACGCGTCTCGTTTTCCCATGCCGCTGCCGCGGCGCTTCTGCCGTGCCGCGCGAGGCGGCGTTCCTGTCAGCCCGGCGCGCGCGGCGCAGCCCGCGCCGCGCCCGACTACATCTGGCGCATTTCCGAACGGTCGAAATACAGGGCCGCGAGGGTGCAGACCGCCCCCGACAGGAGGTAGACCCCGATCATCGCCAGCCCGTAGCGCTGGGACAGGAACAGCGCGACCAGGGGCGCGAAGCCGGCGCCGATGAGCCACGCGAAGTCCGAGGTCAGCGCCGCGCCGGTGTAGCGGTAGCGGTTGCCCAGGCGGGCGGTCACCGCGCCCGCGGTCTGGCCGTAGGCGAACCCGAGCAGCATGAAGCCGATCGTGACGTAGATGGTCTGGCCGATGGCGCTCTCGCCGAACAGGAGCGGCGCGATGATGCTGCCGACGGCGAAGAAGCCGATCAGCGAGGCGCTCATGATCAGGCAGTTGCGGCGGCCGATCTGGTCGGCGATCAGCCCCGAGGCCGCCACCGCGCCGGCGCACACGATGGCGCCGGAGAACTGCACGATCAGGAACTCGCCGGGCGAGCGGGTGGTGCTGTTCAGCGCCAGCCACGCGATCGGGAAGATCGTCACGAGGTGGAACAGCGCGAAGGCGGCCAGCGGCACGAAGGCGCCGCGGATCACGTCGCCCGCGTGGTGGCGGAACAGTTCCAGGGCGGGGACCGGGCGCAGCCGGTCGAGATCCATCATCCGGGCGAACTCGTCGGTGGCGACGAGGCGCAGCCGGGCGAACAGGGCGACCACGTTGATGGTGAAGGCGCAGTAGAACGGGAAGCGCCAGCCCCAGTCGATGAAGTCGGCCTCGTCGAGGTTGACGATGAAGAACGCGAACAGGGCGCTCGCCACCATGAAGCCCAGCGGCGCGCCGAGCTGCGGGATCATCGCGTACCATCCGCGCCGCTCCCGCGGCGCGTTCATGGCGAGCAGCGAGGCGAGCCCGTCCCAGGCGCCGCCCAGCGCGAGGCCCTGCAGCACGCGGAAGCCCGCCAGGATGTAGACGGCCGAGATGCCGATGCTGTCGTAGCGCGGCAGGAAGCTGACGGCCGCCGTGGAGGCGCCGAGCAGGAACAGGGCGGTGGTGAGCTTGACGCTGCGTCCGTGGCGGCGGTCGATCGCCATGAAGATCACGGTGCCGAGCGGCCGGGCGATGAACGCGAGGGCGAAGATCGCGAAGGCGTAGAGCGTGCCCTTGAGCGGGTCGACGAAGGGAAAGAACACCTTCGGGAAGACCAGCACGCAGGCGATGCCGAACACGAAGAAGTCGAAGTACTCGGACGCGCGCCCGATCACCACGCCGATGGCGATCTCGTTCGGGTGGACCTTGTGGTCTCCCATCGCCTGCTGCGCATCGCGCTCGAGGCCCGTGACCGTTGGGGTGTTCGCACTCATCTCTGGTTGTCGCCCTCGCCGTGCGCCCGCCGGGACGCCTTGGCCGGAACCGCCTCTTGCGGCATGTCCAGAGGTATCGCAACCGGCTCCGGACGCAAGTTCACCCACTGACGCACGCATGGCAACGCGTGGTCGCAGTCCAGCCCACGGTGCGGCAGGCCGCGCGCCGGTCACACCCGGTAATGGGCCGAATTCCGCGACAGGTTGATGTTGTAATAGGGATCCGCCCGCAATTCCGGACCCCAACGGTCCAGCATGGTGAGCACCTCACCCTCGAAGCGCTTCTGCTTCTCGGGGGTGTCCTCCGCGCCGCGGCTCTTCGACTCGTGATGGATCAGCGTGGCGAACGGCGTCCAGACGATCCGGTAGCCCGCCCGGCGGATCTTCAGGCAGAGGTCGACATCGTTGAAGGCGACCTTCAGGTCGACCGCGTCGAAGCCGCCGACCTGCGCGAACACGTCCGCCCGCATGGCGAGGCACGCCCCCGTCACCGCCGAGACCTCGTGGGCGATCACCATGCGGCAGAAATAGCCCGGATCCGTATCCGCGACGCCGAGATGGCTGTGCCCGGCGACCCCGCCGATCCCCAGCACGATGCCGCCGTGCTGGATGGTCCGGTCCGGGTAGAGGAGCTTGGCCCCGACGGCGCCGACCTCCGGCCGCACCGCCTGGCGGACCAGCTCGGTGAGCCATGCGGGTTCCAGCACCTCGATGTCGTTGTTGAGGAACAGGAGCACCGGCCCGGTCGCCGCCGCGGCCCCCCGGTTCGAGAGATCGGAGAAATTGAAGGCGCCGGGCACCTCGACGACGCGTACCCGCGGATCGTCCCGGTAGCGGGCGAACAGGGCGGCGGTCTCGGGCTCGCGGCTGTCGTTGTCGACGATCACCAACTCGATGTCGGGATAGGCCGTGGCCTCGAGCAGCCCGTCGAGGGTCACCGCCAGGAGTTCGGCCCGATCCCGGGTGGGGATGATCACCGAGACCCGGGGGGGCGGCTCAGGCAGGGGCCGGATCAGGCGGTTGAAGCCGCCGGGACCGCGCTCGGCCCGACCGCCGAAGGCCGCGGCGACCTCCGCCAGCGCGCGCAGCCGCGCGGTCTCAGCCCTGGCCAGCGACCGGTCCGAGAAGGTGCCGGAGCCCTGGGCAGCCCGCCAATGGTAGAGCACCCGCGGGATGTGGCGGATGCGCGCCGGGTCGAGCCCGGCGGTCAGGCGCAGCAGCAGGTCGTGGTCCTGGCTGCCCTCGAAGCCCGGGCGCAACCCGCCGACGGCGCGCAAGGCCGCGGTGCGCACCACCGTGAGGTGATTGATGTAGTTCTGCGCGTAGAGCAGTTCCCGATCGAAACCCGCCTTGAAATGCGGGTCGAACCGGCGCCCGCGCCCGTCGATCTTGTCCTCGTCGCTGTAGATCAGCACGAGGTCCGGGTCGCGCCGGAGCGCCCGGGCGACCTCGTAGAGGGCATCCTCGGTCAGCGCGTCGTCGTGGTCCATGAAGGCGCAGAGGACGCCGCGAGCCTGCCCCAGCGCGTCGTTGGTCGCCCGGGCGATGTGACCGTTCTCAGCTCGGGTGAGGACGCGGATGCGCGGATCGTCCGCGGCCGCCTCGGAGAGGATCCTCGGGATCGCGGGCCGCGTGGAGGCGTCGTCGACGACGCAGAGCTCCCAATGGGGGTAGAGCTGCGCCCTGAGCGACGCGAGGGCGGCCCTGAGCACCTTCGGGTCGGGATCGTGGACCGGCATCAGCACGGAGATCAGAGGCGGATCGGGCCAGGCGGCGATCTCGGCGGCGATCCCGTCCCGCTCCGGGCGGCGGAGCGCGTTCGTGCCGATCCATGCCTCGTAGCCGGTCACGCGCCGGTGGCGCAGGGCCCGGCCGAGGAAGCCCCGGGCCCGGACCTTCTTGCCGAGGATGCGCCAGCCGAGGGCCTGGGCGGTCAGTGCGGGCTCGCGCAGGAGTCCGCGCAGGGCGAGGACCGGTCGGGCGAGGCGGCGCACCGCGATCCGGCGCAGCCGGGCGGGGACCTGCCGGGACGGATCGGCCACGCGCAGCGCCGCGGTGCCCTCCGGCAGGCGGCCGATCCACGCGAAGGCGCCCGCGCCCCGTGCCTCCTGGGGCAGCAGCGCCCCCGGGCGTCCGTCCGGCCCAACGAGGCTGAGGTCGGGATTGGCGTCCCGGCCGTCGGCGGGATCGTTGAACAGGACGATCTCGACCCAGCGTCCCGCGAGCCCGGGAAGGTCGACGCGCAACCCGTCGGCGCCCGCCCGGACCGGCAGGGCGCCCCGGCCGCTCAAGGGGCCGGCGAGCTGCGCCGGGGGCAGGCGGAGCCCGGCGGCCGCGTCGGTGGCGCGCACGATCAGCTCCAGCTCTTGTCGACCGAGGCCTTCACGGCATCCGACATGGCCACGTCGAACACGACCATCTCCTCGACCGCCTTGACGGTCTTCAGGCGCTGGGCGAGCGCCTGGGTCTCGGGTGGGATCGGGGGCAGGGCCGGGATCGGCGTCGTGATGCCGAGCCGGTCGAACAAGGTCGACGCGAAGGCGGGGAACCGGGCCTTGTGGCCGACGATGCCGACCCGGGCGAGGATCTCGATCGCGGCGATGGAATTGCCCGGATGCAGCCGGTCCTCCGGCATGCGGGTCCCGAGCTGGCGGGTCAGCGGGTTGTAGAGCAGCCGGTAGGCCGGCTCCGGCAGCATCCGGAAGAAGCGCTTGAGGCTCTTCGCATCGGCGAAATCGTATTCGTCCGCGAAGGACGCGGCCTCGGCCAGCGGCCCCAGGCGCCAGCTTCGCGTGGGATCGGCGGCGTCGCCGGCCCGGGCCTTGAGCCAGCGCATGCGGGTCGCCGTCTCTATGTAGGGATCCTGGAGCAGGATCGCCGTGACCATCAGGTCCGGCGTCATGTAGTTCTCGTAGCGCGGGATGGTCACGGCGCCCGACAGGAAGGCCGAGGGTGCGGCCGAGCCGGTCAGCACGCAGGTCATGATCTCGTCCGGCAGCTTGTGGATGCCGAAATAGCAGTGCTGGAAATGGGGGAAGAGCGCCGCCTGGAGGAGGGTCTCCGGCTCGATGCCGGTGTTGATCAGCATCACGCGCAGGGGCACCTGCCCGTCGGGCGGCGCGCGGCGATAGATCAGGACGTTGGTGTCGACGTCGTAGAGTTCGACGCGGGGCAGGTTCGGCAGGCCCGGCACCTCGGCGGCGGTCAGCACGAAGGTGCATTGCCCGGTCGCGTGCCAGCCGTTGCGCTTGAACGTCTCGTCCGTGAGGCTGGCCGCGACGTCGGCCACGCGCCGTCCCTCGACGGAGACCGCGACTCGGCTGATGGCGAGGGGATTGTCCGGCACGATCCAGCCGCGGATCGAATCACCCTGATCGTGGTCGATGAAGTAGCGCATGTCCCGAAGCGTGAGGCGGCGTGCCGACGCCCTGTCGCGCGGCGCGGCCGGATGCCGAGCGGCAGGCCCATAGCGCATTTTTTCCCCGGCGTGCACCATCGCCTCCGCAAAGGGGCGGATCCCGCCCGTTGCGGCCCGCCGTGCGCAGGTTCCGCTTGCGCCCTCGCCGGCCAGCCGCTATAGGCCCCGCCCACCGGAGCCCGCACGGCTCCGGCCCGGGCGCGTAGCTCAGCGGGAGAGCACTACCTTGACAGGATAGGCATCACTCTTCATAAGCCGTTGAGTTGTCTGGATTATTTCGATGGCTTTCAGGTTCAGCGAACTTGAACGCAGTCGTTTAGGAGACGTAGCACAGCGGTAGTGCATTCCCTTGACATGGGAAAGGTCACAGGTTCGATCCCTGTCGTCTCCACCACTCCCTCAGAGATCAAGCCGCACCGTGATCAAGCCGCACCGTGCCCGCGGCGGTGCGGGAGCCCTGCCGGGCGAGTGTGGCCCCGGATTCGGCCGATAGCCGGCGCGAGGCTCCGGCCCACGACCAGGGCGAGGCCGAGCGCCCGATTCGACGCGGATGGCGCGGGGAAACCCGCCCCGCGCAGCCCCCCGCTCTCCGACCCGACCTGGTGGTGCCCACGAGGACCGGCACGGGTCCTGTCGGGCGCGGCGGCCGGACCTGCGGCACCGCGTCGGGTTCCGTCGGCAGGATCGCCGGTCATGCGATGGACCCCTGCGACGGGGCCCCGCGACGGGCCCGCGCGTCGGATCCCTGCGATCCTCCAGGGCTCGACACCGGCGCGCCGCCGGGGCGGTGCGAGCCGGTCCCGCCCGGGTCCGTCCGGGTCGGGCACCCGATCGGCGCGGCCTCACTCCTTGCGGATCGGGGCCGCCGGGGCGGTCGCTTCGGCGAGGCCGAAATCGGACAGCCTGTAGGAGAGCTGCACGAAGCCGCCGTAGCGGTCGGTCTCGAACTTGGTCGGGCTGCGCGTCGCGAGGGGGAACGTCGTCCGGCCCGAATCCGTCTGCATTCGCCAGTAGCGGCCACCGACGCCGACGCTCACCTCGGGGGTGAGATCGTACGCGGCGATGCCCTCGGCGAAGTAGCCGTCGCCACTGCCGTGCTGCGGCAGCGGGTTGATATCCTGACGCAGCCAGTGACGGTCGACCCCGTCCATCGCCACCACGGGCAGGTAGGCGCCTTCGAGGCTCAGCGTGACCCGGTCGAACCGGGCCTCGCCGATCACGCCGATCCGCAGGGCGTTCCAGCGCTGGTTCTCACTCAGGACCCTGACCTGATCCGTCACGGCCTGCCGACCCGCGCAGATGCCGCTTCTGGCGACCTGCCGGCAGCCATCGCCGTTGAGCAGTTCGGCCTCGTGCTGGTACCCGGCGAAGCCGCCGAGGCTGAAGCCGTCCCGACGCAGGACGGTATAGCCGAGGTCGACGACACCGTAGCTGATGTCGCCGCCCCTGATCGGCGAGAGCGTCTTCGAGTACGGGTTGAGGGCGGGGGGGAAATCCTCGTCGGAGAGGCGGCCGGACGAGACCCCGCCGGCGCCGAGGAAGCCCTTGGCGAACAGGCCCGTCGGCATGTGCTCCAGCCGCGCGAAGCTCTCGCCGGACTGGGCGTCCGTACCCGCGTAGATCAGGCGGGAATTCACCTGCCCGGGGATGCGGTTGCTGCCGAGGGTGTAGCGCGGACCGCCCGAGCTGTAGAAGTAGCGCAGGCCGCCCGCGAAGGCCCAGCTGGCCGGCCCGGCCGACCCGATCGGCGGCAGGTCCGACAGCCCGTCTCCGAACCGGTAATTGAGGCCGACCCGGGTCAGGACGCCGTCCGTCGCGGTGCGGGTCCCGGCGGCGTAGCCCGTCCAGGCGCGATAGCCGGGGGTCGTGAGGACCGCGCGGCTGCCGAAATCGTAATACAGGCCCTCGGCCTTGACCGAGAGATGCGGGGTGAGCGCCTGCTCGATCCCGGCGCCGACCGCGTAGCCGAGACGCAGATCGCCGGACCGGCCGTCGAAGAGCTCGGTGGGCCTGAACGTCCTGTCGAAGGTCAGGTTGTTGTCGGTCCGGATCTGTCCGAGGGCGAGGCCGCCGGTGGCGTAGACGAGGGTCCGGTCGACGGCGAAGCCGAGCCTGCCGCGGATCGTCGTGAGATTGTCCAGCCGCTGCCCGGAATGGGCGACGCTGGCGGGGTAGAAGCCGCCGCCCTGGGCCGGGAAGCGGCCCTCCCAGCGATCGTAGCCCCACAGGCGGGTGATCTGGTGGTCCGCGGCGGCGCCGGCGACCAGCCCGGTTTCCAGCTGCCAGTCGTATCCGATCTCGCCGCCGGCGATGAAGCTGTCCGCCGTCGCCGTCCGGGCCGGGAGGACGGGGCAGAGGCGCCCGCCCGGCTGTCCGCCGGGGCCCGTGCAGACGAACTGCGTGTTCCTGCCGAAGGCGCCGTAGCCGGCGAACAGGCCGGCATGCGCCCCGGTCCAGGTGAAGACCGGCGGCGCGGCGGGCGGCACCGGCCGGGATGCCCGCGGCAGATCCGCGGCGAGCGCGGTGTGCGACAGCAGACTGCAGAGAAGACCGGATCCTATGGTTCGACGCACGAATACCCCCCAGCTGCGCGCCACCGAAGCCTGAGACCGACCATCTCCCGACGGCCGCAATGTTAAGATTGCATTAAAGTGTCAATCACAACAATCTTTCACCGTTCAGCGCGCGGTGGATTTACCCGTACCCTCAAGAAAAATGATTCGAAAGCCTCGCTGCGGGGCCAAATTGAATTGAAATTTCTGGATCGATTACTTCGGGACGGCGGCGTGAGCAAAACAGGCGGATTGGATAGCAGTCAAACGCGACGGAGCGCGGGCGTGACGCTGAAAAGCCGGCGATTCACGTTCCCGCTTGTCCCCCGCCGGTCCCCGGGATTCGCCCATTTCACCCACCGATGTTGCATTCCTGCATCACCGGCGGGCGACACCGTTCGGTGACGGGCTGCCATCGCGGCGTAGCGAGACGGGTGCGCAATTCGGTCGTCGCCGTCCCGCTCGGTCCCGGCACCGCCGCGCCGGACCGGATCGAGCGCCACGCCCTGCGCTACCGCAGAGCGCGGCGCATGATGCGTCGCGGGATGTAGCGCCGGATGATGCACCGCATGCCGTGCCGTCGGTCCCGGCCCGGAGTCCGGTCTTTCTGCGGCCGGCTTCCAGCCCCGGCGGGGCGGTCGCCAGGCCTTGGTGCGCGATCGAACCATCCGGCGCGCAGAGCGTTTCAAGCCACCAATCAGGCACCGCGCGGACGCCTCGGTTGCAGCCACGTGTGGACCGGGGCGGCCCGATCTGGGGGAGTTCCGCGGGGTGCTTCAAGGAGGGCAGTACGATGAAGGCGTTTCTGGCGGCCGCCGCCGTGACTCTCGGCGTTCTGGGCGCACTCAGCCCGGTCTCGGCGCAGCCGCGCGGACCGGACTATGAGGATTACGGTTATCGCGACCGGGGATACCGGGATCGCGGCGATTACGACGACCGCGGCCGCGGCTATCGGGATCGGGACGATTATCGCGGTCGTGCCAACTACGGCTTCGATGAGCGCGAATACCTGCGCTGCAATCCGGACGTCCGCCGCGCCGTAGCAGCCGGGCAGATGGAGTCCGGCGCCGCCCATTACCGGGTCTTCGGGCGCCGCGAAGGCCGCCGCCTGAGCTGCTGAGCCGAGGCACGGGCGCCCGGACGGTCCGGGCGTCCGCCTGCATCAGCCAGGCCCAGTCGGTTGACGCGCGGCCCCGGAACAGCGTCGCGGTCGTTGTCGACCTCGCCAAGTCACAGCCGCTTACTCCCGCGATCGACGCGAACCCGTGATCCGGGCCTCCGACACCTGCCTCGACACCGGCATCGTCCGGGTCCCCCCTTGCCGCCGCGGACCTGAACTTCAGCGAGCGCGGCCTATGGATCACGTTCGGCACCTGAGGCCGAGACGACCGACCGGATACGTCGAGCTTCGGCCGTGAATGCTGTGCTCTGCGTCGGCGTCAACCTTAATAGCCTCCTTTCATTGCTGATATAGAGCGCAATTATTAGTGTGAGATGGCTTGATTGGCCTGCACGGCGGTGAAGCGCTGCGGCTTCAAACCATGAGCGACCTGCCATGCCATCACCCGGATCGTCCGCCGGCCGCGTCCAACGGGTCCTGTCCGCATTCGGTGGCCGAGCACGGGGAGCGCACACGCGCAGCTTGGCGGAGCGTCTCGCGGAGCATGGCGGCATCGGGCCGGGATTTCACCTCCTCCGGCACGCCCTGTCCGTCGTCATTCTCGCGCACCATTGCCGCGTCGCGGTCCTCGGCGGGACCAGTCCGGCTCAGGTCGCTCTCGAGGGAACCGCGGCGGGCGCCGCGACGGCGATCGGCCACTCGAAGGTGCTGGGCGGGTTCCTCCAGCCGGGCGTGTTCGCCCTGGTGGGCATGTTCTTCGCCCTCAGTGGCTTCCTGATCGCCGGGAGCGCGCTGAGGAGCGGCAAGGTCGGACCGTTCCTGGCCAACCGGTGCTTCCGCATCGTGCCCGCCCTCACCGTCGAGGTGACGCTCTCGGCCCTCGTGCTGGGCCCTTTCTTCACGACGCTGCCGCTGAAGCAGTACTTCTCGGATCCGATGCTGCTGCAGTACTTCGGAAACATCGTCGGGCACGTCGCCCTCGAGTTGCCGGGCGTCTTCCAGCACAATCCATGGCCCTCCGTCGTCAACGTCAATCTCTGGACGCTGCCGCCCGAGTTCTGGTGCTACCTGATCATGCTGGCCTTGATGGTCGGCGGCGTCCTCGCGACGCCGGTCCGGTTCACCCTGGCGGTCGCCGGCCTCGCCGTGGTCGCGCTGGGCCTCGGCCTGTACGATCCGGTGCGCTTCACGGTGCGGCACGACAACACCCACTTCACCACGTGGTACATCGTGCTGATGTTCTTCTTCGGCGTGGCGATGTACCTGAACGCCCGGCGCGTACCCGTCAGCGTCCCGCTCTTCCTGGCGTGCGGGGCCGGATATTATGTCCTGATGCTGGCCGATCTGCTCGGTGCCGTGAGCGGGATCCTGCTGACCTACTGCATGGTGTATATCGGCATGCAGAGCTTCGCTTGGTTCGACCGCTGGGTGAAGAAGGACCTATCCTATGGCATTTACTTGTACGGTTTCCCGCTGACGCAGGCCGTCGTCGCCCTCCTGCTCCCCCAGTTGGGCGACCTCCCGAAGGAAGTGTCCTTCGCGGTGATCTTCCCGTTGGTTCTGGTCCTGACCGGGTCCTTCGCTTCACTCTCGTGGGACTACATCGAGAAGCCGGCCCTCAGGCTTCGGCACCTCTGGGTGCGCAAGCCTCGCCATCAGGCCGCGATCGCCTGACCGGCCGGACCACCCCGGTCGAGCCGGATGCGGCCCCTGCAGGGGCCGCACGCCTTCGGGACGACAACTCGCTCCGAGTCCGCGCTGCCGCATCCTGCTCGCGCGAGAGAACGGGCAGCTGCTCAGGCCCGAGACCCTGTGTCGCTCCGCGCCCAACTGGTGGCGGGCGGGATCGCGGATCCGAGCGTCGCCGTAGCCTGCAACTGCCCAGCGCCGGGCGAGGAACATCGCGCTGGCTGCGCGTGCAGGTCGGGACGAAGCCCCGCCGCGCCCTGGCAGGGATGACGAACCGTGACGCGCGCGAAACACGCTCTGTCCTGCCCGTACGTGGCGGGCCGCACAGGTTCGACACAACGTCGCAGGTCGAGACATCGCACATGAGCGCGCCTCCTGAGATGATCTGTACGGCACTGGCCCATCGGTGGCGCTTCGAAGGCACGCCTGGGCCGTGGGAGGCCTCGCTGTCGAGGAAGGCGGCGACTGTCGGACCGGTGGCTGTGCGGAGCCGGTGAGACGCTCAGAAGCGCGTCGGGCTACCCCTCGAAGAGCGGCCGTGGGGCCGATGCGAGAGCGGGTGAAAGTGCCGACGAGGGGGCCGACGAGGGGGCTGAACCGGGTTCCGGTGCGGCGCGCCGCGGCCGCCGAACCGGAGGCCGACCGGGCCCGGGAGCGCAGGCCCGGCAGCCGCGTCCCGGGCGAGGACAGGGCGGCGGGCGCCACCGCCCGCGCGACCGTCGACCGGACCGTCCCGATCGCTGGCGACGGGACCGGACCGGACCGGACCGGGCCGCGGGGTCCCGGCCGCCTCCAGGCGGGCGGTCCCGGCGACGCGGTGCAGGCCGCCCGCGATCCGGCGTCCGGGGGCCGGGGCGCTCAACATCGACGACCGGGCTCGCCTTCCGGCGGCCGGTGACCGACCGGCCCGCGCCGGGGAACCGGCCGGATGACAGATGTCACGGCCACGACCGGCCCGGCCCTCCTGGCGGGGGCGGCCTGTCACGGCCGGCGCGGCCCGCGCGGCGGCGGGCCGCAGCGGTGGGCGGCGCACCGCGCGGCGGCGGCAGGACCGGGTGCTCCGAAGCGGTTCGCGCGGAGGCCGCACGATCCCGGCAAGGGATCCGCAACCATCGGCCCGCAGAGTCATCCGGATGGGGCCGCGGGTGCCCCGGGCGCGGTTCGCGCCGGTCGAACGGATCCGGACGCGCCGATGCCCCCAGACGTGCCTTCTCCGGACTGCGCGGGAAGCGACCAAGGGCCGTGGGACGGGGTCTTCGGGTTCGGTCAGTGGCGCCTCGATGCGTGCACCCGGCGCGTGACCCGCTCGGCGAGCCTGTCGCGCGTCCTAGGGGACCCGCCCGCGGAGCGCAGCCTCTCCGTGGACGCGCATTTCGACTGCTACCACCCGGACGACCGCGCCGCCGTTGTCGCACGGGTCGAGAACCTCCTGTCCGGTCGCTCGCCCCCGCACCCGTACCAGGCGCGGGCCCGCATCCTGCGCCCGGACGGCACCGGCTGCGACGCGATCATCCAGGGGCTGCCCGAACTCGGGCCCGACGGTACGGTGGTGGCGCTGCACGGGCTCCTGCTCGACGTGACCGACCTCGTGCAGTCCGAGCAGCGCGCGCACGCCACCGACACGCTCCTGCGCGGCACTCTGGACAGCATGGACCAGGGCCTCGTGATCCTCGACGCCGCCCAGCGGGTCCGGGTGTTCAACCGGAGCGCCGCGGCGCTGCTGGACCTGCCGGAGGATGTCCTGCGCGCGGGCGTGGCCTTCCCCGACATCCACGCCTACCAGCGCGCCCGGGGCGACTTCGCGGCGGATTCCGGCCTGCCGCTGGGCTCGGCCGGCCGCGACCTGCGGGCGCTTCCGCCGGCCTTCGACTGGCGCCTGCCCGGCGGGATCATCCTGGAGGTCCGGCGCTCGGGCCTGGCCGATGGCGGCGCGGTCCTCACCTTCGGCGACGTCACCCAGATCCGGATCGCCGAGCGGGCTCTGGAGGAGAGCGAGCGCCACTACCGGCTGCTGGCCGAGAACACCACCGACATCATCATCTGGTCCGACCTGACAACCTGCCGCCGCTACGTCTCGCCGGCCGTGCGCGCGGTCCTCGGCTACGCGCCCGAGGCGCTGATCGGCACGCAGCCCCTCGACTTCGTCCACCCCGAGGACGTGGCGTCCTACCGCGCGGTCCTCGACGGCCTCACCAGCGGCCGCACCGCGCAGGCCCTGACCTGCCAGCGCTACCGCCACCGGGACGGTCACTGGGTCTGGCTGGAGATCTCCTTCAGCCTGACGCAGGACCCGGCGACCGGCGCGCCGGACGGCTACGTGGCCAGCCTGCGCGACGTGAGCGGCCGCAAGGCCGCGGAGGCGGCGCTGCGCCTGAGCGAGGCGCGCTACCGGGCCCTCGCGGACGCGCTGCCCCAGCTCGTGTGGATCGCCGGCCTGGAGACCGGCGACGCCACCTACGTCAACCGCCGCTTCGCGGATTACTACGGCCCGATCGGGCCCTCGCGCGCCGCCCGGATCGCCCGCAACCACCCCGACGACGCGGAGCGGATGGAGCGCTGGTGGTCCGAGGCGCGGACGCGCCACGACGCCTGCGAGGTCGAGGGTCGGCTGCGGCGGCACGACGGGGCCTATCGCTGGCACAAGCTCGTGCTCCTGCCGATCCGGCAGGGCGAGACCCTGATCGGCATGCTCGGTACCGCCCTCGACATCGACGAGATCGTGACGGCGCGCCGCGCCGTCGAGGAGGCGAGCAGCCTGCTGCTCCTCGCCCAGAAGGCCGCCGACGCCGGCACGTGGCACCTCGACGTCGACAGCGGCCATATCGACTGGTCCCCGGGCAGCGCGCGCCTGCACGGGATCGAGACCGACCGGGAGTACCGCATCGATACGCGGACCTGGCTCACCCTGATCGACCGCGAGGACGGCGCGCGGGCCCTGCGGACCGCCGCGGCGGCCGCCGAGACCGGGGAAACCTTCACCATCGAGTTCCGGGTCCCGACCCCGGAGGGCGGGACGCGCTGGATCAACGGGGTCGGGCGCGGCGTGCCCGGGCCGGACGGCCGGACGCGGCGGATGCTGGGCCTCAACATCGACGTGACCGCCCGCAAGGCCGCGGAGGCGGCGCTGATCGCCGCCAAGGCCGCGGCCGATGCCGCGCGCCTGGAGGCCGAGCGGGCGAGCGCGGCCAAGAGCGAGTTCCTAGCCGCCATGAGCCACGAGATCCGCACGCCGCTCAACGGCGTGATCGGCTACGCCGACCTGCTGCTCGACGAGCCGGATCTCGGCCCGGCGGCGCGCCGGCACGCCGACCGCATCCGCGGCGCCGGCGCCGCGCTCCTGACGGTGGTCAACGACGTCCTCGACTTCTCGAAGGTCGAGGCCGGGCAGATCGAGATCGTGCCCCGGCCCTTCGCCCTCGCGGCGCTCATCGACAACGCCGTCTCGATCGTGCGCCCGTCGGCCGAGCGCAAGGGACTCGCGCTGGCCATCGCGTGCGCGGCCGGCCTGCCCGCCTGGGTCCGGGGCGACGAGGACCGGCTCCGGCAAATCCTCCTAAATCTCCTCAACAACGCCGTGAAGTTCACCCCGGCGGGCCGCATCGACCTGTCGGTCGAGGCCGGCCCGGCCGGGCAGGAGGGGGGCGCCGGGACGCTGCGCTTCGCGATCCGCGACACCGGGATCGGCATCCCGGCCGACAAGTGCGACCGGCTGTTCCGGCGCTTCTCGCAGGTCGACGGCTCCGTCAGCCGTCAGTACGGCGGCACCGGCCTGGGGCTCGCCATCTCGAAGTCCCTGATCGAACTCATGGGCGGGACGATCGGGGTCGCGAGCGTCGCGGGGCAGGGCTCGACCTTCTGGTTCGCGGCGCCGCTCCCCGCCACCACCCCGGAGGGACGGTGCGAGCCGGCGTCGGCGACCGCCATCCGCGCCACGGGCCGGCGCCTGCTCCTGGCGGAGGACGTGCCGCTGAACCAGGACCTCGCCCGGACGATCCTGGAAGGGGCTGGGCACGCGGTGGACGTGGTCGGCGACGGCGTCGCGGCCGTGGCGGCGGTGCAGGCCCAGGCCTACGACCTCGTCCTGATGGACGTGCAGATGCCGGTGATGGACGGCCTCACGGCCACCCGGCGGATCCGCGCGCTCGGCGGCCCCGCCGGACGCGTGCCGGTCCTGGCCCTGACGGCGAACGTCCTGCCACAGCAGGTGGCGGATCTCCGCGCCGCCGGGCTCGACGACCACGTGGGTAAGCCGTTCCGCACGGGGGCACTGCTCGCGGCGGTCGACCGCTGGGCGGGCCGCAGTGTGCCGCCGAGCGAGCCGGCGCAGGATCCGGCGGCGTCCATCGACCGCGCCGTGCTGGACGAGATGACCGACATGGTCGGCCGCGCGCGGATGGGCGATCTCCTGGGAATGCTGGCGAAGGAACTCGCCCAGCGGTTCGGGGCGGATCTCGGGGCCGACGGTCCCGCGGCCGGCCGCGAGCGGCTGATGCTGGACGCGCACGCGATGGTGTCGGCGGCCGGCATGGTCGGGTTCGTGGCCCTCGCCGAGACCTGCCGGGCGGTCGAGGCCGCCTGCCGGGCCGGCGACGACGTCGCCCCGCTGCTCGACGCGCTCCAGGCCCAGGCCGGCCGGACGATCACCGAGATCGCCGCCCTGCGCGCGGCCTGACGGGCGGGCCCGTTCACCGCGCGGCCGCCTGTCGCCGGCCGGCGGACGCGGCCCGCAGCAGCGGCCACCCCGCACCGACGTCCCGGCGTCCCGGCGTCCCGGCGCGCCGCGGAGGCTCGCCCCGGATCCGGACCGCGCGGGCGGGCCGCAGCCGGGCCTGTGGGCGGCGACGGAACCGGGTCGCGTCCCAGGCCGGGCAACGTATCGGCGAAGATCACGCAAGATGATTTTCCCGCGGCGACGGCGGCACCCGGACGAACAGCATGATATACAGTGCAAATTATCGCCTTCGATGTCATAACGTCTTGATGAAAAATATTTGCCGCTCAATCGGCGCCCAAAGACGCCATGGTCGCCGACTGCCGCGTCGATCGTCTTAATCTTGGCTTTGTACTAAATATATTGCTAATAAAATTTATATTGATTATTGGCGCAATCCACTCTAAAGATTCGAAACTGACTGAACTTTGCCCCACGGACAGTCGCATGTACGACTTTAGCTGGCACCAGAGGCACAGTGCGAAGACGGTTGCTTCCGCAGCGGCCGCTCTCTCGGTCATACGGGAGATTTTTGACCCGAAATCCATCCTCGATATTGGATGCGGCGACGGCATCTGGCTGGAGAAGGCGTCGGATCTGGGGTTCCGGGAGGTCAAAGGCGTCGACGGCCCCTGGACGAACGTCGAGGCGTTGCGGATCGCGGCCAACGATTTCGTGACCTACGACCTCGAGACGAGCATCGATCTGGCGCGGCGGTTCGATATCGCGATCAGCCTCGAGGTCGCCGAGCATGTGTCGCCGGAATCGGCCGATATCATGGTCGACAATCTCGTCAGGCACAGCGACGTCATACTCTTCGGAGCCGCGATCCCGTACCAGGGTGGGTTTCGCCATATCAATGAGAGGTGGCAATCCTGGTGGGCGGACAGGTTTGCCCAGCGCGGATATCGGTATTTCGACGTCATCAGGCCGCAGATCTGGCATCGAGACGACGTACATTTCTGGTACAAACAGAACATCCTCGTCTACGTCGATGGCGAGAGCACGGAACGCGTCGGAACGTTCGAGGACTACGTCTCGCGCAGGCGGCTGGGCGCCTATCCCCTGGATATCGTTCACCCGGAGAAATACGAGGCCGCGGCGTCGTACAGGGAGATCGCCTTCAGGCCGCTGATCCGCGAACTCCCGTCCGGAGTCGTGAACAAGCTGAGACTCATGCTGCTGGGAAAGACCTAGGCCGAAGCCGCGCGGCGGCCCCCGTTCGCCGCTGCGGCACCCCCGGGGCCCGCGGCCGTCCCGACCTTTCAAAGAGGATCGCGAACGGGTTCCGTAGAGCGCCGCGGCAAAATCCCCGCCCTACAATTGCCAATCTATTCACATTATAGCCTCAAATTGACGCTCTAACTGCAATACCTTAATCTAGTTGACGGTTACTCGTGACAATCCTTCGCTACATACTACTGGGCTTTTCTGCCCTGGCGACGCTGGCCGTACTGGTGTTCTGGACCGTCTCCGGTCGCGCCTCCGACATCGCGCTGTTTATCCTGCTGGCGTTCCTGATCGCGAATACCTTCTATGTCTTCGCATCGCGTCCGTCCCTGAAAACGAGCGACCTTCTCGCGCGCGTGTCGACCAGCCTGGCCCTCGCGTCACTGGAACTACAGCATCAGGCGCAGGAGGCACAGGGCCGGGAAGTCGAGACGGAGAAGCGACGCCTGGCCGAAACCGAGCATCACCAATATAAGCTTCAGGTCGCGAAGGACATGCTGCAGCACCTGCGCGCAAAGCTGCCGCAAGACCGGAAGGACCAGGAGAATCTTCCCCAGATCACGCATCAGGCGCGGTCCGACACGGGTGCACTCCCGCTGCCGCCTCCGGCTGCCCCCGCCCCGGAAACCGTCCGCCCCCCGAACGGCCGCGACGCGGCGGAGAAGCCGACCCAGCCGGTGAGCCCGGCGCCTGCCGCCGCCCTGGTCGGCTGAGGCGGGCGCAGACGCCGCAGGGTCGGCCGCCGCAGGATCGCCCCCGAGATCCGGATCCGGCCGGACCGCGACGAACGCGTCCTCCGTCCCAGGCATCCTGCGCCCCGGACCGCCTGCGTCCTAGGCGTCCCGCGTCTTCCGGGCAGACAGGATCAATCGCTGGCGACCGCGCATCCTGCCGAAGGTCCAGGACAGGGCGCCGACCGTCGGCCGGTCCGCCCGCGCGATCACCGCCGTGGCGCGCCGCGAGATGTCGTGGATCGTCCGCTCCAGCGCGGGCGGCAGGATCACGCCCTGCCGCCTGAGGCCGCTCACGGCGGTCGACAGGGCGTCGCTCTGGTCCCTCCCGATGGTCCGCCCGGCGATCAGCTCGGCGCGCACCTGATCCGCGAGCGCCGTCGTGAGGCGCAGGACTTCCGACAGGGCCGCTGAGACATCCGCGTCCGTGGCAGACGGTCCGTCCTTCGGTTCGTCCATCGGACCGCTCCCTCAGGACCGCTTCATGGCGCCGAGGGCCTGCGTCAGGTTCACCACGACATCGTGGCCCTGAGAAGCACCCGCGGCGCCCGCGGAGACGGCCTTGGCCTCTTCCACCCGCCTGGCCACCTCCATCACAACGTGCTCTACCGAGGGCGGCCACGGCACGCCGTTGTCGAGCAGCATCCGCGCCGCCCGAACCAGCATCCGGAACTGCTCCGGCGGGATCGGCGTGGCCGCCGCGTGCTGTTCGAGGATGCGGTCGGCGATCGCCGCCGCCAGTCCGGCGACCTCGAACATCTTGTTGGACGGATCGCCTTCCTCGGTCATCTCAGGTCGCCCTTCGCCTTCAGGTGCTCGGTGGGGATCCGGCCGATGGCCTCGCGGGGTGAAGGCCACCGGATGCATCTTGGATGCGAAGCGCGTCGAGGGCTACTGCCCTTCGGCGAGGAGACCCGCCGTCATCGGCCTCGATGCGGCGCGGCAACCGACACGTCGCCGGTCGCGCCGCAAGCCGAAGCGTCGTCGGGGCCCGAGGCATCCACGCCCTCTCGTCAGCTCTGAGGGGTAATGAACGTCCGAGAGGGCATGGATGGTCAGCAATCGTGCCGACACCCTGAGAATAACTCAGGTTAGGACGTTTGCCGCTCACAAATCTGAGAACATTCATGTCCGCCCGGTTCGTCCGGAGGAAGCCCGCCTGCCGGATGCGGCGGGCGGTCGTCGCGCGCCGTGGCCGCGGCCCGGAATTCTCCGGGCGAAGCGGCCGACCTGACGCCGCGTGCCGGACGGAGGGCCCCGGGCGGCACGGCCGACCTGCGATCCGGGATACAGACACGGGACGCGCATACTTGTAGACACGCGTGTAGACACGATTCGATCGCGCGCGATCTCGGATCGAAGCGGCGAAAATCGGGTTTTGGCGGGCTCCCGGGCCTCGCGCAGCGCCGCCTATCGCGGGCGACGGGATCGGGAGACGTCTCGGATGGATCACGCGCACGACGTCGTCTCCGAGGCCGCCCTGGTCGCGGCCCTGGAAGCCTCGGGCGGCGTCGGCTTCTGGATGTGGGACATCCTCCGGGACGAGGCGCGGGCGGATCCGGTCAGCGCCCTGCTGTTCAACATCAGCCCCGCCCGGTCGCGCGCGGGCGTCAGCCTCTCCGAGATCCTCAAGGCCATCCACCCGGACGATCAGGCGCACATCTCGCAGGTCATCCTGGACTGCGTTCAGACCGGCGGCTCCTACACGGCCGAGTACCGCGTGTGCTCGCCGGAGGGCCAGCTGCGGTGGCTGTTCACCCGCGGGCACTTCTACCTCGACCAGGATGGCCGGCCCACCACCGGCCGGGGGGTGATCGTCGAGATCACGGACAGCAAGTCCGCCGGTGCGGCCTTCGCGATCCGCGACGGCGCCACGATCGACGACGCCCTCAACCGGACCGCCGACCTGTGCCTCTCGCTGCACAACATGGTCTCGCAGTTCGGTGACGCGCCCCTGGTGGCGCTGACCGAGACCCTGCTGCTCGAGATCGGCCGGCGCTTGGCGGACCGCGAGCGGGCCGCGCGGACCGGCTCCCTGCACTGACCGGCGCGCCCCAGCCGCACTCCAGCCGCATCCCGGTCACCGTCCGGAAGCCCCGCCCCTGCGACCATCCTGCCGGAACTTGGCCGTGCGACGTCTGCGTTCCCTGGTTGAACGAGCCACCTGGCTCGCAACCGAGATGAGGTAACCCCATGGCCCTGGACGCACGCGAGATCTACGTCACGGCCCTGAAGAATACCCACGCCCTCGAGATGCAGGCGCTGCAGATCATGGAGCGCCAGGTCGAGCGCCTGGAGCGCTATCCCGAGATGGAGCAGGCGCTCCGCCGCCACATCGAGGAGACGCACGGCCAGCGCCATCGCCTGGAGGAAGCGCTCCAGAGCCTGGGCGACAGCCCCTCGGCCCTCAAGGAGGGCTTTCTGGGCTTCGTCGGCAACATGATGGCGTTGGGCCACGCGCCGGCCCAGGACGAGATCCTGAAGAACACCTACGCCAACCATGCGTTCGAGAATTTCGAGATCGCGGCCTACGAGTCGCTGCTCACCATCGGCGACGCGGCCGGCCAGCAGGGCCACCGCACGGCCTTCCAGCAATCGCTGAAGGAGGAGCAGACCATGGCCGAGGCGGTGCGCAACCTGATCCGGCCGACCACGGAGCGCTACCTGCAATTGACCACCGCCGGCGAGAAGGCGGACCGCTAGGTCCCGCGCCGCCGGAGACGGGCGGCGCGGGACCTCTTGTCCCTCCGGCACGGCACCGCGACCGGACTGGTCGCCCCGTCGACACCCTGTCCCCGCCGGGGAGCACCCCGGCGGACCGGAGGGGTTGGCGACCCCGCGGGCCGGCACCTCTTCACCGCAGGAACAACCCCGATCCTGGCCCGATTTCGCGATTATGAGCACGGATAGCGGTCACTTGACGGGCAATCACGGATCCAATCACGGATCGGACGGCGGGGCCTCCGCGCAGCCCCTGGGGGAGCGTTGCGTGCATCTGTGCGTGGACATGCAGCGCATGTTCGCCGAGCCCACGGATTGGCAGACCCCGTGGATGACGCGGGTCCTGCCGCACGTGTCCCGCCTCGCCGCGGCGCATCCGGCCCGGACCATCTTCACCCGCTACATCCCCGCCGGACGGCCTGGGGAGGGCCGCGGCACCTGGGCGACCTACTCGAAGCGATGGGCGTCGATGACCCGGGAACACCTCGCCCCCGAGATGATCGACCTCGTCCCGGACCTCGCGCGGCTGACCCCGCCCGCGGAGGTGATCGACAAGGGCGTCTACTCGCCCTGGCTCGACACGGACCTCGACGCGCGCCTGCAGGCGCGGGGCGTCGACACCCTCATCGTCACCGGCGCGGAGACGGATGTCTGCGTCCTGGCCGCGGTGCTCGGCGGCGTGGACCGCGGCTACCGCATCGTACTGGCCACCGACGGCCTCTGCAGTTCCTGCGACGAGGCGCACGACGCGCTGCTGCTGATGTACCGGATGCGCTATGGGCATCAGGTCCAGACGATGACCACCGCCGAGATCCTCGATTGCTGGCAGTGAGCGGACCGGGAACCACGCGCGGAGCATTCGGCCGGCCAGCGCCAAGCTTCGCGGGCGTATGGTCAAGCTCACGCCAGAACAGGCCGCGCGGTCTCGTCTCTCGGCTGGTCGCCGGCACGCCGGTCTCCACCAGATCGTGTGCGAAAAACAGTCGCTCCGGGTGAACCGCCGGCGAGCGCGGCCGTTATGTCTCCAAACACGGCTTCGGAGGATAGATCATGGCCAAGCACGAGATCCTCGGCTACTTCGAGCACCGTCGTGACGGAGCCTGGATCTGCGTCCGTCCCTTCACACTGACGACGCGCGACGCCAGCGTCGACATCCGCCAAGGCATGCGCTTCGACTACGGCAAGCGGATCGGCGGCGTCGACCTCGCCGAATACCTCGAGCGGCTCGGCTCGCAGTTCGGCTCCTGAGCCGTCCTCTCCGCGGGCTCGGAGCGGCGCCGGACGCGGGTCCGGCGCCGTTCGTCGTTCAGGCCCCGCCCCACTGCATCGTCAGCCCGCCATCGACCACCAGGGTGTGGCCGGTGACGTAATCGGCCGCGTCCGAGGCGAGGTAGAGGATCGCCCGGGCGATCTCCTCCGGCCGCCCGGCCCGGCGCCACGGAATCCGCTCCAGCGACTGCTCGAGCACCTCCGGCTTCTCGAAGCGGTCCGCCGTCATCGGCGTCTCGATCAGGCCCGGCGCCACGTTGTTGACGTTGATCCGGTCCTCGGCAAGTTCCCGCGACAGGGAGCGGCACAGGGAGCCCAGGCCGGCCTTCGACATGCCGTAGGGCGCGCTCTCCGGCGTCGGCAGGTGCTGGGCCACCGACGACACGAACACGATCTTGCCGTTCCCGCCCTGCGCCTTGCGCATCTTGATGAACGGCCGCGCGCAGAACAGCGGCCCCATGAGGTTCACCCGCAGGATCCGCTCCAGCAGCGCGTCGTCCATCTCGGCGACCGGCACGCCGCTCATGGCCTGGCCGGCATTGGCCACCAGGAGATCGAGGGTGCCGAACTCGCTGCCGATCCGGTCGAAAGCGGCCGTGACGGCGGCCGGGTCGCCGACGTCGAGCTGGAGCACCAGCGCCCGGCGCCCGGCGGCCTCGACCCGGCCGGCGGTCTCGCGGATGCCGGCCTCGTCGGTGTGGTAGGTGATCGCCACGTCGGCGCCGGCGCGGGCCAGCAGCTCCGCGGTCGCCTGCCCGATGCCGGAATCGGCCCCGGTGACGAGGGCACGGGTATCGGTGAAGCTCATCGCTGGTCCCTCTCAGGCGCACCGCGGTCGCGGCCGGATGCGGGGGCAATCGGTGCCGCCGGGGCCGGTTCCAGGCGTGCGCACCGGCCGCAGGCGGAACCCGATCCGGGGTTGGCGCCTTTGACGCTCCGCGCCCGCATGCCCTAGGGAGGACGCATGTCCCTCGACGACACGATCCCCCTGCCCACGGAGGAGTGCGCCCCCGACACCCGCAGCCGCATCCTCGCGGCGGCCGACACGTATTTTCGCGAGATCGGCTACCAGAAGACGACGGTCGCCGACATCGCCCGGACGCTGAAGATGAGCCCCGCCAACGTCTACCGCTTCTTCGACTCGAAGAAGGCGATCAACGAGGCGGTGCTGGAGCGCCTGATCGGGGAGAGCGAGGCGGTGATCTCGGAGATCGCCGACCGCCCCGGCCTCGACGCCACCGCGCGCCTCGCGGCGGCGATCGAGACCCTGCACCGCGACTGCACCCGGCGCTGCGAAGCCTTTCCCCGCCTGCACGAGATGATCGAGGCGGCGATGGCGGAGAGCTGGGAGGTCTGCCGCCACCATGTCGCCCGGATCACCGCCGGATTCGAACGGATCATCCGCGACGGGGTGGCGCGCGGCGCCTTCGAGGCCGACGACCCCGCCCAGGCGGCGGCCTGCATCCACACCGCCATCGCCCGCTACACCCATCCGCTGCTGGTGGGTGCCTCGCCCCTTCAGCCGGCACCGTCCGTGGAGGTCATGACGGCGTTCCTGCTGCGGAGCCTCGCGCCGGCAGGGCGGCGGGCGTAGCCCTCCCGGGAGGGCTACGCCCGCGGCGCCGCGGGCTACTCGGAGGCCGGTCCCGCGTCCGGCGCCGGCTCGGAGGCGCTGGGCTGCGGGCCGTCATAGCCCTCGATCACCAGGATCTCGGCCTCCACGCCGCCGCGCTGCTTGGCCTTGGCGGCCTGGTAGAGGTCGGAGTTCCAGCAGGCGAGGGCGTCGGCGTAGGTCGGGAACTCGATCACCACGTTGCGCGACCGGGCCTGTCCCATCACCGCCTCGTGGGCGCCGCCGCGCACGAGGAAGCGGCCGCCGAACTTCGCGAAGGCGACGCCGTTGGCCGCCACGTAGTCCTTGTAGGCCTCCGCGTCGCGGACATCGATCCGCGCGATCCAGTAGCCCTTCGTCATGCCGCGTCTCCTCTGATGCGCAACGAAGTGGATCCGATCCGCGCGAAGGCAATGCCCGGTCAGGCGAGGTCCGCCACGATCGCCTGTGCCACCGCGCGGGGATCCGCCGTGCCGGTGATCGGGCGACCGACCACCACGTGGTCGATCCCGGCCGTGCGGGCGGCGGCCGGCGTCATCACCCGCTTCTGGTCGCCGGCCTCGGCGCCCGCCGGGCGGATGCCCGGGGTGACGATCAGCCGGCCCGGCCCGACGATCCGCCGGACCGAGGCCGCCTCGGCGGCCGAGCAGACCAGGCCGTCGAGGCCGATCTCGGCGGCCTGGGCGGCGCGCCGGGCGACGAGCTCCGCCACCGGCAGGGCATAGCCGGCCTCCGCGGCGTCGGCATCGTCGTAGGAGGTGAGCACCGTCACGGCGAGGATCTTCAGGCCCGCGCCCCGGCCGCGCAGGGCCGCCCGCATGGTCTGCGGATAGGCGTGGACGGTGAGGAAGGTGGCGCCCGAGCCCGAGGCCGCGCGCACGCCCTCCTCGACGGTGTTGCCGATGTCGTGAAGCTTCAAGTCGAGGAAGACCTTCAGGCCGCGCGCCGCCAGCCGCTCGGCGAGGGCGAGGCCGCCCGCGTAGCCCAGCTGGTAGCCGATCTTGTAGACGGTCGCGGCGTCGCCGATCCGGTCGATCAGCGCCTCGGCCTCGGGCACGCCGGGCAGGTCCAGGGCCACGATCAGGCGGTCGCGGGGGTCGGCAGGGTCGGTCATCGGGGCGTCCTTCGGGAGTCGCAGCACGGATCACGGGCCGGCGATCCCTGTCAATGCGGCCCCGGGGCGGGCCGCCGGGTCTCAGACCCGCTCGGCCGCCCCCGGCCGGGCCGCCCGGCGTTCTCCGCCCGGCGCCGCGTCCCATGCGCGCCGGCCGGGACCGCCGGCCGCGCAGGCGGCGCGCATCGCAACCGGCGGGCACCGGGACGGGCGACCGCGGGTCTCGGTGCCCGCCCGGCCCGCCGGGCGGCCGCGGGCGCATTCCGGCCCATCGCGCGCCCGCCGATCCGGGGCTGTCGGACACCGCCTGCCGATCCCCGCGGGAGAAGCCGGCATTCGCGACCTCGCCGGCGACGGGCTCAGGGATCACCCGCCATCACCCGCGCCACCTCGGCCCGCAGCACCGGCAGCAGATCCGCCGCGAACCAGGGCTCGCGCTTGAGCCAGCCGTTGTTGCGCCAGGACGGGTGGGGCAGGGGCAGCACCCGCGGGCGGCGCGGCTCGGACAGGATCTCCCGCCAGCGCCGCACCGTGCCGGTCAGCCCGCCCTCCATCCGCCCCAGGTGCCAGGCTTGCGCGTACTGGCCGATCACCAGGATCAATTCGAGGTGTGGCAGGCCGGAGACGAGTTCCGCCCGCCAGGTTTCGGCGCATTCCCGGCGGGGCGGCCGGTCGCCGCCCTTGGCGTCGAGGCCCGGGAAGCACGCGCCCATCGGCACGATGGCGACCCGGGTGGCGTCGTAGAATTGCCGGGCGTCGAGCCCCAGCCAGGACCGCAGCCGCACGCCCGAGGGATCGGTGAAGGGCTGCCCGGTGCGGTGCGCGCGCGTTCCGGGGGCCTGGCTGGCGATGCAGAGACGGGCCGTGGCCGAGCCCTGCACGATCGGCCGGGGTTCCTGGGGCAGGGGCGGGCCGTAGCGCGGGGCGTCCCGGCAGAGGCGGCAGGCGCGCAGGCGCGCGGCGGTGTCGTCGAACGGCATGACCCGGAGATGGCGCGTCGGCGCGCAAAAAAGAAACGGCGCGGTGTTGCGCCGCGCCGTCTTCAGTCGGGTCTCTTGCCTTGGGGGGAAGGCCCCACCGTCCTACGCCGATCCGCGCCCGCGGAACGTGCGATTCCTCACGCGCCCTTCACCCCGGACAGGTCCAGCGGCAGCGAGCGCAGGCGCCGGCCGGTGGCGGCGAAGACCGCGTTGGCGATCGCCGGCCCCAGGACGGGGACGCCCGGCTCGCCGATGCCGGTGGGCGCCACCTGGCTCGGCACGATGTGCACCTCCACCCGGGGCATCTCGCTCATCCGGGTCGGCTCGTAGGCGTCGAAATTGTGCTCCTGCACCCGCCCGTCCTTGAGGGTGATGCGGTTCCGGAGCACCGCCGACAGGGCGAAGCCCACCGCGCCCTCGACCTGCGCGCGGATCACGTCCGGATTCACCGGCACGCCGACATCCACCGCCGCCACGATCCGGTTCACCCGGATTGCCCCATCCTGCGCGGTCACGTCGGCCACCATGGCGACGTAGGAGCCGAAGGATTCGTGGACCGCCACCCCGAGGCCGCGACCCTGGTCCTGCGGCTTGTTCGCCCAGCCGGCCTTGTCGGCGGCGAGCTTGAGGACGCCGGACAGGCGCGGCGCCTGGGTCAGGAGGGAGAGCCGGTAGGCCACCGGATCGACGTCGGCGGCGTGGGCCAACTCGTCGATCATCACCTCCATCACGTGGGCGGTGTGGGTGTGGCCGACCGAGCGCCACCACAGGACCGGCACGCCCTCGCGGCCGTTATGGACGCCGAACCGGTAGGCCGGCAGCGCGTAGGGCGTGTCGGAGGCGCCCTCCACGGTGGTGGAGTCGATGCCGTTCTTGACGATCATCGCCTCGAAGGGCGAGCCGATCATGATCGACTTGCCGACCATGACGTGGTCCCAGCCGACCACCGCGCCCTTGCCGTCGATTCCGGCCCGGACCTTGTGCAGCACGGTCGGGCGGTAATAGCCGCCGGCCATGTCGTCCTCGCGGGTCCAGACGAGGTGGACCGGGGCCTTCTCGCCCGACGCCTTGAAGACGGCGGCGGCCTCCGCGAGGTAGTCGGCGGTCGGGGTCGCCCGGCGCCCGAAGGAGCCGCCGGCCCAGTTGCTGTGCAGCCGCACCCGGTCGGACGTCACCCCGAGGATCGCCGCCATCGTGGCCTGCTCGACGGTCTGGAACTGGAAGCCCGCGTAGACGTCGTAGCCGCCGTCGGCCGCCCGCTCGATCGTGGCGTTGAGCGGCTCCATCGCCGCGTGGGCGAGGTACGGGAAGGTGAACTCGGCCTCGACGACCTTGGCGGCGCCCTTCAGCGCCGCCTGCGGGTCGCCGCGCTCGGAGGCCGTCAGGCCGGGGCCCTTGGCCCGCTCCCGGTACTCGGCCAGGATCGCGTCGGACGAGCGGGTCTCGGCGGTGCTGTCGTCCCAGGCGACCGTGAGCGCCTCGCGGCCCTTCATGGCCGACCACGTGTCGCGGGCGATCACCGCCACGCCGGTCGGCACCTGCACCACGTCGAGCACGCCCGCGACCGTGCGGGCGGCGGCGGCGTCGAAGGACTTCACGGTGGCGCCGAAGCGCGGCGCCCGGGCCACCACCGCGGTGACTTGGTTCGGGCGGCGGATGTCGAGGGAGTAGATCGCCGTGCCGTCGGTCTTGGCCACGGAGTCGAGGCGCGGGATCGTCCGACCGATCAGCCGCCACTCGCTCGGGTCCTTGAGCCGCGGCTCCGAGGGCACCGGCAAGGAGGCCGCGGAGGCCGCCAGCTCCCCGAACCGGGCCTGCCGGCCGGACGGCTCGTGGCGGACCACACCCTCGGCCACGGTGATCTGCGACACCGGCACCTTCCAGTGGAAGGCCGCCTCGGCCATCAGCATCTCGCGGGCGGCGGCACCCGCCTTGCGCAGCTGGAACCAGGAATTGGCCACCGCGGTGGAGCCGCCGGTGCCCTGGATCGGTCCCATCAGGCTGTTGTTGTAGAGCGTCGCGTCCGCGGGGGCGAACTCGGTGCGGACCTTCGCCCAGTCGGCGCCGAGCTCGTCGGCCAGGATCGTGGCCAGCCCGGTGGTGTTCCCCTGGCCCATGTCGAGGTGCTTGATCACCACCGTCACGGTGTCGTCCGCGCCGATGCGCACGAAGGCGTTGGGCTGGGCCTTCACGTCGGCGAGGTTCGGGCCGGACGCCGCGCGGGCGGATTTCGGGTCGAGGCGGAAGGCGACCACGAGGGCGCCGGCGCCGGCCAGCAGGCCGCGGCGGCTGGGCCGGGCGGGGAGGGGATTCGGTCGACGGGCGTTCAGCATGGCGGCGAGGCTCCGGTCGGGACCGCGGGGCAGGGCGGGGGAAAGTGGGCGCCGGGACGGATCAGGCGAGGCTGCGCGCGGCTTCGTGAATCGCCGCGCGGATGCGCTGGTAGGTGCCGCAGCGGCAGATGTTGCCGTCCATGGCGCCGTCGATGTCGGCGTCGCTCGGCGTGGCGTTGCCCGAGAGCAGGCCGATCGCCGACATGATCTGGCCGGACTGGCAGTAGCCGCACTGGACGACGTCGAGCTTGCGCCACGCGGCCTGCACGGCCTCCGCCACCCGGCCCGATACGCCCTCGATGGTGGTCACCTGCGCGGCGCCGACATCGCCGACCTTCGTCTGGCAGGCGCGGACCGGCTGGCCGTCGAGGTGGACCGTGCAGGCGCCGCACTGCGCGATGCCGCAGCCGTACTTGGTGCCGGTGGCGTCGAGCCGGTCCCGCAGCACCCAGAGCAGCGGCATGTCGGGGTCGGCGTCGATCGCGTGCGTGACGCCGTTGACGGTGAGATTCGGCATGGTCGGCGACCCCTTACACGACGCGTGCGCCCGGGCGTCCCGGTTCACGGTCCGCGGCCTCGATCGGGCATCGCGGTCGGCGGTGCAACCGTAGCGTTCACCCCGGCCCGCGCGATGTGCGGGACCGCACGCCGGCCCGAGCGACGCGGCACCCTTGAGACAACCTCGCGACAGCCTCGCAACAGCCAGATTGCTTAAGATCCAACGGATACCGGCAGCCGCTTCTTAACACATCCGCCGCATCCTCACGGAGCGATTCCGAGCCCACACCCCTTCCGAGTTTCAAGACGCGATGTCCGATCTCACCGTCGAGATGGTTCAGCGCGGTCGCGGCCCCTCGACGGAAGAGGCGGCGCGCCGCCGCGGGGTCGCCCGCGAGATCCGCTCGGCCCGTGAGAAGCTGACCTCGCAGACCGGCCTGGAGCGGGCCTTCGACTACGAGCTGCTGCGCCACTACGCCGAGCACCGGACCGGGGCGGGGATCCCGCTGGTCCTGTTCGCGGGGGTCCTCGCCCTGGCCGCGACCGTCTGGATCACGCCGCCGGTGGCGGCGGTCTGGGCCCTCGGCGTGGTCCTGATGATCTCGCTCAACACCACCTTGAGCCGCCGCTTCCTGCGCGCCGACCCGGCGACGAGCCCGCTCGCCCGGTGGCGCCGCCGCTTCCTGATCGGCGAGGTGCTCCAGAGCCTGTCGTGGTCGGCCATGATCGGGCTGGGCGCCACCGGGGGGTGGACCTTCGCGCTGTTCGGACTCGTCATCGCCTCCGCGGTCACCACCATGCTGGCCGCCACGGTGCCGCTGGCGGCCATCGCCGCCCTGGTCCCGCTGGCGCTGGCCACGGCCTCGCTCTCCGCCTTCCCGGGCGAGATGAACGCGCTGATGCTCGTGGCCATGGCCGGCGGCGCGCAGCTCTTCTTCCTCGGCCTGTCCCGCCGCCTCTACGCCTCCACGGTGGGTGCCCTGCGCTCCCGCGCCGAGAAGGACGCGGTGTTCGGCGAGCTGGAACAGGCCAAGGCCAATTCCGACGAGGCCCGCCGGCGGGCCGAGGAGGCGAACCTCGCCAAGTCGCGCTTCCTCGCCACCATGAGCCACGAGCTGCGCACGCCGCTCAACGCCATCCTGGGCTTCTCGGAGGTGATGAAGAACGAGGTGTTCGGCACCCACACGGCGCCCTCCTACCGGGAATACTCGAACGACATCCACGACAGCGGGATGCACCTCCTGAACCTGATCAACGAGATCCTCGACCTCTCCCGCATCGAGGCCGGGCGCTACGAGCTCAACGAGGAGGCGGTGCAGCTCGCCCATATCGTGGAGGAGTGCCGCCACATGATGGGCCTGCGCGCCAAGGCGAAGAACCAGACCTTCCACGGCCTCGTCGACGATTCGCTGCCGCGGCTCTGGGCGGACGAGCGGGCGCTGCGCCAGATCGTGCTCAACCTCCTGTCGAACGCCGTGAAGTTCACGCCGCCCGAAGGCGAGATCTGGCTGAAGGTCGGCTGGACCGCCTCGGGCGGGCAGTACGTGTCGGTGAAGGACAGCGGCCCCGGGATCCCGGAGGACGAACTCGGCACGGTCCTGTCCTCCTTCGGCCGCGGCTCCCTGGCGATCAAGACCGCCGAGCAGGGCTCAGGCCTGGGGCTTCCGATCGTCAAGGGCTTGGTCGAGCTGCACGGCGGGCGGTTCAAGCTGACCTCGAAGCCCCGGGAGGGCACCGAGGTGGTGGTGACGCTACCGGCCACCCGGGTGATGGACACGCTGCCGGCGGTCGAGGTCGACGAGGAGCTGGTGCCGGCCCGGGGCTCCTTCGACCGGGCGGCGTGACGGCGGATCCCCGGGGAAGCGCGGTGCGCCACCGGCACGCGCCCGCCCTCCCCGCGGCGAGCCGGGACGCTCACGCGTCGGGCGCCGCGGTCAGCGCGGGCGCATCGGGTAGGGTGTACCTCCGCCGGCCCCTGCGGAGGGGGCGGGCGCGCGAACGCGGCGCCCGCGTTACAGCCCGCTCAGGGCGCGCACCCGGGCCCACTCGGCCTCGGTTACGGGCTGAACGGACAGGCGGGAATTGTTCACCAGCACCATGTCGGCGAGCGCCGGATCGGCCTTGATCGCGTCGAGCGTCACCGGCCGCGGCAGCGCCTGCACGGCCCGCACGTCGACCATGCCGAAGCGGCCGGTCTCGTCGGTGTGATCGGGGTAGTAGGGCCGGATCACCGCCACGATGCCGACCACCGCCTTGCCCTCGTTCGAGTGGTAGAAGAAGCCCCGCTCGCCCACCGTCATGGCCATGAGCTGCTTCTTGGCGAGGTGGTTGCGCACGCCGTTCCAGAACGTCCCGGCCTCGCCGGCCGCAACCTGCTGATCCCACGACCAGGTCGCGGGCTCCGATTTGAACAGCCAGTACGCCATCGCTGAGACCCCCGGGGCCGCCCGGACCCGGCGGCGCGCCCGCCATAGCGCAGCTTCGCCCCCGAGGGACAGGCCGCGGAGACGGCCCCGGACCAAGCCCCGGCATCGGCACCGGCACGCGGGGCGGCCGAACCCTATTAAGCAAGATCAAGCCCAGTCGTTGTTTGGATATTAAATTCTATCACAGAACATAGACCCTCATACGTCTCCTTGCGGAAGCCCATTGTCCACATGTTGACCGTCATCGGTTGCTTCGTCGGCGATCACAACGTCTGGCTGGTAGCGCTGGCGGGGCTCGTCTGCGCGCTGGCGAGCGCCACCGCGATGGAGCTTCTGACCCATGCCGTCCGGGCCGGCGGCCGCAGCCGCTTCACGTGGCTGGCGGTCGCGGCGGCTGCGGGCGGATCCGGCATCTGGGCGACGCACTTCCTGGCGATGCTCGCCTTCGAGCCGGGACTGCCCTCCGGCTACGGCCTCGGCCTGACCCTTCTGTCCTACGCGGACGCCGTCGCGATCACCGGACTCGGCTTCGCCCTCGCCACGACCGGCGGCCGGGTCCGGGCGGCGATCGGGGGCGCGGTCGCGGGCGGCGGCATCGCCGCGATGCACTACACCGGCATGGCCGCCTACCAAGTGCCGGGCCACCTCCTCTGGAACCCCGCGCTGGTCGTCGTCTCGGTGGGCCTCGGGGCTGCGCTCGGGGCCGCCGCCCTTGTGGTCGGGCTGTCCTCCGACGGGGTCCGGGGCCGCTGCCTCGGCGCCGCCCTGCTGATCCTGGCGATCTGCGGCCATCACTTCACCGGCATGGGCGCGGTGACCCTCCTGCCCGATCCGGCCGTCACGATCCCGGAGAGCGCGATCCGGACCGATTGGCTCGCCGCCGCCGTGGCCGTGGCGAGCTGCCTGATCCTGCTCATGGCCGGGGCCGCCCTCCTGATCGACCTGCGCGAGCGCCGGCGCGCCGCGTTCGAGCGCGAGCGCCTGCTCAGCCTCGCCAACGCGGCCGTGGAGGGGCTGGTGGTGTGCCGCGCCGGACAGATCGTCAGCGCCAACGAGGCCTTCGCCCGGCTGGCCGGCGCCGAAGCGGCCAGCCTGGCGGGAACGGGCCTCGCCGCGTACCTCCCGGGCCTCGTGGCCGGGTCGGGAACGCCCGACCAGCCCCTGGAGGCCGAGCTCGTCCAGGTGGGCGGCACCACCATCCCGGTGGAGGTGATCATGCGCCCGGTGGCCGAGTACGGCCGCCAGCCGCACCACGCCGTGGCGGTGCGCGACCTGCGCGCTCGGCGCCGGGCCGAGAGCGAGATCCACTACCTCGCCCACCACGACGCGCTCACGGGGCTGGCCAACCGCACGAGCTTCCACGCCCGCCTGGAGCGGGCGATGCGCGCCGCTGACGGCCAGGGCACCCGGCTCGCCGTGCTGTGCCTCGACCTCGACCGGTTCAAGGAGGTCAACGACCTGTTCGGCCACGCGGCCGGCGACGCGATGCTGCGCGACCTCGCCCTGCGGGTCGGCGGCCTGCTCGACGGCAACCAGCTGATGGCGCGGCTCGGCGGCGACGAGTTCGCCATCCTGACGCCGCAGGGTCCGGGATCCGCGGACGGGACCGCCGAGCGGCTGGCCGAGCGGATCCTGACGACCCTGGCGGCGGTGCCGGCGGCCTCCGGCCCGGTGATCGCCACCAGCATCGGCATCGCGGTCTATCCCGACGACGCCCCGGACCAGCGCGCCCTCCTGAGCTACGCCGACGCCGCCCTGTACCGGGCCAAGAACGAGGGGCGCGGCACCTGCCGCCGCTACGACGCCAGCATGGGCGCGCAGATCCGCGACCGGCGGATGCTGGAGCACGACCTGCGCCACGCGGTGGCCAGGAGCGAGCTCCATCTCGTCTACCAGCCGCAGACCCAGATCGGGACCGGCGCGGTGACGGGATTCGAGGCGCTGCTGCGCTGGGTCCATCCGGCGCGCGGCACGATCTCGCCGGCCGTGTTCGTGCCGATCGCCGAGGAAACCGGGGCCATCCTGGAGATCGGCGCCTGGGTGCTGCGGGAGGCCTGCCGCACGGCCGCCGGCTGGACCCAGCCCCTGGCGATCGCCGTCAACGTCTCGGCGGTGCAGCTCCACAACCCGCACTTCGTGCAGTTCGTCCACGGCACCCTGTTCGAGACCGGCCTGAAGGCCGACCGCCTGGAGATCGAGATCACCGAGACCGCGCTGATCCGGGATCCGGGCCGGGCGCTACTCACCCTGCGCCAGCTCAAGGCCCTGGGCGTCCAGATCGCCATGGACGATTTCGGAACCGGCTATTCCTCGCTCTCGAACCTGCGCTCCTTCCCGTTCGACCGGATCAAGATCGACGGCTCGTTCATCAAGGCGGTCCACACCAACCCCCAGGGAGCCGCGATCGTGCGCTCGGTGCTGGGCCTGGGCCGCGGCCTCGGGCTCTCCGTGGTGGCCGAGGGTGTCGAGACGGCCGACGAGCTGTCCTTCCTGGCCCAGGAGAACTGCACCTCCGCCCAGGGATACCTGCTGGGTCGCCCCGCCCCGATCGAGCGCTTCGCCGCCCATACCCACGGCGCCCAGGTCCAGGGCGCCCAGAGCCAGGGCGCCCAGCCGGGTCGGACGGCCGCGGTGGCGTGAGCGACCGGGGCCCGCCAGACGCCTAATCGGTCTCGCCGCGCAGCGGCCGGGCCAGCAGCCCCGCGACCACGTCGTCGACCCCGGCCGCGCCTGCCACGATCGCCGCGACGGCCTGCGCCACCGGCATCTCGACCCCCTTCGCGGCGGCGAGGCCCGCCAGCGCCGCCGCGGTGAACGCGCCCTCGGCGAGCTTGCCGCCGGCGGCCTCGTCCGGGCTCGCCCCGGCGCCGAGCCGCTGGCCGAAGGCGAAGTTGCGCGATTGCGGCGAGGAGGCGGTCAGCACGAGGTCGCCGAGGCCCGAGAGCCCCATCAGCGTCTCGGCCCGGCCCCCGAAGGTGCGGGCGAAGCGCATCAGCTCCGCGAAGGCCCGGGCGATCAGCGCCGCCCGGGCGCTGTCGCCGAGGCCCCGCCCGGCCACGATGCCGCACGCGATGGCCAGCACGTTCTTGCCGGCGCCGCCGATCTCGACGCCGCGCACGTCGTCGGTGTGATAGAGCCGGAAGCTCGGACCGGACAGCAGGCCGCTCAGCGACGCGGCGAGGCCGGGATCGGAAGCCGCCAGGGTCACCGCGGTGGGCAGGCCCCGGGCGACGTCGGCCGCGAAGCTCGGACCCGACAGGACGGCGACGGGCGTTCCCGGCGGCAGGGTCTCCGCGGCGACCGCGCTCATGAAGCTGTCGCTGCCGCGCTCGATCCCCTTGGCGCAGAGGATCACCGGACCGGCCGTGGCCAGGGGGTCGCGCAGAGTCTCCAGCACGCCGCGCACGGTCTGGGCGGGCACGACCAGCAGGGTCGCCCGGGCGTCGGCGAGCCTGTGCGGATCGGCGGTCGCCGCGATGCCCGGATGCAGCGGGACGCCCGGCAGGTAGCGCGGGTTCTCGCGGTCCGCCTGGAGGGCGGCCGCAGCCGTCGCGTCGCGCAGCCAGAGGGTCACGGGGTGGCCGGCCCCGGCGGCGGCGTTGGCCAGCGCCGTCCCCCAGGCCCCGCCGCCGACGACGTTGATCGCGGTCTCAGCGCTCATGCCGCTTCCTCCCTGTCCGCGCCGTCGAGCCGGTAGAGCACGTGTTCGCGCAGCGGCCCCTCCGGCACGGCCGGATGCGGAAACGTCCCGGACGGCGCCATGCCGAGGCGCTCCATCACGGCCCGCGACCGGACGTTGCCGACCGCCGTGAAAGCCACGACGGCGCGGATGCCGCAGCGCCCGGCGAGATCGGCCAGGGCCAGCCGCGCGGCACGGGTGGCGAGGCCCCGCCCCCAGGCCTCCCGCGCCAGGCGCCAAGCCAGCTCGACCGTACTGCCCGGCCGGTCGCCGCCCGGGAAGGGCAGGGGCCGCAGGATCCGCATCGCGCCCGCGAAGCCGACGAACCGGCCGTCATGCTCCAGCGCCCAGGGGCCGAACCCGTCCGCCACGAAGCGCCGGTCGAGGAGACCGGCCTCGGCGGCGCTCTCGGCCCCGGTCCGGGGGCGCGGGAAATGGGCCATCACCGCCGGGTCGGCGTTGAGCGCCGCGAACGGCGCCGCGTCCTCCGGCCGCCAGCGGCGCAGGATCAGGCCCCCGTCTCGGATGGCGGGCACCGGGGCGGGCGGGATCTTGCCGCGCCACGCGAGCGACCGCCGGTTCAGGAGCGCGAGATCCGCGTGGCCGGCCAGCACCGCCTCGCCGAGCGCGATCGCCGTCTCGAGCTGATCGAGGGGCAGGGTGGCGTGGGCGGGCGGGCGCACCTGGTCGCGCCAGGGACCGCCGCAGGCGTGGTCCAGGAGGATGCGGCCGAAGCAGTGATCGAGCCGCACCGGCCAGTCCGGCCGGGCGGCCTCGGGCAGGCGCCGCTCCACCAAGTCGCGCCAGTGCGCGCGCCGCGCCGCCGCGCTCATCCGGCCGGCACCGCCGCGCGGTCCGGGGCGGCCGCCAGCGGCCAGCGGGGCCGGGCGGGCGCGGTGAGATCATCCACCAGCCCGAGGCGCAGGCGCTCCAGCCCGGCCCAGGCGATCATCGCGCCGTTGTCGCCGCAGAGCGGCAGGGGCGGCGCCACGAAGCTCAGGCCCGCCTCGCCGGCCAGCGCGGCCAGCGCCCGCCGGACGGCACCGTTGGCGGCCACGCCCCCCGCCGCCACCAGGGCGGTCGGCCGCCCGGCCGCGTCCGAGAAGGCCCGCAGGGCGACTCGGGTGCGGTCCACCACCACGTCGACCACGGCAGCCTGGAAGCTCGCGCAGAGGTCGGCGACGTCGCGCTCGGCCAGCGGTGCGATCTTCTCGGCCTCGATCCGCAGGGCGGTCTTGAGGCCCGAGAGGGAGAAGTCGGCCTCGCGGCGGCCGAGCATCGGCCGGGGCAGGGCGAAGCGCTCGGGGTCGCCGGCCTCGGCCATGCGCTCGACCTCGGGGCCGCCCGGATAGCCGAGGCCGAGGAGCTTGGCGGCCTTGTCGAAGGCCTCGCCGATGGCGTCGTCGATGGTGGAGCCGAGGCGCACGTAGTCGCCGACGCCGCGCACGGCGACGAGCTGGGTGTGGCCGCCCGAGACCAGCAGCAAGAGGTAGGGGAAGGCGATGCCGTCGGTGAGCCGCGCCGTGAGGGCGTGCGCCTCCAGGTGGTTGACGGCGAGCAGGGGCTTGCGGGTCACGAGCGCCAGGGTCTTGGCGGTGACGAGACCCACCAGCACGCCGCCGATCAGCCCCGGTCCGGCCGCCACCGCGATGCCGTCGAGGTCGCGGAACCCGGTTCCGGCCCGTTCGAGGGCGCGGGCGATCAGCCGGTCGAGCACCTCCACGTGGGCGCGGGCGGCGATCTCCGGCACGACGCCGCCGTACGCGGCGTGCTCGGCGATCTGGCTCAGCACCTCGTTGGAGCGGATCTGGCCGATGCCGTCCGCGTCGACCGACACCACGGCGGCCGCGGTCTCGTCGCAGGTGGTCTCGATGCCGAGGACGGTCTTCTGCACGGGCGGAACTCCTTGTCGGGACCACATTCTATCCGCCGACGGTCGCGGCGCGAAGGCAGAGAGGAGGCGGCGTCGAGGAGGCGTCGAGGAGCCGGTGCGCGGCGTCGGGGGCCTATCCCGGTCGCCCCCTGAGGGCCGGAGCGCGGCCTCGGAGGAGGCCTCCGGAGCGCGCGGGGAGCGCACGGGGGAGCGCCTTTGGAACGCCCTTGGAGCGCGCCACGATCGCGCGGCCGGAGGGCGCCTTCGCGGCGGCTCCGCCGCGCCGCGGGATGAGGGGACCGGATGGGATGTCCCCGCCCGCCCCGGGCAGCCGGCCCGTGAACCCCGCCGCCTCAGTCGACCGCGACCATCACGTCGGAGGCCTTGATCACCGCGTAGGCGGGGCCGCCCGCGACGAGCTTGAGGGCTTCGACCGCCTCGTTGGTGATCGAGGCGGTGACCACCTGGCCGGGGCTGACCTCGATCTTGACGTGGGACGTCGTGGCCCCCTTGTCCACCGAGACGACGGTTCCCTTGAGGACGTTGCGCGCGCTGATCTTCATGATGATCCGCCAAGCTTCCCTGGGCCGCACCGGGCGACCTCGGGCGGGTCTCCTACAGCATGGCGGCGCCCGGCGCGACCACCTCAGCGCGGATCGTCCTCCGGCTCGTCGGCCTCGACGGCGGCCTCCTCGGGGATCGGCGCGGCGCCCCAGGCGGCGAGGGCGGCGTTGAGATCGTCGAGGACGAAGTGGCGGGCGCTGTCCCGGTCGTACCCGTCGGCCAGCAGGTCGTCGTAATCGGTGAAGACGTGGCGCGCGTAGGCCACGAGGGCGAGGCGCGCCGCGGTCTCGGGCGCGGCCCGGCGCAGGCCCGGGCTCGCCAGCGCCCGGTCGAGGGCGGCGTCGGCCTCGAAGGCCGGCAGGCGCGGGGCGAGGCGGGCCAGCGCATCGGCGACGGCCTCGCGGCGGTTCGGGGGCGGGCCGCTCACCGGGGGGGCGCCGAGGCCGCGGCGGTCCCGCACACGCACCGCATGATTTCAGGACCGCGATCGGCTAGGGTCGGGCCCGGATGAGGCGGGGCAGGCAATGGGTCCTCGCCGGGGAGATCAGGTCCATGGCAGTTCTTCGTCACGCGCTGATTCTGGGCCTTCTGCTCGGGGCGGCGCCGGCCCTGGCCCAGAGCCCGGCCCCGAATCCGGGCGTCGGCCCATCCCCGTCCACGGCCACGTCTCCGACGGCCTCTCCGTCCGCCCCTCCGGCCGGCGGCCGGCGCATCACCGCCACCGGTCAGACCAAGCCGCCCGGCACCGGCGCGGCGCTCCCCCCCCGCACCGTCAACGAGGCCGAGATGATCAAGGCCCAGAAGGCCGCCGAGGCCCGCTCGAAGGCCTGGGACAGCAAGATGCGCAACACGATGGGCTCGATCTGCCACGGGTGCTGAGGCCTCCGCGCCGTCCCGGTCCCGGGCCGGTACCCTGGAAACACGAAGGGGCCGCCCGAACGGGCAGCCCCTTCATCGACGTCGCCGTCGATGCAAGCTCAGCGGGAGTAGAACTCGATGACGAGGTTCGGCTCCATCTGCACCGGGTAGGGCACCTCGGACAGGCTGGGGATGCGGGTGACGCGGGCGGTCATCTTGGCGTGGTCGGCCTCGATGTAGTCCGGCACGTCGCGCTCGGAGAGCTGGGTCGCCACGATGACGATCTCGAGCTGCCGGGACGATTCCTTGACCTCGATCAGGTCGCCGGCCTTCACCTGATAGCTCGGGATGTTGACGCGGACGCCGTTCACCTTGACGTGCCCGTGGTTGACGAACTGGCGCGCCGCGAACGGGGTCGCGACGAACTTCGCCCGGTAGACCACGGCGTCGAGGCGGCGCTCGAGCAGGCCGACGAGGTTCTCGCCGGAATCGCCGCGCAGGCGGATCGCCTCGGCGTAGTAGCGGCGGAACTGCTTCTCGGTGATGTTGCCGTAGTAGCCCTTGAGCTTCTGCTTGGCGCGCAGCTGCGTGCCGAAGTCGCTCATCTTGCCCTTGCGGCGCTGGCCGTGCTGGCCGGGGCCGTACTCGCGGCGGTTGACGGGGCTCTTCGGGCGGCCCCAGATGTTCTGGCCCATGCGGCGGTCGAGCTTGTGCTTGGCCTGAATCCGCTTCGACATGTTTCGCGTCCTCTCGTGACGAGAATGAGGAACGCGCCCTCCTTTTCCCGGACGTTCAGGTCCGGGACGACAGGGCGGGAGGATCCCGCCCACGGGTGCGCGTGAAAACGCGACGGGGCCCCGTGCGGAGCCCCATCGACGGCCGGGTGTTTAGGGGACGGGGGCGCCGCGGTCAACCATGGGAGGTCGGATGGACGAGCCAGCCACGATCCGGCGCGGCGCGCCCGCGGACGCGATCCGGGCGCTGGTGGCGGCAGCCTACGCCAAGTGGATCCCGGTGATCGGCCGGCTGCCGATCCCGATGCGGGCGGATTACGCGCAGGCGGTGCTCGAGCACCGCTTCGACCTGCTGCCCGTTGGCCCGAACCGCGCAGGCCCAGGTCTCGCAGGTTCGAATCTCGCAGGTTCGGATCTCGCGGGCCTGATCGAGACGAAAGCGGAGGTCGACCACCTGCTGGTCGTCAACGTGGCGGTGCACCCGGCCTTCCAGGGCCGGGGCTTCGGCGTCGCGCTGATGGCGCGGGCGGACGCCCTCGCGGCCGAGGCGGGGCTCGCGCGGCTGCGCCTCTACACCAACAAGAAGTACACGGCGAACCTGCGCCTCTACGGGGCCCTCGGCTACCGGGTGGAGCGGGAGGAGCCCTACGATGGACCGGGCCGGACCCGGGACGACGACGTCACCGTGCACATGGTGAAGGATCTGGCGTGAGGGACCCGGCGTGAGGGACCCGGCGTGAGGGACCTGGCGTCAGGACTTGGCGCAGCGCCCCCACACCCGGCCTTCCTCAGGTCACGACGCTCGGCTCGGCCCGGCCGGTCCGCGGCGCGATCTCGGCGATCGCGCCGGCGGCGGCCGCCACCGGGGCCAGAACCTCGGCCACGGGCCGGTCGAGCCGGTCCGGCGCGTTCTCGTAGCGCTCCAGGTAGACCCGCAGCGTCGCCCCGGCGGTGCCCGTGCCCGAGAGGCGGAACACCGCCCGCGCGTCCTCGGCGAAGCCGATGCGGATGCCCTGGCGCTCGGTGAGCGAGCCGTCCACCGGATCGCGGTAGGCGAACTCGTCGGCCGTCGACACCGTGAGGTCGCCGATCCGCGTGCCCGGCAGCCCGGCGAGCTTCTCGCGCAGCGCGTCCATCAGGCCGTTGGCGGCGTCCGAATCCACCTCCTCGTAGTCGTGGCGGGCGTAGTAGTCGCGTCCGTGGGTGCGCCAATGCGCTCGCACAAGCGCGTCGGCGCGCTCGCCGGTGGCCGCCAGGATGTTGAGCCAGAGCAGCACCGCCCAGAGCCCGTCCTTCTCGCGGACGTGGTTCGAGCCGGTGCCGGCGCTCTCCTCGCCGCAGAGGGTGATGAGGCCCGCATCCAGCAGGTTGCCGAAGAACTTCCAGCCGGTGGGCGTCTCGTAGGCCTTGATGCCGAGGGCGGCCGCGACCCGGTCGGCGGCGCGGCTCGTCGGCATGGAGCGGGCGACCCCCGAGAGCCCGCCCGCGTAGCCCGGTGCCCGATGGGCGTGGGCGGCCAGCAGGGCGAGGCTGTCGCTCGGCGTCACGAACAGCCCCGGGGCCACGATCATGTTGCGGTCGCCGTCGCCATCCGAGGCGGCGCCGAAATCCGGCGCGTCCGGCCCCTGCATCAGGTCGAACAGGTCGTGGCAATGGACCGGATTGGGATCCGGGTGGTGGCCGCCGAAATCCTCCTTCGGGACCGCGTTGACCACCGTGCCGGCGGGCGCGCCCAGCATCCCTTCGAGGATCGCCGTCGCGTAGGGGCCGGTCACCGCGCTCATGGCGTCGAAGCGCATCCGGAAGCCGGAGGCGAACAGGCGCGACACCGCGTCGAAGTCGATGAGCGTGCGCATCAGCTCGGCGTAGTCGGCCACCGGGTCGATCACCGTCACCGTCATGGTGCCGAGGCGGGTGTCGCCGAGCCGGTCGAGGTCGAGGTCCGGGGCCTCCACGAGGCGGTACTCCGTCAGCGCCTTGGCGCGCGCGAAGATCGCGTCGGTGACGGATTCGGGTGCCGGGCCGCCGTTGGCGGCGTTGAACTTGATGCCGAAATCGCCGTCCGGCCCGCCCGGGTTGTGGCTCGCCGACAGGACGATGCCGCCGAGCGCCTTCGATTTCCGGATCACGCAGGAGGCGGCCGGCGTCGAGAGCAGGCCGCCGCGCCCGACCAGGACCCGGCCGAAGCCGTTGCCGGCGGCGAGGCGCAGGGTCTTCTGCACGACCTCGCGGTTGAGGAACCGGCCGTCGCCGCCCAGCACCAGGGTCGCGCCATCCCTGTCGGGCAGGGTGTCGAAGATCGCCTGGACGAAGTTCTCGACGTAGTTCGGCTGCCGGAACACCGGCACCTTCTTGCGCAGGCCGGACGTGCCCGGCTTCTGGTCGGGGAAGGGCGTGGTCGCGACGCGGGTCGGAGTCGTCATGAGCGGGCGTCTCCCGGGATTTCCCGCCTCAATGCCCGTCCGCGGGCGCGGCGTCACCAGCCCCCGGCGACGAGGGCGGGCTTTTTTCACGGGGTTTCCGTCGGATCGGGCGACGGAAGCCGCCTCCTGTCCGCTGGTCCGCGCCGCGGGGCGTTGCGCCGGCCGGCGCCCGCCGGTTCTATCGAACGAGCCGCCCGACAAGGCGGGCCGGAGGACATCATGGCGGACAGACCAATGCGGACGGATCCGAACGGGGCGCGGCCGGGCCGGGGCCTCGCCCGGCGCGAGCTGGTCGGGGCGCTCGCCGCAGGGGCGGCGGTCGCGGCCACGGCATCGGCCACCGCGGCCCCGGCCACCGCGGCCCCGGCCGGCCGGCTGGCGACGGAGGAGTTCCGCCTGCCCTGGAGCGAGCCCGGGGTTGAGATCTACGTGCGCAACAAGCGCCCGGCCGGCACGGACCGGTTCCCGGGGGACCGGATCCTGCTCTACGTGCACGGCTCCACCTACCCGTCCTCGACGGCCTTCGACCTGCCGCTCGGCGGGCTGTCGGCGATGGACTACCTCGCGGGCCTCGGCTTCGACGTGTACTGCGTCGACCTGCCGGGCTACGGCCTGTCCGGGCGCCCGGCCGCCATGGACGCGCCGCCCGCCGACAACCCGCCGCTGATGCGCACGCCGGACGCCGCAAAGGTGGTGGGGCAGGTCGTCGACTTCATCCGGAAGCGGCGCAACGTCGAGAAGATCGACCTGATGGGCTGGTCCTGGGGGACCTCCACCATGGGGCTCTACACCAGCACCCACAACGACACGGTCAACCGCCTCGTCCTCTACGCGCCGCAATGGCTGGCGCGCACGCCCGGCCTGATCGGCGGTGGCGGGCCCGTGGGGGCCTATCGCAGCGTCAGTCGGGACAGCGCCCGGACGCGCTGGCTGACGGGGGTGCCCGAGGACAAGAAGGCCGACCTGATCCCGGCGGGGTGGTTCGAGCAATGGGCCGACGCGACCTTCGCCACGGACCAAGTCGGGGCGAAGCAGTCGCCGCCGGTCCTGCGGGCGCCGAACGGCACGGTCGCCGACAAGGACGCCTACTGGGCGGCGGGCAAGCCGCTCTACGACCCGGGCGAGATCCGCGTGCCGGTGCTGATCATCCACGCCGAGTGGGACGCCGACCTGCCGAGCTACCAGGCGCAGGAATACTTCACCAAGCTGACGCACGCCCCCTACAAGCGCTTCGTCGAGCTGGGAGAGGGCACCCACACGGTGATGATGGAGAAGAACCGCATGCAGTTCCTCCACGAGGTCGGCGCCTTCCTCACGGAGGCGGACCCGCAGGCGCTGAACTAGAGCCGCGCCGAGAGCCACGGTCCACGACACAGGGCGGCCGGGGGCGGTCCTCCAATCCCACGTCCTCATCCCGACTCATCCCGAGAGGCCGCCGCGCGGCCACCTCGGGCCGAGGGGGACGGGCGGAAGCCCCCGATCAGCCTGCCGCAGGGCGGTGTCGTGTAGCGCGCGCTGCACTCGTGTGCTGCACGGATGTGCGCCACGCGGGCGCGGCTCCCGGTCCTTAGTTTCGGCGCCCCCCCGACGGGTCGGCCGCCGGCGGTCGCGGACCGGGTCTTGGATCGGGTCGCGGACCGGATCTTGGACCGGGTCGCGGCCTCAGCGCGTCCCCGAGCCCGGGTCGCCCCCCTGCGGGGGCGCCGCGACGTGGATGAGGTCCCGGATCCGCCCGGCGAGCGCCTCCATGGCGAAGGGCTTCGTCAGCACCTGCATGCCGGGATCGAGCTGCCCGCTTCCCACCGCCGCGTTCTCGGCGTAGCCGGTGATGAACAGGACCTTGAGGCCGGGACGCCGGGCGCGGCCGGCATCGGCGATCTGCCGGCCGTTCATGCCGCCCGGCAGGCCGACATCCGTCACCAGGAGGTCGATGCGCACGTCCGATTGCAGCACCTTCAGCCCGGCGACGCTGTCGGCGGCCTCGATCGCCGTGTAGCCGAGATCCTCCAGCACCTCGGTGACCAGCATC
>NZ_JAKSYP010000203.1:0-406 GCF_022829625.1 Methylobacterium sp. E-046 | reverse complement strand
GGAGGCATCGTACGCGGCGCAGGGCTACCTCGTCGGGAGACCGCAGCCGATGGAACGGATAGCGGACGCAGTACGGACAGGCGCGATCCGAGCATCCTCGGGGGCGGCCGCCGCGGCGTAAATTCCAACTTCGCAGCCGCAAGAACTGTCTTTTGGCGCAAGGGGGATCCGCCCGCACCGTCAGTGCGTGTGGTGCGTTCCCCTCCCGCTACCGTGCGTCTTACCCTAGCGCTGCCGTATTTTGCTGTGCCTTGCTGGCTCCTGCTGTGCCTCGCTCGGACACGGCCGTATTTCTGCCGACTCCACCTCACCGCCAAGCCGAAGCCGATCAAGGCAAACGCAGCAGCCCGGAGCAGCGCCCACGCTCTCAGAGGTCCGCGCCTGCCCGCAAACACTGGCCGTCCGC
>NZ_JAKSYP010000202.1:0-3446 GCF_022829625.1 Methylobacterium sp. E-046 | reverse complement strand
GCGGACGGCCGCATGGGCGGATGGGCGGATGGTCTACCACCTGGGCAACGGGCGCTGGTGGGACGCGGATACCAATCGTTGGCGTGGCGGCTGGGGCAGGCGGATCCGGATCGCGGCAGGGGCCGACATCCTCAGCGTGGTCCGTCGGACTCGGGTAGTGCTGGCCGCGGCCCATCGCGAACACGACCCCTCGAACAACGCGGACGCCAACCTGCCAGCCTTCTGCCAGCGCTGCCAGCAGCTCCATGACCGGCCCGCGCATCCTCGGCGACGGTGGCCCCCGCTGTTCAGACCGAAAGCGCTCGGCGACCTGTTCGGTGGCCCCTACGCCTAGCCGCGCGCTTTCCGTCTGAACAGCGTGCGCCAGCGTCGCCTCTGATGCTCGGGCCGGTCATGGATCATGTGGCAGCGCTGGCAGAAGGCTGCGAGGTTGGCGTCCGCGTTGTTCGAGGTGTCGTGATCGCGATGGGCCGCGGCCAGCACTACCCGAGTCCGACGGACCACGCTGAGGATGTCGGTCCCTGCCGCGATCCGGATCCGCCTGCCCCAGCCGTCACGCCAACGATTGGTATCCGCGTCCCACCAGCGCCCGTTGCCCAGGTGGTAGACCATCCGCCCATCCGCCCATGCGGCCGTCCGCAGCCCTCGCAGCAGCCTCTCGCCCGCCCGAACCGGATCACGGCCGAGAGCTGCGCCCAGTCGATGGGGTAGAAGAAGCGGTGCTCGGGCCGGATCGGCATGGGCGCGCACTGTGCCACCGGACGTGAAGAAAGCGTAGCTACGAGTGCCTCGCCCGCTACTATCCCGGGTTTGATGGAGCAGGGGCCGAACGCCCTAGATGCTACGAGCCTCTCACAACCTGAAGAGGCCACATTTGCGAGCCCGTCGGGGTATCCTGCCCCTTTGCACAGCGGGTCTGGTTGCGACCCCCCGCCTTGGCCTCGTAGAGCGCGCCATCAGCGAGGCGGTAGAGATCCGTCAGCGCGGTTTTCTCCGTAGCGCTTGGCACGCCGCTTGCCAGCCCGATGCTCACCGTGACCGCACCGGCGCCGATGCCGGCTGAGACGATCGACAGGCTCGATACCTCGGCGTGGACCTTCTCCGCGATGCGTAGAGCACCTGCTTGATCGGTATCTGTTAGGAGGATGGCGAACTCCTCACCGCCGACCCGGCAGACGAGGTCGTTAGGGCGATGGACGCTGGCCGAGAGGCACCGCGCCAAGCCTTGCAGCACCTCGTCCCCAACCTGATGGCCGTAGCGGTCGTTGAAACGCTTGAAGTGGTCAGCGTCGACAATAAGCAGAGCCAGCGGCTTACCTGAGCGTCGCGCATTGTCCGTGGCGCGGGTGAACGCGTCCTCGAATGCGCGGCGGTTCGGCAGCTTGGTCAGGGTATCGGTCAGCGACAGCCTTTCGAGTTCAGCCTGCATCGCTTCGCGGCGGCGCAATTCGCGTCCGAACAGCAGCGAGAGTGCGATCGTGAGGCCGCACAGCACCAGCACGATGCCGCCGATGACGATGGCCTTGGCCCGCCACTCGGCCTCGATTGCCTTTGTGGAGAGGGCCACGTTCAGGATCAGCGGCAGGCCGCCGACGCGCGTGTAGGTGTAGTGCCGCTCGACTCCATCACGCGCGGAGGTGTGGACGAAACTGCCACTGGCGTTTCGCAGGAACCCCTGGAAGGTCTGGGTGCCCGCGATGTTCACCCCGATGTCGGCCTCATCGTAGGGGTGGCGCATGATGCGCGTGCCGTCGTTCAGGTAGAGGTTGATCGCGCTGTCTCGGCCGAGATCGATCTGACTGAACAGGTGCGTGAAGTAGGACAGCTTCATGCTGCCCAGAACCACGCCCCCGAAGGTCCCATCGGGTTTGTTGATGCGGCGGCTGAAGGGGAGCATCCGCTCGCCGGTCAGGCGCGAGACGATCGGCCGTCCGACGTAGAGGCCGAGACCCGCCCGGGCCCGATGGATCTGGAAGTACTCGCGATCCAGGTAGTTACCCTTGCGCGGCGGAACGGCATCGATATCGGCGGTGATGGCACCGTGCTCGTCGATGACGATCATCACGCCCATGTCGCGAGCGGTGGCGGCGCGATCGAACAGGATGAGCTGTCGCAGCTCCGGGGTCAGCTCTGGAAGGCCGGGTGTCCTGAGGTTGTCGGCCGCCGCCTGGATCGAGAGGTCGTACATCTCGACGTTGCGGGCGATGTCGCGCTCCAGGACCTGGACGAGGTTCTTGGATGTCTGCTCAGCCTTGTCCCAAGCATCCTGACGCAAGTCGGCGAGCATCAGGCCCGATGCCGCCAGCATGCCGATCGGTGCCAGAACGCCGAGAGTGATCCAGGTGCGGGCGGAACGGAACGGATGCGCCAATCGCTTCAGCGGAGGCATCAGGCACCTCGCGGTTGCGCCTACGCGAGCGCAACTGTGGCATGGCAACACTTAACCGAACCTTTCAGGCTGATGGAGACCGCTATCGACGCCGGCAACATGCACGCCCTCGTCGAGGCCATGCGGACCGAGCGCGGTGCGTGGCGCGAAGAGGCCGAGATGCTGCGGGCACAGTCAGCGTGCAGGGCCTGAAGCTTCAGCCCATCGACCAGAACAGCGGCAGTGCGCCCACCAGGAACAGAGCCGACGAGAGGAGCACGGCGAGGCACTCGCGATGGTGGAGAACGAAGGCGTGGTGGCTGGTGAACATGGCAAGACCGCATCGACGAGAACGACCTACGTTCGCCCCTGAACCTTGACCAATCGGAGGCACTTCAGGCCGTCCACAGGTAGTCGCCGACGCGTGTCGCCGCTGAGCCACATGCAGGGGGGGCCTGAACAGCGACAGCCGCACGACGCGAGGCTCAGCGCGCCGCCAGCGGTGCGGAGGGGTGGAAGACGAACCAAACAGCGTAGCCAACAAGTGCTGCGAAAAGCAGAAAAACAATGATCGTACCGGGTCGCGGCATGCGCTGTTTACCTCACCACGTGTTGAGGGCTGAACCCCCCGCCCCTGCCGCGGTTGCGCAGTTTCAATAACTGCAGGGACGTCGGGGCCGGACCTGCCGCCCGCGCTGCTGTTATTTGCTGGCTCTTGCTGTATCCTGCTGTCCCTCGGTTGGGCATAGCCGTCCTTCTGCCGCCTCCATGTCATCCCCAAGCCGAAGCCGATCGAAGCACCGCGCAGCTGGCCGGAGCAGCGCCGATGCTCTCAAACGTTCGCGTTTGTTTGGAAAAGCTCGAAGACGTTCTGTGCACACCTGTGCACCCTGGGGTGCGGACCGGCTTCCCGGGCGCGATCCGTGACTACGGGTGACTTGGTCTGTAGGGCGATTACCCCGGCTGCTGCGCTCCTGTCCGATCCCGGTTCGGCACCGGTCGCGGCGGTTTTTGTCCCTCGACACATGCCCTACCGCCCGCCATCTTGACCCCGTGCTCGCGCAACACGGCCAGACCT
>NZ_JAKSYP010000197.1:0-4670 GCF_022829625.1 Methylobacterium sp. E-046 | reverse complement strand
CGGTCGAGCCCAGGAGGGCTAGACGATGTCTGGGCGGGGCAACGTCGAGACGCTGCTCGTGCTGCAGCTTCAGCCGATTGCGGTCGACACCAACAGCCCGGACCGGGAAGGCATGCTGGTGATCGCCAATGGCCTGCTCGTAGCCGTGCTGGTGCGCCTCGCCGAGCCGGAGCACCACAATGTCGGGAGCTGGTTCCTGGAGGTGGGGTTCGGCCGGCTGCAAGGGCAGAGGGTTCCCACCTTCCCCACGCTGGAAGATGCTAGCCGCTGGCTGCGACGACGTCTGAAGCCAGTGTGAGCGATCTCGCGGGTGATCGGATGGGAGATGCTGCCCGCAGGGCCCGAAAGGGACGCCACGGGGTGGGGCAACGGGGATAGATCATGAGCGAACCCGAACAGGGCAGTGCCGAGGCGGTGTACGTGTCGGCCATGGTCGGCGAGATGATGCAGCGCGTTCTCAGTGACGCCCTCGTCGACCTCGCGCGAACCAGGGGGGCCTCCTACCTTGACCTGTTCATGGAGCGCGAGCTGGCCCGCTACGCCGATCTGTTCCGAGAGCAATCGGACGACAGAGCTGAAACTACCAGCATGTTGCGGGCCTGGTTCGTGGTGGAGGGCAGCGCAGCCTTGCGGGCAGTCGTCGCGCGCGCAAGGGCCGAAGCTAGGCGCGACTGACGTGTCGCATCAGGCTGCCGACAGCCGCTTGGTGTTGAAAGCGACGTGCTCGCGGTAGCGGGCGATGACCATCTCCGGCGAGCCGCCAAGCATCAGCGTCGTCATCGCCTCGCCAGCGGCGTGCATCTTCTCGGTCACCATCGATTGCATCTCGGCTCGGCCCTCGCGGCCGCCCCAGGCGAGACGAACCAGCCGCAGCTCGATCACACGCTGAGCTTCGATCGCGAGCATCATTGATGACAGGAAGGGATTGTACACGGCATGCTCCGCACCGCGGCAAATGCGGCGTCGGATCAACGTGGACCATGTCAGGATTGATCCTGCTTAAACATTTTAAGTGAATACGCCGCACCCCCAGCTTCAAATAAACTAGCATCCTTCGGTCGAGATCTGGGTTCACCCCTTAGCACCGTGCTTCCCGTCGCCTGTTCTTCGGCGGTTTTTCCGACCAATAAGGTACGGCTCATGGGCAGCGGCATTTCCCTTTTATTTTTGGCGCTCGGGACGATTGGCAGTGTTGGCTTCCTTGCATTGGCTGCACGAAAGCAGGTCGCTAATTTGAAGGGCGACCCGGAACGGTCCAATCTCATCAAGGACCATGGTGGCGTGCCGCGTCCGAACATGCCGGGGACGGAGCACTGAACCCATGACCGCGGCTGAAAGAGCGAACGACGATCCGATCGAGGCGGCGGTGCTGGAACGGACGCGGCAGAACTTCCTCGACAACGGTCCGAGTGATCGGATGTGGGCAGATCCCTCCCCTACAAAGGGATCCACGATGAGCGCCGGTTTCGCGCTGAGCGCGGACCAGCGCGCTGCGTTCATCGCTGCGGCGCGAACGGAGATCGCATCGGAGAGCAAGGCGGCCGATTGACCGGAAGGGCTTCAGCTTACGAGCGCAGGCGCGCGTCTTGGCATTCTTGCGCTGTATGAGAGCAACAGCAAGACGCTGGCCACGATGGCCACGATGGCCACGCTGGTCGCGGCCGGCATCCCTAAACGGGCGATCCGGTTCGTAGCCGCCCCCGCTGATGTACATGACGGCCACGCCGAGGCGCGAGCGTCGCTTCCCGACGGGCCCCGGCCTCTGGGATAGGCTCGGAACGATCGGCTCGCCTCCAGAGGCGCTAGATGCCTACGCGAGCGGCTGAGTTAGGGCGCGACGATGCTGAACTTCGTGATCGCGGACGCTCAGCGGGACCATGTCATGGGCATCCTCAAAGAACACGGCTTGGTCGATCCGACGCTGCGCCTCGCAACGTGGCGCATGGAAGGCGGGGGTAGGTCATCTCCGATTTCGACAGAAGGCTGGGGCGGCTATTCCGCCACCTCGACCGGTGCGACGGACATCACGAAGAGACGGGAATAAGTTGATGGCCCTGTTCGCTCCCGTCAGATCCGAGAAGACCGACCTCGATGCGGTGCGACGGTACGCGGCGAGCGTCATCGCGCGATCCGAGGGTGAGGACTTGCAGATGAAGGCGGTCACCCTGGCGCTGCTCGGCGGCATCATGTGGCGCGGCGCGCCAGGATCAACCGAGATGATCCAGGACGAGGTGGGCTCTAAAGCCATCCTCTCGGCCACCCTCGGCAGCCGCCATCTGACCTTCACCTACGACCAAAATACCGAGTCGATCGAGATGCGCGAGGGAACGACGGATGGTCCCGTCCTGCACCGTTTCTGCAACCGAACTCTGATCAACGACGTCGAAGAGACCTTCAGCGCCTTGTGGCGCTGAGAGAGATCGATCCGGTCCCTTTAGGGACAAACCAGCCGGGTCATCGGCATCGAGTTCAGCACGCACAACCGCGTGTTGCAGGAGACGCGTAGTCGCAAGCTTGTCACTTTGCACTGGCGCATCCTGGTCGTGAAGTCCTGGTATAAGCTGATCCGGATTTGTGAATTCGATGCGGCAAACCTGCACCTGCAGCAGCGAGTGGCTGAATGACTTGCGAAGTGAAGATCAAGGACCAGTGGCGCCCGGTCAGCCTAGACGAGGCGGTAAACCGCTATGCTCCGGCCATGAGGCGCTGTCCCGCCTGCCATGGACGCGTGTCGATCACCGGCTCCTACAGCGGGCCCGCCTTCGGCAAGTCAACGACGCACCGGAGAGCCCACGTCGGCTGCCCTCTTAAGCCTGATACCTACTGCGGCATGCCTTCGCCGCATCCGCTGGCGTTGACATAATATCCAAAGCTACCTCCTGGCCAGATCGGACCACGGGCTGGCGGAGCATTGGTGCTGTTCCTCTCCTCACGGCGAGGGGCCAGATACGCGACGCGGCCCGAGTGGCAGGATGGGTGAGGGCGGTTAGCCGAGCCTCAACCATGCCGTCCGGGAGAGCCCCAGATCAGGATGCCGGTCCGCAGTGGCAGTCCGTAAAGGCTGAGATTGGACGGACTGCCACTCCTCACCGTCCCAGTTCCATTCGGGGGTCGAACCCAATCAGCTTGACTGCGATTAATGAGGTTGGCCGGATCGAGGAAGCCCACTGGGCCTGGGTCGACCCGCGAAAGCCGCTGCTTCAACCGCGAACACCCAGCAGCGGGCCACAAAGGTACCGATTGGGTTCAGACCCACGGCGATCGAAATGCCCCCGCAGGACAAGAACCTGCTGGTCGACAAGGCCACCACGCCCGGACTGCGCCGGACCATGGTGATGACCGCCGTGATCATGGGCCGCCCGGTCCAGGGGTGAGTGGGCTTGGCGATGGAACGGAGGATTAGGCGGTCAGTCCGGCTTGCGCGTGCGTAAGGGCCGCGCCTTCGACGGCAGGGCCAAATCGCAGTCCCTCAGGATCTCGCGAAGGATCAGTTCCCAACCGTGGAGGGTGGGTTCCTCGTTGTCCAGGGCGCCTTGAGCGAGAACCTGGATCGCGCCGAGGGCGACGAGGGGGTCCAGAGGCTTGGGGTCGTCACGCATGGAAGGCGCCCTTTGGCTTGGCGAGAGGACCAAGCTAACCTGAGATCAGTCCGGCTTGGGTTTGGTATGCTCGTCGGACTACCTGCCCAACATGAATGAACAGGAACCGCCACCGATAGACCGCCTCGCCATTCAGCGTGTGCTGAGGCGCGTTGATGGTTTTGCTCCTGGCCTAAGGCTTGATGATGCGACTGCCCGGCGGGTCGTGGAAGAGGTCATCACCGACATGCCAACGCGCACGGATGACGACCGTCTAATGGAAGTCCGCAAGCGCTTGCTGATCGCGACGGAGTAGTAGCGATGGAAGAGGGTGCCGATCCAGTCCGAGAGGCCGTCGCTGTTCTTCAAGCTCACGGTTACACCGTCGAGCACGACGAGGATTTTGAGTGCTGGCGCATCGATGGCGGTGAGTGGCGATCCCTAGGAGATCTGCTGTTTCTCGCCATATGCCTCGGGCTCAACAGGGTTTCGACTCGCCTGCAGTGATCGGCTACGGCACGGGCCCTGTTAGCCCGCAGGCCGCCAGCGCCGTCACCAGCACCGTGAAGCCGACCAACGATGCCATGGTGGCGATGCTGGTCTGAACTCGACGCCTCATCGGTCGACCGTCTTCTTGACGAACATCCGCACCTAAGGGCCTCAGGCTTAACTGAGCTTGGCCTAATAGGCCGAGCTGCGCTTGAACACGAGACGAGTCCGCTCGGCTGAAAACATTTAATTGTTGATAGTCATGGGCGTGCCGCGGCGAAGGATCTGCAGCGTTGAAACCATACCGCTTCGCCTGAAAATGTTAACTACGATCGATTGAGGCCGACTGATCTATCGCAATCTTAACGTGGATTGAGTTCGAGGGTGTTTCTGTTGCGGCACCCCAAAGCGGGTCGCCTAAGTCAGAAAGATCGAACGATGTCCTCCATCACCCTGTCGGCTGCCACGCGTCAGAACCTGCTCTCGCTGCAGGACACGGCGCAGCTGATGGCGACCACGCAGAACCGCCTCGCCACCGGCAAGACGGTCAACTCCGCCCTCGACAACCCGACCAACTTCTTCACCTCCCAGGCCCTCGACAGC
>NZ_JAKSYP010000056.1:0-332 GCF_022829625.1 Methylobacterium sp. E-046 | reverse complement strand
TCGAGAGCGACCTGCGCCGCCTCCTCCAGGCTGGCACGGAGCGCAGTCCCTGCCAACGGCGCCAAGATCTCCGGAGCCGCCGGTTTCAGACGCGGGGTGAAGGTGAGCACGTCGCCCATGGGTCAGGTCTCGGATTGCTATGGCGGGAAGGCCCGGCGGATCCGGCCAGGACGGTACGCAGGCACGCAAAGGTGTGATTAGGCGTGGAATAAGGACCCCGTTTTCGGGGTGATCGGCGTCCAAACGGGACCCCCAGGACAAGTCATCCACACTGCCTTCCGGCTCGAACGGGAGGCTTGCGCGGGATGTTGGTCGTGGAGACGGTCGCAAAG
>NZ_JAKSYP010000192.1:0-1210 GCF_022829625.1 Methylobacterium sp. E-046 | reverse complement strand
GCCGGTCATCGGGTGCTCGGTCATCAGCATGCCGCGGGCTTGGTTCAGCGCGGCACGCTGCGGTCCCTCGGCGGTGCGCAGCCGGTCCGCGAGGTTCGTCAGCACGTCCGTCGTGTCGATCGGGCCTGCGCCACGCACGGCGTCACCGATGGACTGGTTCGGGACCTGACGCATTGCCGCGAAAGTATTGGTGGCAGCCTGCGGGCTGATGGCGGGGCCGAAGGCGCCGTTGATGTCCGTCGCAAGGCGGTCCGTCATGCCTTCCGCACGCGACACGATCGGCGCCGTCACAGCCTGCCGGGTTTCCGGCCGGACGGCGAGGCCCTGCGCCTGCCCCTGGAATGATGGCGAGGCATCGAGCAGCATCGCATCGGACCCAAGCTCGCCCATGCGGGACCGGATCTGCGGCACGCCGCCCGAGTTGGCCGCGTCCTCTGCCAGGATCCGCGTCGCGGCCGGAGTGAACCCGCTTGACGGGCCCAGCGCGTCGCCGAGCATGCCGTAGAACTTCCTGATCCCCGCCCCGACCGCCGCGCCTGCCGCGGGGGCTGCCCCGCCAAACGCCCCTCCGATAACTGCCCCACGCCCAACCGCATTAAGGTCGCCATCGCTGCGCACGGCTGCGTCTGCGGCGCCAAGGCCAGACCCTGATGCGGCTGAGATCAACGAGCGGCCGATCAGACCGCCCGTGCCGGCCCCGAACGCAGCAGGGGCCGCCGCGATCAGAGGTGCCGTGCCTGCGATGCCGCCGGCAATCTCGCCGGCCGTGTTGGCGTAGGGATGCGCGGCTTTCACGTCGGCGCCGTAAGCCTGAGCTTTCTGCAGCTCGTCGCCGTAGCCGGTGCCGCCCTGGTATGACCGCAGCGCCGCGTCAGCGCGGTCGATGCCGCCGAGGATGTACGGGCCCGCCACCGGGATCCCGTCGACAAAGCCACGGGCGGCGGCGTTCAGTGCGCCCGTTTCGCGGCCGGTCTCCGCGTGGGTCTGCTCGGCCTTGAACGCGGCAAACTCTGCGGGATCAAAGCCGCCTCCAGCCGCTGGCGCCAGTCCGCCGGCAGCCTGCTTGAACGCCTCAGCCGTCGGGCGCTCCGTGCCGGACCGGCGCGCGGACGACTCGCGTCCGCCGCGCGATTCGCGGCCCGGGCGGCCGCTGCCGGGCTCCAGCAGATCGTCGGCGATCCGCGGGGTCTCCGCGACGTCGCGGCGTGCC
>NZ_JAKSYP010000190.1:0-30719 GCF_022829625.1 Methylobacterium sp. E-046 | reverse complement strand
TCCAGCACCTCGCCGGCATGAAGGACTCGAAGGTCATCGTCGCCATCAACAAGGACGAGGACGCACCGATCTTCCAGGTCGCCGATTACGGCCTCGTCGGCGACCTGTTCCAGGTCGTGCCAGAACTCCAGGCCGAGATCGGCAAGGCCAAGGGTCAGTAAGCGGCAAATCGGGCGCGGCAGGCGGTCTGCGGCCGCGCCCTCCTGACGGCGGCGCGACCGTCGCCGTCAGGAGCCGGCCAGCGGGTTCCTTCCGCGCTGAAGATTGGTCTAGAAGGCGGCAACGGCAGGTCTACGCGACCGTTGCCGCATTGGCGCAGTCCGTCGATCCGGGCGGCCGTGCATCGGCATCCGTATTGGGGGCACAGGTCGGCAGATGGAAATGGTGATCAAGAGGATCGGCATCATCGGTGCGGGCCAGATGGGTAGCGGCATCGCGCAGGTCTGCGCCGCGGCCGGCCTGGACGTCCTGCTGAACGACCGCGACCCGGCGCGCCTCGAGAACGGCCTGAGCACGATCGAGGGGGGGTTCGCCCGCTTGGTCTCCAAGGGCTCCATGACGGAGAGCGAGAGCGCGGAAGCACGGTCCCGGATCCTGCCGGCCCGGGATTACACGGCCCTCAACCCAGCCGATCTGGTGATCGAGGCCGCGACCGAGAACGAGGCGACGAAACGCGAGATCTTCTCGACCCTGTGCGCGTCGCTCCGCCCGGAGACCCTCGTCGCCACCAACACCTCGTCGATCTCCATCACCCGGCTCGCCGCCGCGACGGATCGGCCGGAGAAGTTCATCGGCATCCACTTCATGAACCCGGTGCCGGTGATGCAGCTCGTCGAGCTCATCCGCGGCATCGCCACGGAGGACACCACCTACGAGGCGGCCAAGGTCTTCATCGCCAAGCTCGGCAAGACGTCGACGATGTCGGAGGATTTTCCCGCCTTCATCGTCAATCGCATCCTGCTGCCGATGATCAACGAGGCGATCTACACGCTCTACGAGGGCGTCGGATCGGTTGAATCCATCGATACCGCGATGAAGCTGGGTGCGAATCACCCGATGGGCCCGCTGCAGCTCGCCGACTTCATCGGCCTCGATACCTGCCTGTCGGTGATGCAGGTACTCTATGAAGGTCTGGCCGACTCGAAGTACCGACCCTGCCCGCTGCTCGTAAAGTACGTCGAGGCCGGCTGGCTCGGCCGCAAGGCCAAGCGCGGCTTCTACGATTACCGGGGGCCGACGCCGATACCGACGCGCTGAGAAGCGCGGCAGGCTATCAGCCCCCTCGCCTCTCTGTCCGTCGCTGGGGGCACGAAGCGTGTGCCGCTAACCCTGTGAGGGTTACTTCGCCGCCCCACCATTCACGCCCGGCTGGGCGGGTTGCGGGTAGGAGGGATTGCCGCCCGGTACGCCGGTGCTGTTCGACGGCGACGATCCGCTCGACTGGCCGTTCACCGATCCGGTGACTTCGCGCCGCGACGCATCCTGGCTCTGGCTGGCGTAGTCCTTGGGCGAGTTGGCGCCGTTCCACGTCAGCAGGCCCACGGTGGCGATCGCCAGAAGGACGAGGCTCGCCACCAGCACCCAAAGCACGGGCTTGCCACGCTCGCCCTGCCGGCTCTCCTGCGGGTTCATTTTCTCGACCATTTGAAAACACCTCTCGGCGATACGCAGCACGCGAGAGTGCGGCCTGCGACACGATTCCGTTACCGGCCGCCAACGCGGCGCCGACGAGAGGGGTTCCTGTCGTGGGCCGGGTTACAGCCCGGTGGTGAGCAGGATCTTGCCGAGGTGTGCGCTCGTCTCCATCAGCGCGTGAGCCTTGCCGGCTTCCTCCAGCGGGAAGGTCGTGTGCGTTACGGACCGGATGCGGCCCGCGTCGAGTTCAGGCCAGACGTCCTTGCGCAGACCCTCGGCGATCGCCGCCTTGTCGGCCCGGGAGCGGGGTCGCAGGGTCGAGCCCGTGAAGGTCAGGCGGTTGCGCATGATCGGCGTGATATTCAGGCCATCGACCTTGTAGCCGCCCATTAGGGCGATCATCACCAAGCGCCCGTCCGGGGCGAGGGACTTGATGTTTCGCGCGAGGTAGCTCGCGCCGATCATGTCGAGGATCACGTCGACGCCGCGCCCGTCGGTCAGACGCTTCACCTCCTCGGCAAAATCGGCCTGCTTGTAATCGATCGCCGCGTCCGCCCCGAGATGTTCGCAGAACCGGCACTTTTCGGCGGAGCCCGCGGTGGCGAACACCGTCGCGCCGAACAGCTTCGCCATCTGGATCGCGGTGGCGCCGATGCCGCTCGAACCGCCATGCACCAGAAAGCGCTCGCCGCGGGCGAGGTGGCCGCGCTGAATGACGTTCGAGTAGACCGTGAAGAAGGTCTCGGGCAGCCCCGCCGCGTCGACCAGTGAGAACGCTTTCGGCCGCTTCAAGCAGAGCGCCGCCTCGGCCACCGCGTACTCGGCGTAGCCGCCGCTGATCACGAGCGCGCATACCTCGTCACCGAGGGAGAGGCCCGTGACGCCCTCGCCGAGGCCGACGACACGACCCGCGACTTCGAGCCCCGGAATTTCGGTGGCACCGGGCGGCGGCGGGTAGACGCCGGCCCGCTGCGCCACGTCGGGCCGGTTCACGCCTGCCGCGACGACCGCGATCAGAACCTGGCCTGCCGCCGGCTTCGGCAGGGGTGCGCTTTCGAGGGTGATCACCTCCGGCCCGCCCGAACCCGTGAAGCGAACTTGGCGCATGGTCTCGGGCAGGTCGGTACTAACCATCGTTCGGTCCTTCACGCGCGCGTCGTCCGGGCCGCGCGGAAAATCCGCGGCCCGGCTCTACTTGCCTCAGCAGTCGCGCTTGGCAAGCCGCACGGCGCTCAGCGTGCCGCCGCGCTCACGGCGGCCGGCATCACGATTTGACCCTGTGCGAGGCCCTTCGGCCAGATCGCGACCTGCTTGCCGTCCTGCCATTGCGCCATGAGGCCGGTGATGAAACCTTGCCCGTACCGGATCGAGTGCGTGAACGGGTCGTCCTTCCCGTAAAATTGCGTGCGGCCGACCGTCCCCTCCCAGTCGGTCTTCTCGAGGGCGTCGACGAGCTTGTCGGCGTCCGTGGAGCCCGCCCGCTTCACCGCGTCGGCGGCGTAGTAGACCTGATCGTAAGCCATGTAGCCCGCGTAGGATGGGTCACTCCCGAACCGTTTCTTGAATGCCTCGCTGAAGGCGAGCGACTTGCTCGTGATGGCGGCACCCGGCACCGCGATGCTCTGGAAGATCACGCCCTGCGTGGCGCCGTTGGTGTTCGACCAGAAGGTCGAGGAGGTCGCCTGCGAATTCATGCCGGTCATGGCAAGCGGCACCTTCTGGTTCTGCCACTGCACGGTCGGCTGCACGCCGACATGCGAGATGCCGGTAACGATCAGATCCGGCTTGGCCGCCTCGATCTTGTTGTAGATCGGCGTGAAGTCACCCGTATCCGGCGAGAAGCGGATGTGATCGACGACCTTCACGCCGATCTCGGGCAGGCACTTCTCGTATCCTACGTCGAGGGGCCGGGTCCAAGCCGCGTCCTCGCTCATGATCGCCGCCGTCTTCACCTTCATCAGGTCGATGAGCAGATCCTTGGTGGAATCGCAGATCGACTGAGCGAGCGCCGCGGAGGTCAGGTAGCCGTGGAAGGTGTACTTGTTGCGCGCGTAATCCTTGTGGACCGCGAGGCTGATCTCGTTCGAGGCCGCGCCCGGCGTGATCATCGGCGTCTTGAGCCGGGCCGCCCAGGGCATCAGCGCCAGCACGACCTCCGAGATGTAGCTGGCGATGACGAGATTGACCTTGTCCTCGGAGACCGCCCGCTGGAAGGCCCGGACCGCGTCGGAGGCGGAGGACTTGTCGTCGTAGGAGACGACCTGGATCTGGCGCCCGTCGATGCCGCCCTGAGCGTTGATCTCGTCGGCGGCGAGCTGCACGGCCTGCGGGATCGAGGCACCGACCACGGACTGCGCCTCGGCGATCACGCCGATCTTGATCGGGTCGGCGGCGCGCGCCGGCCCTGCCCCGATCATTCCGGCGACGGCCAGCAGGGCTGCGGCCCGGCCCGAAACGCTTCGATCCCGTGTCATCGGTTTCCTCCTGCGGACCGCGCGGCTTTTGGCGCCGGGTCGGCTTCACCGATGGATTGTGCAACGGTCCGTCGCTTGAATACAATGTGCAGTAGCGTGAAACGGCCACGAATGTTCGTTCAATCCGCGACACGCCGGTAGATCAGGCTGAGATTGTTCGCCGGCATGACGATGCGACGGGAAAGGACGAGTCCGTGCTTGGCCGCTTCGGCGGAGACGCGCTCGCGGTCGCGGACGCCCCAGTCCGGGTTCCGCGCGCGCAGGGATGCGTCGAAGGCGGCGTTGCTGTCCGCGTTGTGCCGGCCAGCCTCGCGGAACGGGCCGTAGAGGAGGAGGACGCCATCCTCCGGCAGGGCCGATCCGGCACCCGCCATCAGGCCCTCCGTGGCGGTCCAGGGTGCGATGTGGATCATGTTGATGCAGACGATCGCGGCCACGCCGGCGACCGGCCAATCGCCCCCGGCCGCGTCGAGATCGAGAGGCGCGGCGACGTTGGCGACAGCGGCCCGGCGCGCATGAGCCGCGACGCTGCGCCGGGCCGCCGGATCGGGATCGCTCGGCAGCCAAGTCAGGCCCGGCAGCGCCGCCGCGAAGTGCACGGCATGTTCGCCGGATCCGCTGGCGATCTCCAGGACGCGTCCGGTTTCCGGCAGTGCCGCACGAAGAACCTGCAGGATGGCGTCCCGATTGCGGGCGACCGCAGGCGCCACGAGGGCTTCGTCTTCCGCATTCCAGCCCAGCATGACGCTCCTCAGCGGATGGGTTCGGAGGCCGCGGCCGGTCTGTAACCGGCCGCCAATCCACGAACGAGCCAACCGCATATTGCGCTCAGGACGACCTTGCCATACCGGGTCGCGACAGGCGTTCACGCCTGTCCTGCGTGTCGCTCGTGCCGCATGGCACCATGCCGGGTTTCAAGCCGCGGAGGCCGGACCGCCGAAAGCAGCGCTCGCGAAGCGCTGGGTCCGGTTCCGGGTTCCGACAGTCGTCCAGGACATCGATCATCGTGCCTGACCAGCAAGCGAATCCGACGTTGCCCAAGGCCCCGACGGGCATCGAGGGCTTCGACGATCTGACCTATGGCGGGCTGCCGGCTGGGCGGCCGTCGCTCATCTGCGGCGCGGCGGGCTGCGGCAAGACATTGTTCGCCACGACCTTCCTGGTCAACGGCGCCACCCGCTTCGACGAGCCGGGCGTCTTCATGAGTTTCGAGGAGCGCGCCGACGATCTCGCCGCCAACGTGGCGTCGCTGGGCTACGACCTCGACGGTCTCGTGGCGGCGGGCAAGCTCGCCATCGACCACGTGCGCGTGGAGCGCAGCGAGATCGAGGAGACCGGCGAGTACGACCTCGAGGGCCTGTTCATCCGCCTGGGCTTCGCGGTGGACAGCATCGGCGCCAAGCGGGTGGTGCTCGACACGATCGAGACGCTGTTCGCCGGCTTCACCGACCCGTCTTTGCTGCGCGCCGAGCTGCGCCGCCTGTTCGGATGGATCAAGGAGCGCGGTCTCACGGCGGTCATCACGGGCGAGCGCGGCGAAGGTCAGCTCACCCGCCAGGGTCTCGAGGAGTATGTCTCCGACTGCGTGGTGCTTCTCGACAACCGGGTCGAGGATCAGATCACCACGAGGCGCCTGCGCGTGGTCAAGTACCGCGGCTCGTCGCACGGCACCAACGAATACCCGTTCCTCATCGATCACGAAGGCATCAGCGTCCTGCCAGTCACGTCGGCCGAACTGGACTACGCGGTGCCCGGCGGCGTCCTCTCGACCGGCATCGCCGGCCTGGACACGATGCTGGGGCCAGGCGGCTTCCACCGCGGCTCCAGCATCCTGATCTCCGGTCAGGCAGGCACGGGGAAGACCATGCTGGCCTCCTCGCTCGCCGACGCGGCCTGTCGGCGCGGCGAGCGCTGCTTGGTCTTCGCCTTCGAGGAAAGCGGCGATCAGATCATCCGGAATGCCCGTTCGCTGGGGCTCGATCTGGATCAGCATGTCGCGGCCGGGCGTTTGCGTTTCGAAGCCGCCCGGCCCAGCCTGTTCGGCCTGGAGACGCACCTCGCGCGCATGCACCGCGACCTCGACCAATTCCGACCGCAGGTGGTGGTGATCGACCCGATCTCGGCCCTGCGTGGCTCGGCCAGCATCTTGCAGGCGACGCTCCTGCGAATGATCGACCTGATCAAGGCCCGGGGCATCACGGCGGTCTTCACCACGCTGCGCGGTGACGGCTCCCTCATGCGAGACGACGATCTCGGCGTTTCGTCGCTGATGGATGCCTGGATCAAGCTGCAGAACCTGGAGGCCAACGGCGAACGCACGCGCACCCTCTACGTCATGAAGGCGCGGGGCATGAGCCACTCGAACCAGATTCGCGAGTTTCTCATGTCGACGGGCGGCATCCGGCTCGTGGATGCCTACATCGGTGCCGCGGGTGTTCTAACCGGAACGGCCCGCCTGATTCAGGAAACGCAGGAGAAGGCGGTCTCTGAGCTGCGCCTGCGCGAGACCGAGCGCAGCCTCCGGGACGTGGCGCGCCGGCGCTCGGCGATTGAGCGGCAGATCGAGGAGTTGCGGGCCGGTCTCGACGCGGCCCAGGACGAGGAGGAGCGGCTTCGCGCGGAGGACAGGCTGCGCGCGGCGCGGGTTGAGGCAGAGCGGCAGGAGTTGACCGCGCGACGGAGTGCTGCGGAATGAACGACATCACGCCGGACGAGCACTCCCCTGAGACGGATCCGGACCACGATCCGGGCCATTACCATCTGCGCCTCTACGTCGCCGGGCAGACCACGAAGTCCCTCGCGGCGATGACGAACCTCAAGCGTTTCTGCGAGCAGCATTTGGCCGGCCGCTACGATATCGAGGTCATCGACCTCATGGAGAATCCGCAGCTCGCCGTGGGGGATCAGATCCTCGCGATCCCAACCCTGGTGCGTCGCCTGCCCTCGCCGCTGAAGCGGATCATCGGCGACCTGTCGAATACCGAAAAGGTGCTGGTCGGCCTCGATATCCGCCCGAAGGCGGATCAGTCTTGAACGGGTCCAGGACGTCAACAACACCGGCGGACCATTACTGCCTCAGGCTGTTCGTCGCCGGAACGGTGCCGCGGTCGCTGCGCGTGGTCGAATCCCTGCGGCGGATCTGCGAGACCCACATGGCGGGCCGGTACGAGTTAGAAGTTGTCGACATCTACCAACAGCCCGATCTGGCCGAGCGCGACGGCATCCTGGCCGCACCGACACTGTTGAAGGTTTCCCCCCATCCCGAGCGCCGGATCTCAGGGGACCTCCTCGACGAGGGCCGTATCCTGCGCAGCCTCCAGATCGAACCCGTCGCGGAGACACGGTGATGAGTGTCGACGCGCTGCTGCCCGGCGACGAGCCAGGTCCGGAGGCCTATCGGACCCATATCCGGGAGCTCGAAGCGCGGCTCGAAGAGAGCGAGGAGACGCTCGCGGCCATCCGCCGGGGCGATTTCGACGCCGTGGTGGTGGAGGGACCGAACCACGAGCGGCTGGTCTACACGCTGGAGAATGCGGATCGCCCCTACCGGGTCCTCATCGAGCAGATCCAAGAAGGCGCCTTCACCCTCGGGACGGACGGCGCCCTGCTCTATTGCAACCGGCGGCTCGCCGACATGCTCGGGGAGCCGCAGGAGCGGTTGATCGGGCGCGCCCTGCGCGATTTCGTTCAGGGGGACACCGACCTCGATCACTTGGTGCGCAAGGCGATGATCAGCCCGGTGCGCGGAGAGGTGGAACTCCGGCGGGCGGCGGGAACGGAGAGCGCGACCTTCCTGTCCCTCAGCCGGTTCGAGCGTCAGGGCGACGAGCCCCTGCTTTGCGGCATCCTCTCAGACCTGACCGAACAGCGGCGCAACATGCGGGCGCTCGCCGAGGCACATGACCGGCTCCAGTCGGAGAGCGTCGAGCGGGAGCGCGTCGAGGAGGCCTTGCGCCAGTCGCAGAAGCTGGAGGCGGTGGGACAACTCACGGGTGGCGTCGCGCACGACTTCAACAACCTGCTGACCGTGATCAAGTCGTCGACTGACCTGCTCAAACGGCCCGATCTGTCCGAGGTGCGACGGCAGCGCTACGTCGAGGCGATCTCCGACACGGTGGATCGCGCCGCCAAGCTGACCGGGCAACTCCTCGCCTTCGCCCGCCGTCAGGCGCTCCGCCCCGAAGTCTTCGAGGTCGGCGCGTCGCTCCGGGCCGTCGCGGAAATGCTCGATTCGGTCACGGGCGCGCGCATCACTGTCGATGCGCAGATCCCCGACCAGCCCTGCCACATCCGGGCGGATCTCAGCCAGTTCGAGACCGCGCTCATCAACATGGCGGTCAACGCCCGCGACGCGATGGGCGGTGAAGGCACGCTGACCTTGCGGCTTCATGGCGGACGGCCGATGCCGGCCATCCGGGGTCATGCCGGCTCGCGGAGCACCTTCGCGGCCGTCTCGCTTTCCGACACCGGGATCGGGATCGCTCCCGAGGTGTTGCCGCGCATCTTCGAGCCTTTCTTCACCACCAAGGATATCGGCAAGGGGACCGGCCTGGGCCTGTCTCAGGTCTTCGGATTCGCGAAGCAGTCCGGCGGCGACGTCGACGTGTCGAGTGAGGCCGGTTCCGGCACAACCTTCACCCTCTACCTGCCGCAGGTCGAACACGGTCCCGAGAAGGCGGACGACGCACCGCGGGAGGAACGCGGGTCCGAAGGAGTCAGCCTGTGCGTCCTCGTGGTCGAGGACAACGTCGAGGTCGGACGGTTCGCGACGCAGATCCTAGAGGATCTCGGGCACCACACGGTGTGGGCGACGAATGCCGAGGATGCACTCGTCGAACTCGAACGCATCCCGTTCCGCTTCGACGCGGTGTTCTCCGACGTGGTCATGCCCGGGATGGGCGGCATCGCCCTCGCCCGGGAGTTGGAACAGCGCCTGCCCGGTCTGCCGGTTGTCCTGACCTCCGGCTACAGCCACGTGCTGGCGGAAGAGGGCGTCCACGGCTTCGACCTGATACAGAAACCCTACTCGGTCGAGCAGCTCTCGCAGGTGCTTCGCAAGTCCGTCGGGAAGAGGCGCAGGGCGGCCGGGAGGGCCAAGCTGTAGAGAGGCGGTTCCAGGCTCGGCTGTCCGGCCGGCGCGAACGTGACCGCCGCTTGCGCAACACACCTCAGCGGGTGCCGTACATCCGGTCGCCCGCATCGCCGAGACCGGGCACGATGTAGCCGTGCTCGTTCAAGTGGCTGTCGATGGCGGCGGTCCAGACCGGCACATCGGGGTGAGCGGACTGGAACTTGGCCAGCCCCTCCGGCGCCGCCAAAAGGCAGACGAAACGGAGATCCGAGGCGCCGCGGGCCTTGAGCCGGTCGAGCGCTGCGATGGCGGAGTTGGCGGTCGCCAGCATCGGGTCGAGGACCAGCACAGTCCGGTCGGCCAGATCCGACGGCGCTTTGAAATAATACTCGACCGCCTCCAGCGTCTCCGGGTCCCGGTAGAGCCCCACATGGGCGACGCGGGCCGACGGGACGAGCGACAGCATCCCGTCGAGGAAGCCGACCCCGGCGCGCAGGATCGGCGCCAGAACGAGCTTCTTCCCCTGGATCTGCCGTCCTTCCATCGGCTGGAGCGGCGTGTCGATGGTCACCGGCTCCAGGGGCAGATCCCGCGTCACCTCGTAGGCCAGGAGCATGCCGATCTCGTTTAGGATCTGGCGGAAGCCCTTGGTGGAGCGGTTCTTGTCCCGAAGATGCGTGAGCTTGTGTTGTACAAGCGGGTGATCCACCACGGTGACGCGACCCGTTGGCATGCTAATCCCCTCCGCTCCCGCCATTTGAGCAATGCCGGAGCCTGCGACGCGGTGCAACTTGCACGCTGCGGGATCGGATGAACGTCGCCAAATGAGCGGGACGCCCCGCTGAACGAGCGGGCGGGTCTTCCGGCATCCCGTCTCCTCACCGGCTTGTGCCGGGAAATGTGCCGATGGTCACTCGGCCGAGGGGCCGCGTCCGGGAGGCGTGCGGAAGGGCAGTCGGGTCGCGGTGGTGACGGACGGCATCATCGCGTCTCGGACGCGGCCATGAGGCTGCGAGCCATTGCGATGATCGGGCCTCGGAGCGCCAAGCGGGTCGTGCCGAGGCGGTCCGACCGCCGGCATGATCTTACCCCCTGACCGTCGAGGTCGGCTGTGTCCTCGATCCGACGCCGACGATCCACGCATCGTGGATGCGTGACGCGGTCCGGGCCGATCAGCCCGGACCGCGACCGTGTCAGACGGAGCGGGTCTCGCCACCCTCGTGGCGGCGCTTGGCCATGAACGCGTCGAACTGCTCGCGATCCTTGGCGCGCTTCAACTCCTCGACGAACTCCGCGAAGGCCCGGCTCTCCTCCGCCAGGGCGCGGCGCTGCGCCTCCAGCCGGTCGAGCTCGGCGCGGCGGTAGGCGTCGAAGGCAGCGTTGCCGCTGGAGTCGCGGCGGCTCGCCGCCTCGAAGGCACGGGCAAACCGCGATGCCGGCCGAGCACTCTCGAAATCGGAAACCGCGCGACGCGCTTGGTCACGCAGTTCGGCGAAAGCGGGGTAGCCAGCGAACTTCCAAGCGACGAGCGCCAGACCCACCGGCCACCAGTAGATGAAACCGACGACGATGGCGCCGATCTCGAGAGACCGACGCGGAAACGGGCCGGACCGGCCGAGCCGGCCGTTCGCCCAGGGAGAGGAGGATTGAGAAGTCACGGCAGTGCTCCGCTGTCCATGTGAACGCGGTTAACATGCGTGTGACGCGTGCGCCTTTCAAGGCCGGTCGGATCGGGGGTCGCGCTCGTCGCGCCGCGCCGCGCCGTGAACCAGCGCGAGGACTCCGGCCCGCAGGAGTTCGTACTTGTCGGGGAAACCCGGCCCGCGCGGCAGGTGCCCGGCCGCCGAGAGTGTCGCCAGGCCGTGGGCCAGCGCCCATACCTCCAGGGCGATGAAGCGCGGCGCGACACCGCCGAAGCCGTCGGTGAACGTCGCTTGCAGGGCCTCGACCAGCAGGTCGAACGGGCTCGGTCGCGCGGCGGGGCTGGCAGAAGCCAAGCCGGCCTCATCGCTGGCTGCGCCCTGCCCTCCCCGGGTTTCGAAGATGGCCGCATAGTAGGCGGGTTCCTCTTCCGCGAAGGCGAGGTAGGTCTCGCCCATGCGGGTAAACCGCTCCAACGGTGTTCCCCGCGACGTCAGGGCCCGGGCAAGCCGGGCCGCGAGTTCCGCGAATCCCCGCCCCGCAAGTTCCTCCAGCAGGGCCTCGCGACCGCGGAAGTGGCGATACAGGGCCGCGGGGGTCACACCGACGAGGCGCGCGGCATCGACCAGCGTGAAACCACCGATACCGCGCTCAGCGATGAATCGGCGCGCGGCCTCGATGAGGGCCTCTTTCAAGTTACCGTGATGATAATTGCGCCGATCGTTCGGTCCGTCCCGCCAGGGTCGCAAGATGACACATCCTCTACGCGCTCGAACGCACCTCGCAGAAGGATCGCCATGCTGTCGACTGCGATGTCCAGCAGAAGATTGCCGTTCGTGCGAGGCTTGTGCTGGCATTACGGGCGAGCAGCGCAAATGTTTCGAGCGTTCGTTGCGGGCGGTCGCTTGACCGCTCCGCGCTGATGCAACAATGTTACAACTCGCGCCGTCGTTTCAGGCCTGACCGGTCGGATCAGGCAGGGCCACGCGGCAGCCCACCGGGGTATTTTTATTCAGCATGGCGTTCGTAAGCCTGAAGGCGTGGCGGGCCCGCTCGGCCGAGCGCGCCGAGATCGCGGCGCGCCTCAAGCGGGAGCTCGCCCAGGCCCTCGGTCTCGGCGGGGCCGATGCGCTCGCCGTCAACGAGATCGCCTGCGCCGATCCCGGTTGCCCCGACATGGAGACCATCGTGCTGGTTATGCGCGCCGACGAGCCGACGCGGGGACTCCGTGTCCGGAAGCCCCTGGACGCCGTGGGTGCCGAGGAGATCGCCGCGCTCGTCGCGGAGGATCGGCTCAGCGCGCCATCTCGATGATGTGACTGCGCGCCTCCGCCTTCCGGGACCTTCGAACGATGCGCCAGGCGCTCGCTTTGCCGTCGCATCGTGTAGCGTGTGTCCGACGCCGCGTTCCCGACTGTGGTGGTGCGGCCCGGGAGTACGCAGCATGAAAACCCGTCGGCACGTCCTGGCGCTGGCCGGTCTCCTCCTGTCGGTTGGTCTGGGACCGGCCCGGGCCGGCGGGGAAATGCCCTTTTCCGATGCCGCCTTCGAGGCCGCGCGCACGGCAGGCCGACCGATCCTGATCGCGATCAGCGCGCCCTGGTGCCCCATCTGCCGGACGCAGAAGCCGATCATCGAGAAGCTGGCCGCCGATCCGCGCTTCAGGAACCTCCAGGTCTTCGCGATCGACTTCGACAGCCAGAAGGATCTGCTGAGGCGGTTCGACGCCCGAATGCAGAGCACGCTGATCGCCTACAAGGGCGCGACCGAAGTCGGGCGTTCCGTGGGCGAAACCCAGCAGGAATGGATCGAGGGTCTCCTCGAGAAGACGCTCTGAGCGGTACACGCCGCGCCTTCCGCTTTCGTTCAGCCAGAACCCGGCATAGCGCCTGAGGCCCCGACTCGCGGCGGGGCCCGATGGAGAGACGACCGGTGACGAGCGCCCCACCTTCAGCCGCCCCGAGCCCCGACGCCGTCGTGGCGGTGCCCGTGCGCAACGAGGAGGAGCGCATCGCGGCCTGCCTGCTGGCCCTCGATGCCCAGGAGGGACTCGCGCCGGGCAGCCTCGGGCTGGTGGTGTTCCTGAACAACTGTACCGACCGGACCGAGGCGATCGTCTCGGATCTCGTCCCGAGGCTGTCGATCCCGGTCCGGATCCTGGTCGAGGAATTTGCTGGGGCGCATGCCGGATGGGCGCGGCGCCGGGCCATGGATGCCGCCGCCGCGTGGCTCGGCGATGCCGGTCAGGCCGGGATCATCCTGTCCACCGACGCCGACAGTCGGGTGCCGCCGAACTGGATCGCCCGTAATCGGGCTGCCATCCAAGCGGGAGCGGATGCGGTCGCCGGACGGGTCGAACTGGACGCCGCCGAGGCGGCGCTGCTGCCGCCCGCCCTGCCCGCACGCGGTCGGCTTGAGGACATCTACGATGCCCTGATCACCGAGGCCGAGGCGCGCCTCGACCCTGATCCGAACGATCCCTGGCCCTGCCATCGGACGGCGATCGGCGCGACCCTGGCAGTGACGCGTGCAGCCTATCTTCAAGTCGGCGGAATGCCGGAGATCCCCCTCGGGGAGGATGGTGCCTTCATCGCGCGCCTGCTCGAACACGGCTTGCGGGTGCGGCACGCCACCGACGTCTGCGTGACCATCTCGGCGCGCCTTGCAGGACGCGCCCCTGGCGGCGTCGCCGACACGATCCGCTCGCGCTGCGAGGAACCCGACGCCCTGTGCGACGCCCGCATGGAGACCTTTTCCCGGGCCGTGCTCCGCTACCTGTGGCGACGGCGGTTCCGCCGTCTGCACGGAAGGGGGCTGCTCGCGCGCGATGCCGGCTGGGCGCGGACCATCGGGATCGCCGCCGCGGAGGCAAAGCGGATCGCGGCACTTCCCCTCGGACAAGCCATCGCGGAGGCCGAACGCGCCAGTCCACGCCTCGCCTACCGGCCCATCGGCCCGAGGCAGTTGCCGAATCAGATCCGGCTGGCACGGATCGGTCTGGTTGTGATCCGCCGGAGCCTCAGCCTCTCCGCCGCACTCAAGCGTGTGGCGGGCGGCGCTGCGAGCCCCGGTCGCCCCATGACGGACACGCCCGGCAGCCAAATCTGAGCCGATCAGCCGCTGCGCGCGCCGAGAAGGTTCCGCGGCGCCAGCTCGAAGCGGCGGCGGAACGCCCGGCTGAAGGGCGCCGCGTCGGTGAAGCCGCAGCTGGTCATCACCGACGCGACCTGTACGCGCCCGCGGACGGCGGCGAGGCGCCGGTAGGCTCGGTCGAGCCGAGCGTCGCGGATCTTGGCCGCGACGCCGTCGTCCCCGGTGAAGGCTGCGGACAGCCGGCTGCGCGACATCCTGAGCGCCGCCGGGAAGGCTTCGGGTCCGAATTCCGGATCGTGCAGCCGACGCTCAATATGGGCCAGCGCCAGCGCGCGCACGGCGACGGACAGGTTCCCATCCTTCCGCTCACCCTGCCCCTCAGTGAGGATGCGGAGCAAGCAGCAACACCGTCCCGGGCGATGCCGGCTTCCGCCTGCGTCCTGCCGCCGACCGCCCCGGAGACGGGGCGGAGATAGCCGATGAAGAGGTGGCTCAGCGGCGTGGCGTCGAGCTTGCGACCGGCGAAGGCCTGCGGTTTGCCGACCTGCGAGAGGAACGCGGCGCGGGGTACCTGAAGCCGGATTTCCTCGTAGCTGTCGCGGCTGCCGATGGCGAATGACTGGTCCATGCCGTGGATCGCGATGTCGCCCGCACCCCTCAATCCCCCATGATTGCCCTGCTCTAGGTAGCCTGTCCCCTGGAGGAGGACCACGATTGCGATGTCGTCGGGTCCGTCCGTGCGAGCGTGGCGGGCCATGCGCTCGACCCCGATCGGGTTGCTGATCGTGCGCAGGATCGCGCCGTGTTTCGACAGGGCACCCCTACGGGCCGCCGCGAAGGGGTGATCCATGACGAGCTGCGGCGCGTCCACGCGCCAGGGCGGTACTGCGCCAGTAGTCGAACACCCGCTTCGGCTCGACCGCCTCGGTCGTCTCGATGAGGACAGGGACCGTCTCGTGAATGCCCACCGAGCGAGAGCCCCATGCTCCCGGATCGGCCCAAGATCAGTCCCGACACGCACAAAACAGGAACAGAGCTGACAGTGGCGCCGGAACGGTGAAGGGCGGGCCTTGACGGAGCGCGTCCGGCGCGTTGCCTCCGAGGTTCGGTCAATGATCCGCCGTCGACCGCGGCATGGCGCGCGCCGCGTCGGCCTCCGCGAAGCGCAGCACCACGGCACGACCCTGCGGCGGCGGGGCTGTCAGACTGGCGCGAAACCGAGCCGTCTCCGACGCCGCGAGGGTGGCGCGCGGCGCGGGGACCGAGAAGGTCTGCACGGCCCGACCGCCCGCATCGCGAATCTCGACGCTCAGCGGCGTCACCGGCATGTCGGCACGGGCCACCCCGACGAGATCGCCCTCCACCACCAATTCTGCCGGCCGGCCGTCCTCCGCGGGGTTGCTGAAGGCCACGACGTCCCGGATCTCGATGCCGCGCAGGTTCACCGGCAGGCCGATCCGCGCGAACAGGGATGCGGTCTGCGGGATCGCGCGGACGACGTTCGTGCGGGCGAGGCACACGAGGGGCAGCGCCGCAAGAAGGGTCAGACCGAGGGCCAGGCTGGGTGACAAGCCGGCGAACGCGCGCCTGGCACCGCCGCCGCGCAGCGACCGTCGGTCCGGTACCCGGATCGCCGGGGCGGGAACGTCGGAATCCCGCCGTACGAAGGCGGTAGCCTCCTCCCACGCCGCATCGGCGTCGGGGTCGGCTCCGATCCCGGCCGAGAGTTCGGCCTCGTGACCGGCGAGGACATCGGCTGGAGTGATGAACCACGTCTCGCGGCAGGCCGCGCAGCGAACCGAGCGACCCTCCATGCCGATTCGATCGGCATCGATCCGGTACTCGCTGGAGCAGCTCGGGCAGACGATCAGCATACGCGCCATACTCGCAACGACCGGCCGGACCGCGCCGGAGAGTGAATTCGCTTGAGAAAGTGTGGCCGAACAGGGTTAAGCGGGCGTGAAATCCCTCAGGCCTTGAAAACGCCCGCCCGTCCGGCGATTCCCGATCCACCGACAGACGAGACACGGCACGGCCTTGAACCTCCAGGCGAACATGAAGAGCCTGCTGCCCGGCGCTGAGCGGCCGGTGGTGCAGTTCGAGAACGTCGGCATGCGCTACGGCCTCGGGCCGGAGGTCCTGTCCGACGTCAGCTTCCGCATCGCTCCGCGCTCGTTCCAGTTCCTCACGGGGCCGTCGGGCGCAGGGAAGACGACCCTGCTGCGCCTGATCCTGCTCTCGGCGCGGCCGACGCGCGGTTTGGTCTCGATCTTCGGCGAGGAGGTGAGCAGCATCTCCGCGAAGGCGCTGACCGGATTGCGGCGGCGCATGGGCGTGGTGTTCCAGGATTTCCGTCTGCTCGATCACCTCACCACCTACGAGAACGTGGCGCTGCCGCTGCGCGTCCAGGGGCGCGCCGAGACGAGCTACCGGGCGGAGGTCGTTGAACTCCTGCGCTGGGTCGGACTGGGGGAGCGCATGCACGCCCTGCCGCCCCTCCTGTCGGGCGGGGAGAAGCAGCGCGCCGCCATCGCCCGGGCGCTGATCGCCCGGCCGGACCTGCTGTTGGCGGACGAGCCCACCGGCAACGTCGATCCGGGCCTGGGGCGGCGGCTCCTGCGACTGTTTCTTGAGCTGAATAAGTTGGGGACTTCCGTCATCATCGCCACCCACGATTTCGGCATTATGGACGCCGTCGATGCCCGCAGGATGGTTCTAGGCGACGGCCGGCTTCGGATCGAGGAATGAGCAGTCAGGCCACCTCGCGCGGGCGGACGCTGCCCCCGGCCGGAATCCCGGACCCGGCGACGCCGGCGAACCTGCGCCGCAACGCGCCCCTCGTGCCGACCGACACGACGGCCGGGCGCTCGCTGGCGGCGGTCATCGCCATCCTGACCTTCCTGGCCGGGCTCTGCGCCGGCGCGGCCGAGATGGTCGCTGCCAACGCCGTCCAGTGGCAGGGCGACGTGGCCCAGGAGATCACGATCCAGATCCGGCCCGGTCCCGGCCGCGACGTCGATGCGGACGTCGCCCGCGCCGCCACCATCGCCAAGGCAGAGCCGGGCATCGCCGAGACGCGGGTGTTCTCGAAGGCCGAGGCCGAGCGCCTGCTGGAGCCCTGGCTGGGCAGCGGCCTCGACCTCTCCGACCTGCCGGTGCCGCGGCTCATCGCCCTCAGGCTGGGCAACACGCAATCCGCCGACCTGAAGGGGCTCCGGTCGCGGCTCGTGGAGGCGCTGCCCGGGGTCGCCAGCCTCGACGACCACGTCCTGTGGCTCCAACGGCTCTCGACGGCCGCCAACGCGTTCGTGGGCATCGGTGTCGGGCTCGTGGTGCTCGTACTGATCGCGACCGGCCTCGCCGTGACCTTCGCGACGCGCGGCGCCATGGCGAGCAACCGGGAGGTCGTGGAGGTGCTCCACTTCGTCGGGGCCGACGACGACTACATCGCCCGGGCCTTCCAGCGGCGCTTCTTCGGCCTCGGCCTGCGCGGCGGCGCGATCGGGGCCGGCGTGGCGATTCTCGCCTTCGTGCTTGCCGGGCTGCTGGCGCGGGCCGCCCGGTCTGGACCGGCGGGTCAGGAAGTGGAAGCGCTGTTCGGAGCCTTCCATGTCGGGCTTCGCGGCTACGCGAGCGTCATCCTGATCGGCGTGATCGCCTCTCTGGTCACCGGCGTCGTCTCACGCATCACCGTCCGCCGTTTCCTGACCTGAACGTGGTGCCGCCTGTCGACACGGGTGGAAAAAGAGGGTCTCGCCCGTACGTTTACCGTCTGGAAACCTAATCGTTGCGCTGTGTACGGGGCTGGAAGCGCGGCCTCCGGGCCGCCGCAATCGGGGCCGATCCTCCGGAGAATGATCACGCGTATGCTGCGCGCATCGGATCCGCTCGCGACCGACATCGTCGGCTGGACCTGGCACGAGAGGGGGCACCCCGACCGTGCCGTCGCGGCCGCGAAGCCGTCCCCGAAGGCTCGGATCGCCCTGTGGGCCTGCGGATTCGGCGCCGGGCTGGGGACGCTGGCCCTGGTCGCCGGCTTCCTGATCTTCGTCGGTGCCCTAGCCCGTCACGAGCGGATGCCCCCCGACAGGGCGGACGGCATCGTGGCGCTCACCGGGGGCGCACAGCGGATCGGCGACGCCATCGACCTGCTGGCTGGCGGGTACGGGCGGCGCCTGCTCATCACCGGTGTCAACGAGCGCACCAGCCGCGATGAGATCGCCCGCCTGAACCCGACGCAGCACGCGCTGATCGCCTGTTGCGTCGACCTCGATTATCGGGCGCGCAACACGATCGGTAACGCCATCGAGACCCGGCGCTGGATGCGGGCGCACCGCTTCAGCACCGTCGCGGTTGTCACGTCGAACTACCACATGCCGCGCACGCTGGTGGAACTGGATCACGCCCTGCAGGACAGCGACCGCGTCCTGCCGCACCCGGTCGTGACGGACGCCTTCGATGCCGACCGGTGGTGGCAGAGCCCCCCGGCGGCCAAGCTGGTCGCCTCCGAGTACGTGAAGTTCCTGGCGAGCTGGGTGCGCACCCGGTTCGAGACGGATCCCGAACGCTCCCGGGCCGCGATCCTGATCGGGCGAGGCAAGCCGGTGAAGATGGTGGCCGAGCCGCGGATGCTGCGCCGGGTGGATTGAGGCCATGAGGCCGCCCCGGGTTTTGCGGCAGCCTCGCAGGCCTTGGGTGCAGGCCTTGGTTGTAGGCCTTGCCCGCAAGCCCTGTTCGAGTCGCGCAGCCCGAACCTTCACACGACCTTGAGGTCGAGGGCGGGCTACCTCCATCGGCCGGTGCCTCAGGATCCCTTGCACCGCGCCTTGATCGCGGCGGAGAATTCCCGGTCCGAGCCCTGTACCTGAGCGAGGCGCTCGCCGCGTTCGGAGCCGGACAGGCAGCGCCCGTAAACGCTCGCCACCCGCCGCATGGTCTCGACATGCCGCCGCCAGACCCGACAGGTCTTCGCGTCGTCGCTGTCCACCTGCTCGAGTTGATCGATGGCCTGTCGTTGCATCGACTGTGCGACGAGGAGGTCGCGCGCGCAGGTGGAGTCGCCTTGCGCCAGAACCGGTCCGGCCAGGCCTGCGGCAAGCGCCAGCGCGGCGAGGATCCGATATGCCGGCATCAGGCCGCCTGGGGTGTGGTGGAACGGGTGAGGAGCGCGTAGAGCGCGCCGGCGTCCCGCGCCGCCCGGATATGGGCCAGCATCCCCGGCTCCCGCAGGATCCGTGCGACCTGCGCCAGCGCCTTCAGGTGGTCCGCCCCCGCGCCTTCCGGAGCCAGCAACAGGAAGGCGATGTCCACGGGCTGCCCGTCGAGCGCCTCGAAATCCACCGGCCGGTCGAACCGGGCGAACAGGCCGAACAGTCGGTCGAGACCGGGCAGCTTGCCATGCGGTATCGCCACGCCGTCGCCGATGCCGGTCGAGCCGAGGCGCTCCCGCTGGAGGAGCGTATCGAAGACCGCTCGTTCGCCGAGGGCGGGCAGGCGCCTCGCCGCCTGCGCGGCGAGGTCCTGTAGCACCTGCTTCTTCGCCCGCGCACGCAGCGACGGCACCACCGATTCGGGGTCAAGGAATTCCAGAACTGGCATCGAACGACCGTTGCCCCGTCACCCGCCCACATCGGACCGGGCCTCGTCGCAGGGGCGAAGTTGGCCGCTGCGGCCATGCCCCTGCCTTTCAATCGACCGGGAAACAAGCCGGTTCCGGCTCCGTTCCTCCCGACCCGCCGCGTCAGTCGACGGCGTTCGGAGGGTCCACCCAGCCGATCGCGCCATCGCTGCGCCGATATACGACGTTGACGCGTCCGGTACCAGCATGGACGAACACGACCACTGGGGATCCCGTCATGTCGAGGGCGGTGACGGCTTCGCCGATGGTGCGGCGTTGCAGGGTCTTGGTGCTCTCGGCGACGATGGGCGGGTGTGTGTCCCCCTCCCCCGCCTCCTCGTCATCGACCTCCTCCTCGGCCGGGGCCGCGAGCACCGCGTAGGCCGCTTCCACCGCCGCGTCGTCGCCGGGTCCCGTGGCGTGCTGCTTCAACCGGTTCTTGTAGCGGCGCAGCCGTGTCTCCAGACGTTCGGCCGTCTGCTCGAAGCTCGACCGGGCATCGTGGGAGAAACCGTTCGCCTCGATGGTGAGACCTGACACGAGGTGCAGCACGCAATCCGTTCGGAAAGCCGTTCCATCTCGCCGGAGCGTGACATGGCCGGAGCAGGATCCGTTCATGTGCGAGTCGAGGTATTTGGCCTGGATCGCGGACATGCGTTCCTCGACACGGCTGCGTAGACTCTCTCCGAGATCAACGCCGTGGCCTGTGACTCGCAACGACCCCATGCTGCCTCCCCGATTTCGATGCAGGTCGGCGAATTAGAGAGCCGGCTCGCGTTAAGTCAACGGAGCCACGCGCGGTTCTGCCGGTTGCTTAACCCCGGGTTCAGCCGGACGCCCGGATACAGGCGCCCCACCGAGACGTGAGATCCTCGACCGTATGACGACCGATGTCGGACCTTCAGCCGCCCCGACCCGCCGCGCCATGCTGGCCGGCGCGCTGGGCGCCGCCGCGGGATCACTCCCGACAGCATCCTGGGCGGCCGACCCGGAGAAGTTGCCGTCGCTGCCCGGTCCCGGCGAGGCGTTCGAGGCGAACACGCTCACGGATCTCGCCAGGGCCCGGGCGAAGGTGCCCTACGTCGCCCCCAAGACCAACGACGTGCCGGCGGCCCTGAAGGCTCTCTCGCGGGAGGTCTACGAGACGATCCGTCCGGCGGAAGGCCGCGCCATCTGGGCGAATCGGGACGCGGGCTACGTGCTGGAGCCGCTCCTGCGCGGCGCGATCTTCGAAACGCCGGTGTCGCTGTTCCTCATCGAGGACGGTCTCGTGCAGCCCGTGCCGTACGACAGGGCGGCCTTCGTCTCCCTGGGCATCGAGCTTCCGGATCTGACCGCGGAGACGGCCTTCTCGGGTTTCCGGTTGCGTGCGCGCTTCGGTGACGCCGACGGGCTCACGAACTTCGCGCTGTTCCAGGGCGGCTCCTTTTTCCGACTCGTGGCCCAGGGCCAGGATTTCGGCATCAACGCCCGGGCCCTCGCCCTGCGACCGGCCGATTCCCGCGGGGAGGAATTTCCGTTGTTCCGGGCCTTGTTCGTGGAGGTTCCCGCCCCTGGGCAGCCGGTTGTCGTCCACGCCCTGGCTGATTCGGAGTCGGCCACCGCGGCGTTCCGGCTGACGCTGACCCCCGGTCCGGAGGCCTCGACCGCCGCGATCGACGGGACCGTGTTCGCCAGGGCCGAGATCGACCATATCGGCCTCGGCGGCATGCAGGGCAGCTACCTCTTCGGCCCGCTCGACCGGAACCGCGTCGATGACCTGCGTGCGGCGGCCTTCTCGGTGGAGGGGCTGGCGATCCGCAACGGCTACGGCGAACCGATCTGGCGCCCCGTTCACAACCCCCAGGCGCTGCAGGTCTCGGCCTTCGTGGACCGGGGGCCGAAGGGATTCGGCCTGATGCAGCGCGCCCGCGCCTACGCCGATTTCGAGGACGACCGGCGGCACTGGGAGCAGCGTCCATCCCTCTGGCTCGAGCCACAGGACGACTGGAGCGAGGGCGCGGTGACGCTGCTGGAGATCCCGAGCGACTCCGAGCTGAACGAGAACGTGTTCGCCTACTGGCGACCCAAGGCGAAGCTCGCCAAGGGCGGCGAGATGCGATTCCTCTATCGCCAGCATTGGTCCAAAGGCTGGCCCGATCCTCTGCCGCCCGAGGTCGCGCGGGTGTGCGGCAGCCGGTGCGGTCATGGCAGCGGCGGCAATCGCCGCCTCTTCGCGGTCGATTTCGAGGGCGAGGCACTGTTCCAGCCCGGCGACATCGACGTCGATCTCGGAGCCTCGGCCGGGACGATCACCCGCCAGGACCGGTTCCGGTATCCGGAGCGGAAGACCCTGCGGATCCTGTTCGAGCTCGATCCGGGTGGCGAGCGGGCCGTGGAGCTGCGTCTCGCCCTCCGGCGCGGTCAGGCCCGCGCCAGTGAGACCTGGCTGTTCCGGTGGACCGCGTGATCCCCGCCGACATCCGCCTTCGAGGGGCCGCCTGCACCATGTCCTTGGACGAGACGATCATCCCGCCCGATATGCCGCAGCTTCGGCCCGGATCGGACCCGGCGCCGTACGCCGCCGGCCCGGGTCTGCCGCCGGAGGCACCGCTGGCGATGCCGGTTCAGGACCTTGCGCGCTGGGACGGGGCCAGCGCCCACAGGCCGGCGCGGCCGGCGAGGAGCCCCTGGCTCGCTCGCCTCTGGGTGTTCGGAGGCGCCACCGCCCTCACGGCCTACGGCGGCTGGCAGATGGTTCAGACCGTGTCGGTCTCGGGAAGCCCGACCGCGCTTCAGCTCGTGCTCGTCGTCCTGTTCTGCCTCACCTTCTCGTGGATCACCCTGGCCTTCACCAGCGGGCTGCTCGGCTTCGCGACCCTGCTCCGGCGCGGATCGACCCCGCAGATCCCGGGTGCTCTGTCGACCCGCTCCGCGGTGCTGATGCCGGTCTACAACGAGGCGACCGCCCGCACCTTCGCGGGCGTCGAGGCGATGCACGAGGCCGTGGCCGCCACCGGGCTCGGCCGGCACTTCGACTGGTTCATCCTGTCCGACTCGACGCAGGCCGATGCCTGGATCGCCGAGGAGCGGGCTTACCTGGACCTGCGCGACCGCCTCGGCCCCGAGGCCCGGCTCTACTATCGCCACCGGCCCAAGAACCATCACCGCAAGGCCGGCAATATCGGCGACTTCGTCACCCGCTGGGGCGGGCACTACGACCACATGCTGGTGCTCGACGCCGACAGCCTGATGAGCGGATCGGCCATCGTGACGCTCGCCGCCGCCATGGAGGCGGACCCGGATGCCGGCATCATCCAGACCCTGCCGCTGATCATCAACCGGAACACACTGTTCGCCCGGCTCCAGCAATTCGCCGCCCGCATCTACGGGCCGGTGATCGCCGCCGGGCTCTCCGCGTGGTCCGGCCGGGACGGCAATTACTGGGGTCACAACGCCATCATCCGGACGCACGCCTTCGCGTCATCCTGCGGCCTGCCCGACCTGCCCGGCAAACCACCCTTCGGCGGCCACGTCCTGTCGCACGACTTCGTCGAGGCGGCCCTCATCCGCCGGGCCGGCTGGGCGGTCTACATGCTCCACCGTCTGCCGGGCTCCTACGAGGAGAGCCCGCCCTCGCTGATCGACGTCGCCGTGCGCGACCGACGCTGGGCCCAGGGCAACCTTCAGCACGCCCGGGTCATCGGCGCATCCGGGCTGCATCCGGCGACCCGCCAGCACTTCGCCACCGGTATCGCCGGATACCTCGCCTCCCCCCTGTGGCTCCTCCAGCTGGTGGTCGGCATCCTGCTGGTCCTCCAGACCGCCACGGAACGACCCGACTATTTCGGCGGCGCCGGCTTCTCGCCGGTCTTCCCACGGTTCGATCCCGTCCGAGCGCTGCAGCTGTTCGGGCTGACCATGGCGGTGCTGCTCGCCCCGAAGATCCTCGGTCTGGTCCTGGCCCTGCTGGATGGCCGGGTGCGCCGCGCCTGCGGGGGATCCGGCCGGCTGATCATGTCGAGCCTCGTCGAGATCCTGCTCTCCGCGCTGGTCGCACCCGTCGCGATGGTGATCCAGTCCGGCTCGGTCGTTAGCATCCTGCTCGGCCGCGACACGGGCTGGAACCCGCAGCGGCGCGACGACGGCTCGATCCCGCTGCGCGACATCGTCGTCCGGCACCGCTGGCACATGGTGCTCGGGCTCGTGGCAGGGATCGCTGCCTTCGCCATCGCCACGTCGCTGTTCCTCTGGATGAGCCCCACCATTCTGGGCCTCGTGCTGGCGATCCCGATCTCCTGGGCGAGCGGCCAGCTCGGCCTCGGTCTCGCCCTGAAGGACCGGCGCCTCCTCGGCACGCCCGAAGAGGCGGCACCGCCGGAGATCGCGCTGCGCGCCGCCGCCCTGACCGCGCGCAACACCGCGCTGGGGTTCGACGCTGACGATGCGCTGGCGGCGCTCAACGCGGATCCCATTCTCGCCAAAGCGCATGACCGGATGCTGCCCCCCGGGCAATCCAGGCCGCGCGGCGCCATCGACCCGGACCAGACGCTCGCCGCCGCCAAGATCTGCGAAGCCGAGACTGTGGCGGAGGCCCAGGCGTGGCTCTCGCCGAAGGAGCGGCTGGCGCTGCTGCACGACCGGGCGCTCGTCGATCGGCTGGTCCGGCTCTGACGGATGGCCGCCAACGGGGGGGCCGTGCCTGCACGTGAGACGGGCGATCCTGGTGGCGCCGCGCTCAGCGCGGTCACGCTGCCAAGGGCGGCTCGCTCACGCGGGCGAAGTTGGCGGCGCCGACCGGTTCTCGGGCGGCGAGCCGTGACACGCGATTAACCATTCGGGTCCTAGACTCAGCCATTCTCAGATGGACCTGTCCATGACCCTGATGTTCGTGTTTCTGCTCCTGCCGCTCGCGGTCGCCATCGTCCTCGCCCGCGGTGAGCCGGTCCGCACGATCAGCTGCCTCGGCGCGATGGGCGTCGGCTGCGTGATCGCCTGTTCGAGCGTGGTCAGCCTCATTCGCCACCGGGCGTAAACGCGTCCGACCGCTCAGCCGTGCCGGGCTGAAGCCGTCAGGAGAAGCCGACCGGCCGCGGGCCACCCGAGAGGGATCGCCCCGCCCGCGCAACGAGCTGCGAGAAGGCCAGCGCGGCCGCCGTGGCCTGCGCCCGTGATGGGAAGCTCCGCCGAGAAACCAGAACCGTCTCCTCGGTGTCGTTCAGGAGCGCCCAGGACCACAGCGAACGGCTGCTCTCGCGTATCTCGAACTGCACGGGACGCCTGCCTCTCCGGGCCATGCGAAGCGCTAGATTTGCGCCAACCGGCGACACAACGACGACGTGAACAGATCGTCGTCAAGGACAAGTCTCAATCTCGACAATCAGTTCGAGGACTAGCGATCCGAGCGGAAAACACTGTGCACTGCCCGACTGCGAGACTTCCAAGCCATCGCTGACGGCGGTGACTGCTATCGGCTATTCTGAAGACAACTCTGTGAATGACGGCTGCCCGGCGTGCTTTTCCACAGGATGCCGGATAGCCTCATCCCGCTACGCGTCCGCCCCCATCAACCGGCATCCCGATGCAGGGCAGCGTGTCGAATCCCGCGAGACCGTGGCGGGCGGGCGGCGCCGTCCGATCAGCCCGCCAGCCATCCCGCAAGGGGCAGCGAAGCAGGATTAGGTGATGGCGGACCACACCGGATCGCTGAACCGGCCATCGCGTTTCATCCTCCCTGATCTCGCGCATCCGTCGTCCGTCACGTCGATTCGTTCAGTGACGGGACGATACCGGAGAAGCTCGCGATGACGCGAGAACGGCTCATCCTGCGGACGAGGATCGGGCACCGGCAGGCGTGCCGGCGCATTCTCGACCGCGCAGGCGGGGCGGCCGCGACGGGCAACGCGCAGCCGCACTCCTGACGATCCAGGACCGAACAGACGCCCGATGCCATGTTTCCGGCGGCTTGGCGTCCGAGGCTCGCCGCTCGCACCGCATCACGATCCGCCCGCCGGAGATTGCATGAAGACCGTCAACGCCCTCATCGCGGAGGAACTCGGCGTCAGGGAGGCGCAGGTCGCCGCCACGGCAGGGCTGCTCGACGGCGGAGCCACCGTTCCGTTCATCGCCCGCTACCGCAAGGAGGCGACCGGTGGGCTCGACGACACGCAGTTGCGCAGGCTCAACGAGCGCCTGTCCTACCTGCGCGATCTCAACGACCGCCGCCGCGCCATCCAGGCGAGCATCGAGGCTCAGGGCCGGATGACGCCAGCGCTCGCCGCCGCTCTCGACGCGGCCGATTCGAAGGCGCGGCTGGAGGATCTCTACCTGCCCTACCGCCCCAAGCGTCGGTCGAAGGCGCAGGCTGCCCGCGAGGCGGGGCTCGCACCGCTCGCCGAAGCCCTACTGAAGCAGCCGGGTCGCGCGCCCGCCGAGGCCGCGGCCGCCTACGTATCCGCCGAACGCGGGATCGCCGATGGCGAGGCGGCGCTGGAGGGGGCCAGGGCAATCCTGGTCGAGACCTTCGCGGAAGATGCCGACCTCGTCGGCCGTCTGCGCACGGATTTCTGGCGGGGCGGCCAACTCGTCTCGAAGGTCCGCAAAGGCAAGGTGCAGGAGGGCGCAAAGTTCTCGGATTACTTCGCCTGGTCCGAGCGGCTGGAGCGGATGCCGTCGCACCGCGTGCTGGCGGTCTTGCGCGGCGAGCGCGAGGGGGTGCTGGCCGTCGACCTCGACGCGGAGGGCGCAGAGTCGCCGCCCGCCCTTCCGGGCCCGTTCGAGACTGCGATCTGCCGCCGGTTCGGCATCGCCGCGCAGGGGCGCCCGGGTGACACGTGGCTCCTCGACACCGTCCGTACGGCCTGGCGCACGAAGATCAGGACCGGGATCGAGCAGGATCTGCGCACGCGCCTGTTCGAGCGGGCCGAGGACGACGCCGTCCAAGTCTTCGCCGGGAACCTGAAGGATCTCCTCCTGGCCGCTCCGGCCGGTGGCCGGGTCACGTTGGGGCTCGATCCGGGCTACCGGAACGGCGTGAAGGTCGCGGTCGCGGATCGCACCGGCCGGATCGTCGCGGTGGAGACGACCTACCCGCACGAGCCGCAGCGCCGCTGGCGGGAGGCCGTGGCGACGCTGGGCCGCCTGTGCCGTTCCCACGGTGTCGAACTGCTCGCCATCGGCAACGGCACGGCGTCCCGGGAAACCGAGCGGCTCGCCGCCGAGATCGTGGCGGACAATCCCGACCTCAACCTCGCGAAGGTGACGGTGTCCGAGGCCGGCGCCTCCGTCTACTCGGCCTCCGAGATCGCCGCCCGCGAACTGCCGGACCTCGACGTGTCGCATCGCGGTGCGGCCTCGATCGCCAGGCGTCTGCAGGATCCCCTCGCGGAACTCGTCAAGATCGACCCGAAATCGATCGGCGTCGGGCAGTACCAGCACGATGTCAGCGAGACGAAGCTGTCGCGTTCGCTGGCCGCGGTGGTGGAGGATGCCGTGAACGCGGTGGGCGTCGACGTGAATACCGCGTCGCCGGCCCTTCTGGCGCAGGTCTCGGGTCTGGGAGCCTCGATGGCCGCCAGGATCGTTACCCATCGGGATGCCCACGGCCCATTCCGGACGCGTGGGGCGCTCAAGGGCGTAACGGGCCTGGGCCCCAAGACCTTCGAGCTGGCCGCCGGCTTCCTCCGCATTCAGGAAGGAGACGATCCGCTGGACGCCTCCGGTGTCCACCCGGAGGCGTACCCGGTGGTCAACCGCATCCTCAAGGCGACGAAGAGCGACATCCGCGTTCTCCTCGGCAATCCCTCGGCGCTCGGCCAACTGACGCCCGAATCCTTTGTCGACCAGCGTTTCGGCCTGCCGACCGTGCGCGACATCATCGCCGAGCTTGAGAAGCCCGGGCGCGACCCGCGGCCGGCCTTCAAGACGGCGCGCTTCCAGGAGGGTGTCGAGACGATCGGCGACCTCAAACCCGGCATGCAGCTGGAAGGCGTGGTCACAAACGTGGCCGCGTTCGGCGCCTTCGTGGATATCGGCGTCCATCAGGACGGGCTGGTCCACGTCTCGGCGATGGCACGCCGACGGATCGCATCGCCCATCGAGGTGGTGCGGATCGGCGAGGTCATTCGCGTCCTCGTCCTCAGCGTCGACGTTCCTCGCAAGCGCATTGCCCTCTCGATGCGGCTCGACGATCCGGTGGACGCGGCGGCATCCGCACGGCGGACCGGCGAACCCGCCCGCGAACCGCAGCGGAGCCGGCCCGCAGCCCCCCCGGACGTCGCGCCGACCGGCCCCTTGGCCGATGCCCTGCGAAAGGCCGCAGCATCGCAATCGCGGCGCGGCTGATAGCAGGCGCGGATCGGGCGGCGGGAAGCCGGGTCCCGGCTGCGGGACGCCGCCGCCATCATGATTAGCGGTTCGTAAACCGCAGGTTGGCACAGTCCCGCCAGGGGCCGGCCTGCGTGTTCCGCAGGCACGGTTCCGGGCCCCGGATCCCCGTTCGCCACGGGCGCGATTCCCTCCTGCGGAACGGACTGATGCAAGCATCTGCGCACCCCGAGTTCTGGCCCAGTCCCATGATCGGACAGGCACGCCTGATCCGCGCGGCGTTCGAGGGATCGGACCTGGCAGCCTGTGCCCAGGCGATCGTCGCCGGGGCGAATAACGGCGTGGTCGAAGCGGGCGCCGCGCTGGACCTCTCGACAATCCTGCTGCTGCTGCAACGCTCCGAGGAAGCGCTCAAGCTCCAGACCGATGTCCTGCACGGACACAGGCACTTCAGGCTCCGGTCGAACGCGCCGGGCGCCCGGACGCGGGTGCTCGTCATCGTGGCGGCCGGCGACCTCATGGCCAACACGCCGGTCGATTTCCTTCTCGACGATCCCGGCTTCTCGGTGGAGTACCTCTACATCCTGCCCGGGCAGGAAGCGCCGCGACGACTTCCGGAGCACGACGTGGTCGTCGTCGGCGTCGCGTATTCACGCGCCAACGAGCCGGTCCTCGAAGCCTTGGACGAAGCTGCAGCGCATTGGACCCGGCCGGTGTTCAATCTCCCGCGCAGCGTCCTGCGGACATCGCGCCACGGGATCGCCGAGGCGCTTGCCGGTGCGCCGGGCATCCTCGTCCCGCGCATCCTCCGCGCCGGGCGCTCGAGCCTCATCGCGGGAGGCTCGCGCATCCCGCAGGGTCTCGATTTTCCCATCCTCGTCCGCCCGATCGACACGCATGCCGGGAACGACCTGCAGCGGATCGAGCATACGCCCGCGCTCGGAGACTATCTTGCGGGCGCGCAGGCGGAGGAACTGTACCTCACACAGTTCTGCGACTACCGCGGTCCCGATGGCCTCTACCGGAAATACAGGATCGCGCTCATCGACGGAGCACCGTTCCTCTGTCACATGGCGATCCGTGATCATTGGATGATCCATTACCTGAACGCCGGCATGCTCGACGATTCCCGGAAACAGGCCGAAGAAGCGTCCGCGATGGCGGCGTTCGACACCGTCTTCGCGCGACGCCACCGGCAGGCCTTCGCGGAGATCCATCGGCGCCTGGGTCTCGACTATCTCGTCCTCGATTGCGCCGAGAGCCGCGATGGCCGCCTGCTGATCTTCGAAGCGGACACCGGCATGGTCGTTCACGACATGGATTCGGCGGAGATCTATCCCTACAAGGCGCCGCAGATGCGCAAGGTGTTCTCAGCCTTCCAGCAGGCGCTGGCCACGCGGATCGGCTGACGGGACGACCCGGAATCGCCGGCGGATCCGGGGGGCTTCCGCCCGCCTCCGCGCACACGAATGGGGCGAAGCGATTGAGAGGCGTCACGCTCACCGGCGAGGCGCTGCGAAGGCTGCACTATGAGGTGGAACGCCTTCGTGTCAGACGGTCGCGTGATGCGCATCACCGGCGCCGGGATGCAAGAGCGCCGGGAGCGATACCGGAATTGCCGGGCCGCCTTCGCGAGGAGCGGCCGGCCCGGTCCTTTCACTGGTTTGGTGGACCCGAGGTCGGCCGCGCGCAGCGGGGCGACAGCCCTGCCGTCGGTCGCGCCGCGTGTCCGGGCGGCGGCGAGCCGGGTGACAGACCGGACCTGCGGAGTCGCGGCGCGATCCAGCGGTTACAGCTTGAAAGCGTGCTCGCCGATATGCCCGAGTTCCTTGCTCAGGTAGGGGTCGCACCAGATCCTGAAACCGAGGGACCGGACGCGGTCGCTGAAATCGTAGTCTTCGCCGATGTTCACGCCGGCCTCTTCGTCGACGCGGAAGCGGAAGTACGGCTTCTTCAGTCGCTCGAAGACCGACGACTTGACGAGCAGGAAGCCGGTCGGGATCCGCGTCATCTCCAGGAGGCCCTTCGGGGCGTCGACCGGCTGCTCCGGCAGGATGTCGCCGAGGAAATGATGCGGCGCCGTGCGCCGGGAATACGTCGCGCCGATGATGTCGACGTTGCGGACCAGCAGTCTCAGCAGGGCGTCGCGCGGAAACGTCATGTCGCTGTCGATGAACAGAATGTAATCGGCGTTGAACTTCTGGGCGTAGTCGAGGCCCAGATTGCGGGCATCCGCCACGATGGAGGATTTCCCGACGACGATCGACATGGGCATCTCGCCCAGCGTGTGCATCATCGTACCGAGGCTGACGGCGAAATCGGCGTGCACCATGGTGCCGCACGGAATCGCCACCGCGACGTGCGGGAACACGGCGGGCACGCAGGGATGCGGGTTGGCGGCCTCAAGGGGCGACTGAACGATCACGGCCGAACTCCAAGCGCGATGCGGTGCCGCCCTCGCTCTGCCGCTCCGCCCGATAATCCCAGGCGGACCAGCGTGATGGCAGTCCGGCAGCCCCCACGGCTTTGCCAGAAGATGGTTAATAGATATTGAATGCCGCTTGCAAGCGTGCCGAAATAGATCAAATCAAGAAGTAATCAATTAACGATCGCTGCGAGTTCTCGCGAGACGGCAATCATTTTAACTCGCGGGAAACTTCCGGAGGACGATTACTGGCCCACCCAAGAAACGGGTAGCTTGAATCAGAAAGATCGAACGATGTCCTCCATCACCCTGTCGGCCGCCACGCGTCAGAACCTGCTCTCGCTGCAGGACACGGCGCAGCTGATGGCGACCACGCAGAACCGCCTCGCCACCGGCAAGACGGTCAACTCCGCCCTCGACAACCCGACCAACTTCTTCACCTCCCAGGCCCTCGACAGC
>NZ_JAKSYP010000182.1:0-4141 GCF_022829625.1 Methylobacterium sp. E-046 | reverse complement strand
GTCGGTGCCGGGAATGTAGAAGAAGCCGGCGCCGTAGGTGGAGCAGACGCGGACGTACTCGATCGGAACCGCCTTCTTGACCGGCAGGTCGGCGGCGTGCGCGGCGCCGACCGCCGCGAAGGCAGCGGCGGACCCGAGCAGGGAATTCTTCAAGAACTTCATCAGCAACCCCAGAACGATGAGACCCGTACCGACGGCCACGCCTGATTTTTCAGGTCGCGCCGCTCATTCTTGTTTGGGCCCGCGTCTTGGTGGCGTGCTCCGGCAAGCCCTCGATTGAGGAAGCCTGTTGGTGCCGGATCTTGCCTGAATTGCTACGCTCAGCAACATGGTTTTAATCCAGTTACATACGGGAACTGGGAACCGTGTTAGTTCCGCCACATATTTGGCAGCCGCCTTCGATCCGCTTTTTCGATGTCACCTGCAGAACATCCGACGGCCATACCATCACGGCTCGGCCGGCTCGTACACAACCCCCACTGCGTTTGCGGCGGATGATCATGACACGGGTTTGAGAGGCGTCCCGCGGAGGCTGCGGTGTGTCCGCCGCGTCATCGCGGGCGGGTGTTTCATCGGGTTAAACGTCCGTCACACCCGTCAGTATAGGGCGCCGTGGCTTTCTTTGTCTCCTACCTGCGGGTCTTGATTGAGCAGCATGGCCGATCCGGGCTGGAGGCGCAGCGGCGAGCTGTGGCCGACTTCCTCGCGGGTGGCTCGTGGGGCCACGTAGCCGAACTGGTCGAGGTCGAGAGCGGCTCCCGGGACAACCGTCCTCGCCTCTCGGAAGCCATGGCGCTCTGCCGGCTCCATGGGGCCACGCTGGTGATCGCCAAGCTCGGCCGGCGTCCGGTTCGTGGTGGCCCACAAGCCGGAGGCGAACGAACTGGTGGTCGGCATCATGGCGGTGGTCGCCCAGGCCGAACGCACGATGATCTCGACCCGGACCAAAGCGGCCTTGGCGGCTCGCGAAGGGCTGTAGCGTGCGGCTTGGCGAGCCAGAGAACCTGTCGAACCGCGAGGTCGGGCAGGTGCGCAGCAGGGCGCGCTAGACCCAACGGGCCGCGGAACGAGCCATGGACCTCGCCCACTCATCACCAACGTGCAGGCCCTAGGGCGCCGTCTCGCTTCGACAGATCGCGGGGGCGCTGAATGCGAAAGGCATCCCAGCGGCGTGCAGCGGGTGCTGGCAGCGTGTCAACACATCAACACGTTGACGTGTTGACAAGTCAGCGTGTTTTCGCGAGGCGTCCTTTACCCCTCTTGGCGAGAAGATCGTTGATCGCCTCCATCATCACGTCCTGTGTGGTCATGTCGGTGTCGAGGCCCACCAGCTTGATCATTCGGTAGACCTCGGGTTCGACCCACACGGTGATCCCGCGCGCGCCCTGGCGCGTGGCGGGGCGCTTGGTCTTAGTATCCTTGATAGACCGGGAGGCCGCCGGAGCCTGGACCGGAGCAGCCTCTGAAGTATCCTCGGGCGTTACGACCGCGGGAGGCTCATCCCGGCGCCCGGTCGAGACGCTATCGGTTACGGCGGCGCGGAGGCTGAAACGAGGTGCGGCGCTCATCAGGCAGCCTCGATGTTGGCAGGCTGCGAGAGGACGAGGCCGATCTGATTGGCCACCCACCGGAACAGATCCTCGATTTCCGTCGCCGCCCGCCCCGCAGGTTCAATTTCCTGAGCGGTCCGGCCCGGGATGAAGCCACGCGAATAGCTAACACGCTGGTAGACCGCGCCCCTGTAGACGGGAATGTCACGTTCGCGCAGGCCGGCGCGTGCCTCCTCCAGATCGAACTCCGTCGAGGTGTTGCAAGCGTTGAACACGACCCACGATGGCTTGCGGGCGATGGTCGTGAGGTCGTGAGTCTGCCCTATCGCGTCGATATCGAGGATCGAGGCACGGCAGGGGATCAGCACGAGGTCGGACGCCTTGCAGGCCACGAGGGCCGGTCGGTCCGCATGCGGCGCACTGTCGATAATAAGGAGATCGAGCCCGCCGGCCGCAGCCTGGGCTTTCACGTGTTCGAGCTGCTCTGCCGATGTGACCACCGCCTCTGGATGGTCCTTGCGGCGCTCGGACCATTTCCACGCGGATGATTGCGGATCGAGATCTGCGATCGCGACTTGGAGACCTGCGCGATGAGCCGCCACGGCAAGGTGCAAAGCCAACGTCGTTTTTCCGGCTCCGCCTTTCTGCGAAACGAGGGCGAGTGTGCGCATTGTGTTGACCTTCTGACGGGCTGACGGGCTGACGGGCTGACGGATCATCGCGGTACCGCGTTTACACTTCATCACCGTGACAGGATGAAAAGGCAACATGACAGCATTTTGACGCGACAAATTGTTGACATGTCAACGCGATGACACGTTGTTCGCCCTGCATATGAATTTCTGTGAGCCTTGTTTAGACGTGCGTCGCCTGCCTAGCCCATCGAGCTGCTCGCTCAATCCTCCGGCGTTACGCAGGTCCCCATGAAGGCTTTCCGCTCTGGCCCTTCCTTGAGCTTCTGACTATCCGCGCGCTGCCGGCAACGATCGAGCACGGCCGGATCAACGGCTGACGCAGCTTCCTCGCCAGCCGGTATCGTGCCTGGCGCAGGCTTTCGAGGCGGCTCGGGTGGGCTCTGTGCGCTTCCTGCCGCAGGTAGGCAGGCGAGGGCAATCGGAGCGGCGAAGAGCCAGGAGCGTTGCATGGGTGTCCGCCATTGCTTCGGTCAGACGGACATCGTGAGCATCATCTGAGGCGAAGGTACGACCCTGTGATCTCGCCCGCATCATGGACCAATCGGGCCACCGGGATCCGCGGACCGTGGTTGGATACATCCGGCGGGCGAACGCCTTCAAGGATCACTGCGGGAGCGGGTTCTTGTAGCAGGCACTCTGCCGCGACCGAACGAGGGGAAGCGCGTTCCCACCTTGTATCGAGGAGCAGCCCCGGATGTCGGACTTGGCCGAGCGTAAGGCACGCCTGATCGTTCATGGGGACGCGCCCTACAACGCCGAGCCGCCCCTCGCTCGGCTACGTGCGGCCTACCGCACGGCAGCCGATGACTTCTACGTGCGGTCCCACGGTGACCTTCCTGAGATCGACGCGGACCGCTACCGTCTCAGCGTCGACGGTGCGGTCTCAACTGCGCTGGAGCTGTCGCTGCACGGATTGCAGTCGCGGTTTCCCCAAACCACCGTGACCGCCACGATGCAGTGTGCGGGCAACCGCCGCGCTGACTTGCGCGCGGTGGCGCCAGTCTCCGGCGATCCCTGGGACGGCGGGGCGATCGGAACCGCCGACTGGACCGGCGCGCGGTTGAGCGACGTGCTTCGCGAGGTGGGGATCACCGAGGGCGCGAACCTGCACGTCGCGTTTGAGAGCCACGACCGAGTCGAGGGCCATCCCTACGGTGCCTCGATCCCGCTCGCTAAAGCGCTCGCGCCCGAGACCCTGCTGGCCTTCGCGATGAACGGCGAGCCGCTGCTGCCCGAGCACGGCTTCCCGCTACGCGCTGTCGTGCCGGGCTTTGCAGGCGTGCGCAGCCCGAAATGGCTGAAGCGCATCACCGTGCAGGACCATCCGTCCGACAACCCGATCCAGGCCCGCGACTACAAGCTTTTCCCGCCGGACGTGACCGCGGAAACCGCCGACCCGGCCAAGGGGCACACCATCAACACCATGCCGCTCAACTCCGTTATCTGCGAACCGGCGCGAGGTGCGAACCTGAAAGCCGGGCCGAACGTCGTCACTGGCTATGCCGTGTCCGGAGATCGCGGCGTGGTTCGGGTCGATCTCTCTTGCGACGGCGGTAGAACATGGGCGCAAGCCGCCCTGCAGCACGATGTTGGCGCACCCTTCGCGTGGACGTTCTGGACAATCGACCTCGACCTGCCCGCCGGGGAGCATGAGTTGGCGGTGCGAGCGTGGGATGAGGCTGGACAGACACAGCCCGCCAATCCCGACGACACTTGGAACTACAAGGGCTACCTCAGCGCCGCTTGGCACCGCGTGTGTGATTAGGCGTGGAATAAGGACCCCGTTTTCGGGGTGATCGGCGTCCAAACGGGACCCCCAGGACAAGTCATCCACACTGCCTTCCGGCTCGAACGGGAGGCTTGCGCGGGATGTTGGTCGTGGAGACGGTCGCAAAG
>NZ_JAKSYP010000055.1:0-2125 GCF_022829625.1 Methylobacterium sp. E-046 | reverse complement strand
ATCTCGGCGAGCAGCAATCTGATCCGGCGCACTTCGTCGTATCCGGCTTCGATTGTTGCCTGGATCAGAGCCGGGTCGGCCGGCACGAGCGCTCCATCGGCGGTTCGACGATCGAGCAGCCGCTGCATCACAGTCAAGCTCGTCGCCAGCGTGTGCAGGTTGGTCGGCGTAGAACTGCTGGCCATCAGGTCCTCCCAACCGGTGGGAGGGGTGGCATCTCCGCCAGATCGAGCAGCACGCGCGCACCTTGGATCGCAGCCACCGTCTCCACGGGCGCTCCTTGCGACCGCGCCCTGTGCTCCAGGTCCGCCAAGCGGATCCCGAGTACCTCGGCCTGCCGCCGATTTTGTTCGGGGGAAAAGTCACCCAGCAGGTCGATAAGCTCGACCATGAGCGAGCGTGGAACGACCATCTCGGCAGGCGACTGCATATGCCCGGCTCTCCACGTTCCTAGCCAAGCAGGCTGCATTACGTCGGGGATAAGAGCCCTATCAAATATTAGATCTCGATATTAAATTCTGCCGCTGGCCCTGCAGCCTACACAGCGCTCAAACGTACCAATCTATGCGTGTCTTTAGATGGACGTGATACCCGTAGAGATTGTCGCGCAGCTGGATGAAGACTGCCCTGCCAGATGGCGCTCACCGCTGCCGTTACCATCGAGGTTCGGAAGGATGCAGGCGCCATCCGCCAGCAGGCCGCCGTAGCAGCCTTGCAGGATCTATCCGAAGGGGTGCGCGCCCTGGCTCAGCCAGCCGACGAGCCGCATTCGTGAAACCTCATAGCCAGTGCTATCTATCATCCTCCTGTTTTTGCCCTGTTGTTTACAGGACCACTCCGACCGGACGTTGAGCCATGCCGAGCGAGGACACCCACTTTGAGCCCGGCCAGTCCGGCAACCCTGCAGGCCGCCCCCGCGGCTCGCGCAACCGCTCCACGCTAGCCCTGGAAGCCATCTTCGAGGGTGAGGCCGAAGCCCTGTCCCGTAAGGCGATTGAACTGGCCTTGGAGGGCGACGGCCCGGCGATGAAGCTGTGCCTCGACAGGCTTTTGGCACCGCGCCGAGATCGCAGCATCACGTTCGAGCTGCCGGTGATTGAGACCGCGGCCGACCTGCCGATGGCGACGGCCGCTCTCTTGCGGGCCGTGTCGTCGGGCGAGATCACACCAAGCGAAGCTGCCGACATCGGCAAGGCGGTGGACGCCCACATCTCGGCGATCACGGCCGCCGACCTAAACCGGCGCCTGATGGAGATTGAGGGGCTACGTCGATGAGACTGCGTGAGATCGAGGCCCGCATCGTCCGGTTGGAGCACCAGAACCCGAACCTGAAGCCGGGCCCGCACCGATACACGGATGAGGAGCTGGACGGGCTGATTGATGTTCTCCGACAGGCAGTGGCAGGCGAGCCAGTCGACCCCGAGCGGGATGCGTGGGCGACCGCCCTGCTAGCCCGCGAGGGCTTCGTGCCCGGGGAGGCTTGGTCATGAGGCTGAAGGAGATCGAGGCGCGCGTCGTCCGGCTGGAGGCGGCGCGCAAGGCCAATGCCTTCGCCGGCATGACCGAAGAGGAGATCGAAACCGAGGCCAAACACCTCCTCGACTACCTCATCGGACCGAACGGCAGCTTCGCGGCGGTGGTCGCCGAGATGGCAGCATCCGACGAGCCCGACATCCGTGATGGGGCGCGGACGACGGTTGAGTGGTTCGGCGAACGGTACGGCTACGCGCCGCCAACCGCAGCTTGAAAATCTTGACTGAAATCAAGCCGGGGCAGGCCTCGCACGGGCGCGCGTACTGGTCACGAAACTCGCCTGCTGGTTGCTCAGCATTCCCTGCAGCCACGCCGTCGCGACCAAGCGCTATGAGGCGACCGTCGCTCCGGTCTCAAGCCGAACGGCACAGGGCCGAACCACGTCATCACGGGATCCGGCCCGACGCCTCATCTCTATCCCTGCTGCATCGTCACCGACCCGTGGTCGGGATCGACCGGCTCACGGAGGCCTGCAACCGCGGGCTACAGGTTTTGATCCCGATGGGCGTTCACGGCCCACGGGTTGCAGCGGTCGATCCCGACCACGGGTCGGTGACGATGCAGCAGAAATAGAGATGAGGCGTCGGGCCGG
>NZ_JAKSYP010000178.1:0-16683 GCF_022829625.1 Methylobacterium sp. E-046 | reverse complement strand
CCCGGGCCGGGCGAGCGGACAACCTGCGTCGGGTTGCGGCGATTGCCGGTCGGCCCGCAGAGCAGCGCGAGGGCGTGTTCCTCGTGGCGACCGATGTGGCTGATCACGACGGCATCGCCGAGATCGAGCACATCGCGCTGTCCGAGATCGCCACGGCCTTGCTCGTCGATAAGACTCACCTGCTAGAGGCAGTGCCGGTTGGGTCTAAACGACTACAATCGCTGGGGTAGGCTCCCCGTCCGTCAGCGTGGCGATCAGCAGCCAGAGCGCTTGGTGCTCTGGCCCGCCACGGTCGGCCGCGAGGAAGGCAGACAGGCCGATCTCGGTGACGTAGCCTCCTGAGGCAAGATTAGCCTCGTGCCGGACGAAGCTTTGGCTATCCACGGAACCGCGCTTCAAGACCCAGCGATCGCCGTTCGAGCTGACGTAGAGTACCCGGCCCAAGATGACCTCGCTCGATCAGAGGGCGGAATGGCCGAGGTAGGCGGCGACGCTGGTGACGCGAGAGCCGACCATCCGCACGGCCTTGCGCAGGCGATCCTCGGTAACTGCGAAGCGCAGCGCCCAGTGCTCACGGGCGGCGCGGTCGAACACGTCGATGTAGGCTTTGTCGCGCAGCTCTGTCGGCATGGCTGGATCCACAAGCACCCTGGCCTCCGCCAGGAGTCGGGCTTTCAACCCAGAAGCGTTCCCTCGGTTGCAGCTGTGTCTGGGTAATTCACCGCGGAAAGGAGGGCCGCGTGCGTTGATGGTCCGCCTGCGGACGCTTTTTAATGGCCAAGCTGAAACACCCTGCGGTTGAACGCATTTCTTGATGCATGTCAGCTTCTCGCCCCCTCGCCGTCCTAGCTGAAGACGAAGCCGTAATCCGCATGGCGGCAGCGGCCATGCTCGATGTACTCGGTTTCGAAGTGCTTGAGGCTGAGCGATCGGACGAAGCGCTGCGCCTTCTGGAGGCGCACCGCGGCGCTGCTCTCCTCTACACGGACATCAACATGCCGGGCTGCATGGACGGTTGCGATTTGGCGCATACTACCACTGAGCGCTGGCCGGAGACGAAGATCATCGTCTGCTCGGGCTGCACCCTTGAGGAGGCGGCCCGGCTGCCCCAGTGCGCGTACTTCCTCAACAAGCCCTGCGCCGAGAGGGTGGTACGCAAGGCCTTGCAAGTACTTAGTCTGCACTGACCGATCAGGCGTAGGGTCCTCCGAACAGATCGCCAAGGGCTTTGCGTCGGAACAGCGTGCGCCAGCGTCGCCTCTGATGCTCGGGTCGATCGTGGATCATGTGGCATCGTTGGCAGAAGGCTGCGAGGTTGGCGTCTGCGTTGTTCGAGGTGTTGTGGTCCCGATGAGCTGCCGCGAGGACCACACGGGTTCGACGAGAGCGACCGAGGATGTTGGTGTTCGTCCTTATCCGGATCCGGCGCCCCCATCCGTCGCGCCAACGGCCAGCGTCAGCGTCCCACCAGCGGCCATCACCGAGGTGGTAGACCATCTGCCCGTGCGGTCGCCCACAGCCCTCGCAACGGCCCTGCGCGCGACCGAACCGGATCACGGCCGAAAGCTGCGGCCAGTCGATGGGGTAGAAGAAGCGGTGCTCGGGCCGGATCGGCATGGTGCCGGCATTGTGCCACCGGGCGTGAAGAAAGCGTAGCGGTAGAGGTCTGCTACGGACTGCAGATGGACCTGTCAGACCTTGAGTTCTAGGCCTTCCTCACTGTGGCGATCCCTGGCTTGCTCCTGCCGGTCATCATCGTGTGGTGGAAAGGCCAGCCCATCGTCCCGATCGTCCTGCTCAGCCTCGTATGCTGGCCGGGCGCGTTGATCCTGGCGCTCAGGCTGGGACGACGACAGGATCGATGATTTCACTTATCGGGCGCGCCCCATGTGGCACGTCTACTCGCACGGGCATCCAGAAGGCTAGCCAAACCCAGCATCACCGCGAGGCCGCCGAGATTGACAGCGATCTGCAGCGGCCATGTCACGTCGAAGGTACGGTAGAGGATGCGGCCGGCGAGGGCCGCCAAGCAACCGGCTGCAAAGATTTCCAGCGAGTGCCGGCCGCAGGCATCAATCAGCCGGAGCGGGCGCCAACGGCTGGCGCGTAGTACCGCCGGAACGCTGAAGACCAGGTACGTCAGGGCTAGGATGTGCAGCAGGCGCACGAGCACGACGTGGCTCTTGTCTGGGGCCTCGATTGCAAGCGGCCTGAGATCCGGCAGGCCCCAATCCGTCCAAGACCCGCCTTGGAACAGAGCGAAGACGATGTAGCCGCAGGCCGCCGCTGCAGCCCAACGCCGCCATGGCAGCAAACCGTCCCCAGCGCGAACAGCGAGAGCGAGAGCCGCGCCGATCACGAACAGGAACTGCCAAGCGAACGGATTGAAGTACCACCCGTCGTCCACCGCTGTGGCATTGGGCAGGTTCAAGGTGTGGTCGACGTTGGCGGCGAGCCACAGCGTACCCGACAGAGCCAGCACGACCCAGACCTTACGCTCCATTCCGAAGTAGACCAGCGGGAACAGGGCGAGCAGCAGAATGTAGAGCGGTAGGATGTCGAGGTAGTTCGGTAGCGCGTTCAGCGCGAGCCCACGCAGAAGTCCGGGCAGCAGACCCATCTGAAGCAAAGGCGCGACACCGAACCTGGGTGTAATCCCGGTGAGGTCCATCCATACCCGGACGATTATCAGGGTGGCGAACAGCAGCCCAGCATGAAACAGGTAGATGCGCCCGCACCGCTGGGCAATGCGGGCCAGGGTCGTCCAAATCCCAGCTCGGCGGAACATGCCGCCATAGGCGATCATCGACGAATAGCCGGCCAGAAGCACGAAGATCTCGGCCGCGTCCGAAAAGCCGAAATTGTGCAGCGTGACCAGGGCCGGGGCGTTGCGCGGGATGTGGTCGACGAAAATCATCAGCAGCGCGAAGCCGCGCACCACGTCGACCCGTGCGTCACGGACCAGCCTCTTACGTTCGGGCTCGGGCAGTCGATCCGACACAACGGCGCCCTCCACCGGTTCGGCCCTATGCAAGTCGGGCGACAGTGTGCTCAGTTCGATGCTGCTGGGGCTCGTCACTCAGCGCATCACCGATATGCTCGTCAGCCACAGCCGGCAGAGCCTGGGCCACAGAGCGACGGGCGCATCTGATTGGCCGATCCCAAACCCATGGCCACCAACGGCAAACCGGTGATACTCGACCGAGACATGCGCCTCGCGACATGCTTCGTCGAGGACGCGGCTGTGCTCAGGACTGATCACCGCGTCATCGTCGGCTTGCACCAGAAAGATCGTGGGACAGTTTGGCTGAACATAAGTCTGAAGCGACCACGCTTCGCTTGCTTCGAGCGTAGGTGTCTCGCCGACCAGAGAGCGCCGGGTGGTCGTTCGATCATAAGGCGGACCTAGGCTGACAACCGGGTATAGCAGCACTGCAAAGTCGGGACGAGCTGACAGGTCGTCGATTAAGTCCACTCGTGCATAGGAGCGATAATCCGAGCGTGCAGCGACCATGCCGCAGAGATGGCCGCCCGCCGAAAATCCCATCACTCCGATGCGGTTCGGGTCGATCTGAAACCGATCAGCATTGACCCGGATCAGGCGCATGGCTCGCTGCCCATCCTGGAATGTCACGAGCGGGCCGTCGTTCCATCCCTCGCGCGGTAGACGATAGGTGAGGACGAAGGCGGTGATGCCTTGCGCCGTGAGCCACAAAGCAGCGGGCAGTGCTTCTTTGACGATCCCGATGCGGGTGTAGCCACCACCACCGGCGACGAGCACCGCGACGCCGGTCGGGTTCTCCGGCAGGTACACCTCGAGCATAGGCGTCGCGATATTGCTCACCGCGCCACTATCGTCGCGAGCGATCGGACCGTGTGGTCCGCCCCCGCCAGGCGGTTGACCTGGCCAGAGCGGGATCCGTTCCGGAGCCCCCACTGCATCCGCACCGGATGCCGACGTGAGAGCCGCCGTCACGAGCGTCAGGAGGACAGAGCGACGATCAGGCATGGCACTCCAGTTTGAAAGACCTGAGCCTCTCGAGGCGTAGCCTTTGCATTTTGGATGCAAGATCGCGTCAGCCGACCAATCTCGAGCTTTGTATCCGGTCCCTTGAGGACGGGCAGCCGGGGCCGCTTACCCAAGGGCAAACGGCGGTCTTGGTGTTTTGGGCCGCGCTCATGCGGCGAAGCTTCGTCTAAGCAGGAGGGAGCCCTACTTGCCGCCACCGCTGCCGGTCGAACCCATTCGCGAAGGCTGCCCCTCATTGCCGGAGGCAGCGGAGTCGTTCGAGATGCCGTCTGCAGCCCGGCCAGTGGGTGAGTAGGTTGCAGCACCTTCCTCCCCGGTCGAGCCTGGCTGACGAGTGACGACCCCGGGAGCGCCGGGCGGGACGATTACGGTCGTGCTGGTCGGGGTTTCGATAACTTGAGCGAAAACGGGTGTGGCAAGCATCACGGTGAAGGCCGTGACGAGAATGGGCTTGATCATAGGACTTGATTTCCGTCTGTAGGGGACGGGCAACGGTCGGTCGTACACAACGGGTCCAGTCGCTAATGTCACAGGGGCAGGCATTAGACCTGGATCAGCGCGCGCATTTCTTAGGATGATCACTATTAATTCAGCCAGAGCCACACGTCAGGCGTGGGTGGTAATCTAATATGTCAAACAAGAACGCAAGATAGTAGAATAAAATAGAAATACTGACGTCAAAAGCTAAGGTGAATTCGATATAATTCAGCGGCTGCCCTATCGCCTACTTAAGCCGCATCGGTTGTTTTCTTTGCACAGACGTTGCCTTGGCCTCTTCAAAAGCTTCGTGGCCGGTCGCACCGTCAACGGCCGGAAGTTCGCTGCCTTTCTCTGGGTCCGGCACATTGACGTTCCGGGTCGGCTTCGATGCTGGCATGGCGCTGTGGGCTTCAAGCTTGTCGGTCTTGCGCACCACGTCCTCTCCGATTTCCACCAGTTCGTCGCTTCGTGGATCCGGCTGGGGGCTCATGGCAGACGTGCTGTCCGATGCCGCTCGTGGCGCCACAGAGCCACTGCAACGCGGCGAGCCTCGTAGGTCCGTCGCAGCGATGTCCCGAGATCGCCTTGGCCTTCCGGGGAAAAGGCATAGATCAGCACCCCGTCTGGCCCATAGTTCCGACGCATCTCGGCGCGCCAGAGGCCATCGGCTGCCGCGAGGGCGGACTCCGTTAAAGCGAGGCGGGAAGGCTCTGGCGAGATTGAGATCTGAGCGTTCATCTCAGCCAACGTGCCGAACATGCGGAAGGTCCGTATCGACCTTCGTTCCAGCACCCGCCATCTTGAGTGCAGGCCCGGGCAGCACGGTCAGACCCACGACCCGTAGGGGGGAGCCGGTGCCGCGGGGCAAGTAGCTCTACCGGCCGGTGCCAACCACAACCGGCAGCCCAGCTGGGATCTGGTCGCACTTCCCGCAGTGGAAGCGCCGGGCGACGAGAAGTACCTCCTCTGCACCCTGGGCCTGAAGCTGATCCCAGGTCCGCCACGTCATAGCTCGGCATGACGTGCATTTCGGGATACGCAGGCCGCGGTATCCCTCATCCGTCCAGTCGCTCACCGTCCGCTTGCGGGCTGAGACCACCATCGCGAAATCATCTCGTGCAGGATCGCGCCGGAGGCACGAACTGAGTTCTGCAAGAGAGGTGCCTGCCTCGCTCGACACCCGCCCCGCCGCTCGCCATCTTGAGCGCATGCCCAGGCGGCACAGCCATACCTACGACCCGCATGAAGAGCCGGCGCCCCAGGGAGGGTGGTTTCGGATGGGGGGCGGCCGTTCCATGAGCACTTGGACGGTTCGTGCCAGGCGTGTGCTACAGTCTAGAGCACCGGCATTGCATCGCTTTGTTAAGCCGATGCCAGCATCCTTGTGACGACGGTCTGTCGTCTTCATCTCAGAAGCTTTCAACATCCGGACCCAAGGATGGATGCGGAGGATCAGACCGGATGGTTGTAGACGCGCACCCGGCGAGCACCTGACATCAGAGTGTCCACACCGGCCATGGGAGCGCTGACCGCATCGTTCTCGCGCACGACTGAGCCTGCGGCCGCGTCTGAGCCGATCAAGGTCGAGGTGTCGCCTCGAGCCCCACCGGCAGTCTGGCCGCTCCAGCCCTCGCTCTCCCATCCCTGGGCGCGGGCGTCGAGATCGACAGCACCGTGCTCCTCCAGGATGCGCGTGGCCACGCCGGCGTGGGCCTCATCCGCCCTCACGGTCAGCAACGAACCGCCCCGTCGCACGCCCTCGGCGTAGGTATGCGCGTCGGTTTCACTCACACCGGCGCCGGTCAACGAACCGGTCAAACCGCCCGCGGCGGCACCGATGCCCGCACCGGTGAGCGTCGCCACGAGCCAGCCCGCTGCCACAACTGGACCGACGCCCGGGATAGCCATCAGCCCGAGGCCGGCGAGGAGGCCAGCGCCACCGCCCAGGATCGTGCCGAGCGTCGCCCCGGTACCGGTGCCGGTGGCGGCATGGTCGGCCGTGTCGATCGTTCCTGAGGTGCTGGTGTCTGTCTTGTTGCCGACGAGGCTGATGTCCGAGTGCGGCACGCCGGCCGCCTCCAACTTCGTCACCGCGGCAGCAGCGTCGTCGTAGCGGTCGTATAAGGCCGAGAGGGTCTGCGTCGGCATGGGATGACTCCGGGACGTTCGAGTGGGGCAGATCGAGCTAGGGGACGGGCTAGTGGACCGCGACGTTGCCCTTGAAATCGAGGCCGACGCTGGCGAGCTTGCCGTCCACCATCGTGCTGGCGTGCCAGATGCCGTCGCCGTCCTTCTTGAGGTCCTTGACCTCGTGGTAGCCAGCCTTCTCAAGGCGCCGGCGGACCTCACCCTCGGTGAAGCTGTTGGTGCCCCTCTCCAACTTCACGGTCGCCGCCGTTCCGGTGGTGGCTGCCTTGCCATCGTGGGCGTGATCGGCGTTCGGCCGCGTCACGGCGGTCTGGCCGCCGGACGTCGCGGTGGAGGCACCACCTGTCGCCGGCTGACCGGTGACGGTCGTCTGCGCCGATGCGGGCGCGGCCGCGAGCAAAGGCAACAGGAGCAGGGTCAAACGGTTCAGGGACATGGCAGGGCCTGTTTGTCTGGTAGCAGTAGAGGGACGGGCTGATCCGAGGTCTGATATCGGCAGGGTGCGCTGCCCGGTGTATCCAAGCTCCAGGCAGCGCCGCTCATGTCGATCAGACCGGCTTGCGCGTGCCGAGCGTGGTGCCGGTGGTCGTGGTTCCGGCCGTGCCAGTGCGGCTGACGTTGCCGCGCTCGTCCTCGACCTCGACCTCCGTATGCCGCACTTTGTCGGTGATGGTCTCAGTGCGCTGACCCGCGTCCTTGCGGATGCCGACCTCCTCGACCACGCGGGCTTCCTTCGACACCACCGCCTGCTCACGCATCTCGGTCGCCTCGATGGTCTTGCTCGCGAACAAGGCCTCGTCGGCCGCCGTCACCGGCCGGTCGACCGCGCGCCGATCGACGTGCACGGTCTCGTCACGCAGGGTGACCTGCTCCTCGACCGGCTTCTCGACAACGAAGGAGCGAACTCGCACCCGGCCGCTCTCGGCCACGCGCTTGCCGACGTTGAGCCGCTCCTCAACGATCGGGATATAGTCGGTCTCGCCCGTGGTTGTGCCAGCATCCTTCAGGGCCGCGGCTTCCGTAGCCTCCGTTCCAGTTGCTGCCGTCCCCGTGGTCGAGCTAGCCGTCGTGGTGCTGCCCGTCACCGAGTACCCGCTCCAGCCTTCCTTGCGCCACGCGCTCTCACGCTGGTCGAGGTCGACCGAGCCGTGCTGCTCTAGGATATCGTAGGCCGTCTCGGTCTGCGCAGGCTCGACGCTCGCGGTCAGCAGCGTGCCACCGCGGCTCAGACCCTCGCTGTAGGCGTAGCGATCCTCCTCGGGCATGAAGAAGTCCTTCAGTGAGCCCCAGAAACCGCCCTCGTCCTTGTGGTAGTCGTACGAGCCGCTCGTGCGCGCCTTCTGGGCACCTTGCACGAGCTTGATCGCCGATTGCGGGATGCCGGCGGCGACAAGCTTGGCTTGAGCGGCCTGCGCCTCGGCCGGGCGATCGAACAGCGCGGTGATCGTCTGCGTCATGATGTTGTCTCCTGGGTGGAAGGGGGATCGATCTGTTCGCTGGCGTGGCCGTCCAGGCTCACGCGTTCGACCACGGCGCGCTGCTTACGCAGCGTCATCGGGACCTCGACGTCCTCATCCGCGGAGCTTCGGCGGACGTGTACTTCTTCCTTGAGGACGAGGCGCTTCTCGACGACGAGGATCTCTTCGAGGACGGGAATGACGGTCACCCCGTTCTCCTCGCGGACTATCGGGGGCGCCTCGCCCTCGGACAGCGTCCGGTTGACCGACACCCGGGTGACCTCGACTGTTCCGCTGCGCAGGCTCTCGCGCAGGATTTGATCGACGGTCTTGGTTCGGGTCGAGACCCGCACCCGTCCCGTCTCCACCGCCTGCTTGTCGATGCGAGCGGTTTCTTCGATCAGCGGGAGGACCACCTCCTCGCCGACGGCGACCTCCGCCGTCTCTACGCCTTGCGTCCGTGAGAGCTTCGGCTGGCTGGCGGCGGGATCGCTCATGGTCAGATCCGACGCTGAGTCGTGGCGGGGACGCCGGTACGTCTCACCACCGGATCGACCGCCGCACCGCGGCCGGCGAAGAAGGCGGCCAGTGCGCCGAGGATCAGCGCCAAGGCGCCGTAGAGCGCGCCCTGCGATCCGACCCGTGCCGCGGCATCGGCTACCTGCTTGGCCTGTTCCTTGGCCTTGGCTGTCGCGTCATTGAACTGCTGCACGTACTGGGCGACCTGTGTCCGGGCCTGATCGACCGGGATGTTTTGCGCTTTCGCTAGCGCCTGGGCGGCCTTCTCCTGCGCGTCCTTCTGCTGGGCGGCATCACCGGTCACCGCAGCGCGCATCGCGCTGACGGCGGCGTTCTTCAGGGCGTCCGGGTCGTTGCCAGTGCCGTTACGGACCTGGCTCTCGATGTTCGAGAACGGGTTGTCCATGCCCGGCAGCGACGGGCCTGCGGCCTGCGCGGCGGTCTTCACCGAGCCACCAACGAGGTTGCCGGCGCCGCCCAGCGTGTTCGACACCGCGCTCGACGCGCCGCTGACGACGCCGCCGACCGCCGAGGACAACAGGTAGACGATGACCAGGGTTGAGACCGCCCAGGCGATCAGCCCGTGATAGGCAGTGGTGGTGTTGGCCGGCTTGCCTGAGAGGCGCCCGGCGAGCCAGCCGCCGGCGGTGGAGGCGAGGATGCCGGAGATCACGAACCAGATCCCGGCTCCCGAGGACAGGCTGCCCGCCGTCGGGGTGCCGTTGCCCGCCGGGTCGACGGTCGAAAGCCCGATGCCGAGCCCGACCATATTGAGGATGACCTGGGCGACGAGCGCGATCACCGCGCCGGCGAACACCGCGCCCCAGGAGATGGAGTGCAGCGCTATCGTGCGCATGTCTTCCGCGGGGGAGACCGCGCTGGCGGTGGGGAGGTCGCGGTCGTAGACCGGACGGGTGGTGTCAGGTGATAACGCCATGCTCGGTACTCTCAAATCTGTGTGGTTCGATCTTCCGCCGAAGTCGGCGGAAGCGGGTTTGGTTGGGCTCAGAGCACCCGACGGGCGATCAGGGCGTGGTCGAGTTGCACTCCGACCACCGCGCCGACGACGGTGACGAGCAGGTCTGCAGAGGTTCAGCCCCGCGACGCCGGGCTGACCGAACTGGTTGCCGCCCGTGTGTCAGCTCGCGTTCCAGCATCACGAGCGGGTCGAGCGCTTGGGTCTCGGCTCAGGGTTCGACGATGCGTAGGCGGCTTCGATGGCGGCGATCTCGGCGGCAGCTTCCGCCTGGATCGCACGGTCGCCCTCGATGATGCCGATGGCTTCCTTGATTAGCGCCCGGATATGGTCGGGCGAGAGCACCTTCCGACGCCCGGCCACACGGATCTCCTCATATCAACCTGCCAGGATGATCTTCCGAGATACTCGTGTGGGCAGAGCTATCACCGTGTAATCAGGCAATTTAGTAGAAGTTCCGACGATTTACGTAAATTACATTTGCACCAATTCGACTTGGTAGTTCTGTCATGGTTTTCGTTGGTCTCAGCGCCGGTGCCGCGTGTTCGGCCCGATCCCGCGCTCCTGCGCCCACACCACTACCGCGCTGCGACGGTTGACCCCGAGCTTGCGGTACAGCCCGGAGACGTGGTTGCGCACTGTGTTGGGTGACAGCTTCAGCTCGGCGCCGATCTCCCGGTCGGTCGCGCCCTGGCAGATCCGCGTGAGCATGTCCTGCTCGCGGATCGTTAGGTTCTCGACCCCGAGCGACGGCCGGCCGGAGCGCGGCGGGTGGCGCAGGGTCGCCAGCTTATCGATCACCCCGTGGCTGAACCACGATGCGTCCGCCATCACCGCTTCAATGGCGGTGATCAACTCGCGTTCCGAGCGCTTCCTCGCGGTGATGTCCTGCAGAACGCAGAGCACGCAGGCCTCGCCGTTGATGCTCACGCGCTCGGCCGAGACCAGGCAATCGATCTCGGCCCCGTTCCTGTCCTGCAGGCCGGCCTCGAACGCGCGGATGCTGCCAAGCCGTTTGAGGTCGCGCGAGAACCTGCGCCGCTCGGTGAGGTCGACCCAGAGCGCGAGATCGGCGAGCGATCGGCCAGCCGCGGTCTCGGGGGCATGGCCGAACGACGTAACGAAGGCTTGGTTGACGCTAGTAATTTCCAAGCCGTCCGCGCTCATCAGCGCGCTCGGCACCGGTGAAAGTTCGAACGCCTTGGCGAAGCGCTCCTCGCTGTGGCGCAAGGCCATCTCGGCCTTCCGGCGATCCTCCAGGTCGGCGAAGGTGAATAGCATGCATCGTTCGACGCCACCCGGACCGGGCATGTCGATGGCGTGGCCGGCCACGATCACGTAGCGGCCCTTCCCGCAAGGCGTTGTGAGCTGAGCCTCCATCTGCGGGATGGTGTGGCCGGCGTGAAGGTGCCGGATCGCCAACTCGCGTCGCTCGGCGTCGCGCAGCAGGTCGATCTCGCAGAACGATCGGCCGAGCACGTCGTCGCGATGGTACCCGGTCAGGTCGAGGAAGCCGTGATTGACTCGCACGAAGCGCAGGTCGGCGATCCGGCAGATGATCGCTGGCGCTGGATTGGCGTTGAACATCCGCTCGAACCGCGCCTCGGCCTGGTAGCGCTCGCTCACGTCCTGCATCACCAGTGCGAGGCCGCTCGGTGTGCCATCCGCATCGGTCGTCACCAGGCTGCGGATGCGGTGCATCCACCTGTGTGTCGGATCCCGGGTCGGAGCCAGCTCGACCACGACGTCGCGGAACACCTCGCCGGCGAGTACCCGGTCGAGCGGATGCTGCAGCGGCCCGATCTCCCGGTGATTGCGGTAGTGCAGCGTGAAGTTCGCGCGGTACTCGGACACGGTGGCACCGAGATCACCGACGTCCGCGACCCCATGCATCATCACGGCGGCATTGTTCGCGTAGGCGATGGTCTGATCCGGCTCGATCAGGATCACGCCCTCGGACAGACCGGCCACGATCTGCCGCATTTGTATGTGATGAGCCGCATCGGCCATCGGCATATCTCCATCCGAAGCGCCAACGCTCGAATGTGGGGAAAAGCACAGACTGCCGCGTTTGGGCGTTCCTGATCTCGCCGATCGCCGTGGATGAACTGGCCGAGCAGAGCTCAAGCCAAGAAATTACGCCTATGAGCGTGCAAAGAATTTATTACACACCAGTTGCAGTTTGGGCCGGCGGCTTCCGGTGAGGAACATGACCTCGACCGTCCCTTCATCCATCGTCGTGGCATGGAGGCGGTAGCCCATGTTCGTCGCAAGCATACGCGCCTGGTCCAGCGTACCGGCGGCCAAGGTCATCGTGAACTCGGCTATGCCCGATGCGAGTTGAGCCGCGAGGAGACCGATTTCGACACCTTCGTTGAAGGTTTCGTCGCGGCCAGCAAACCGCAGGCGTAGGCCGGGCACGACATAGATGTGGCGCATGGGTAGTCCCTCTGGACACCTCCCAGTCCACAGCCGATGTAGTTAACGGAGCGTTAGCAGCGGTATGCTCCGAATGATCTAAAATCCTACTCGACCGCTTCGAGTCGGGCGCAGCTTGTCGCGATCGCAGGACGCGCTTAGTTCCGGAACGTAGCAATTACGCGAATGGGACAGTTCGCCCGGTCGTGAGAGCGTGAGCCATGGGCCGGCGCTCGTGATGTCCAGCGGCCGGTCGATGATGGTAGCGGTCTGACTCCAGATCTGGCGACCCCTCCTGTTCATGTCGTATAGCTAAGTTTCAGCGGCGCTGTTTCAGTGGGCTTGCCCTATCGGAACGGTCACGTCCCAGCCCGCCGGCTCCGTTCCTCAAGCTCAATCAGAACTCAACGACAGGTCGTGATACCATCTATGCAGGAAATCCAATGATTTTTCCGACAATCAGGGGCAACAACTACCGGCTCTTTGCAGACTTTGGTTAGGTCTGCTGTTGGCAGTCGTTCAATGACGTCCGACCCGGGCGAGCGTCTGCCCCAGGTTTATCAACAAGAGCTCCGTCGCCGCCCGGACCCCAGCGGGCGCGTCGGGGCCGAGCGTCTTCTTAAGAGCCAGGGCCAGATCGGTCGCTCGCTCCAGCGGGTTGTCGCTCAGACCCGAACCGCTGACGACGTAGCGCTCGTCCCCATCGTGCATCTCGGTAATGTCGATCAGGATCCCGCACGTGCGCAAGGGGTGCCCGGTTTCGGACAGATAGGTGCGTCCGCGACTAAGAAGCCAGCGTACGGTCCCGTCCTCGGCCATGACACGGTACTCGACCAGGAACAGGCCACCCGCCCGGGTCACCTCTCCAACATGCTCGATCAGCCAAGCATGATCGGCGGGATGCACGGCCGCGATGGAGATCAACCCGGTGAGCTATTTCTCGGCGAGGTCTGGGTCGCCGGTCAGCAACTGCGCCGCACCGGCGTCGTAGACGATGACCTGACGGACATGATCCAAGTCCCAGGTTCCGACCACGCATGAGGCTTCGAGGGCATCATACAGGCGCTCGTGCGACCCACTAATCCCCCCGGACGTTGCTACTGAACGATCAAACCGCCGATCCATCGTGTCGTCTCGTATATAGGCAGCCAGACCGGCCCAGATTAATCCGTACTCTGTGGCCGCCGAAATGACAAAGATTTCATTCTATGGTTGTATACTGGGGATGGGCATTGCGATAGCAGCGGCCCGGGTAGCTCATCCGGGGAGGCGTGGAGGAGCTGGAGAAGGCAGAGGAAGCGTGCATGGGCGACGATGTTAGAGCCCAGGTCGCGATGGACTCCGACGAAACGCCGACACGGAACCTACGTCGGATAGCCGATGCGCTCGGCATACCGGCATCTGAATTCTACGGTTCATCGATGTTGGATCACGAGGCCCTGACGTTGCTCTCGCTTGTGCAAACCTACCTCGTCCGGGTCGATCCGGATGCTCGCGAACGTTTCATAAGGAGGGTGCAGGCTATAGACGCGCAGCAGCCAACGACGTGATGGGGATTACTCCACGCATCTTGTCTGCTGCGATCGCCGCCCGCTCGTAGCAGAACAGATCAGCGGATCGGTCGCGCGAGCCGTTGCTCATGTTCCGGCCCGTGGTAACCGCCTTCGCCCTAACGGGTACGGGTACGGCGGCGTGACTTCGCTCGGGGCCCACCGTCTGCTTTTGGGCGTTACACTAACTACTGCTCCCCATCCGATGTGTCGCCAGCTAAAGGCCGCTCACGGCAGCATAGCGGACTTAGACCTTAAGCCTGTCGATCAGGACCCTGAGTGCCCCGGATACATGCCGCCGACTCGGATAGTATAGGAATAGGTCGTCCTTGATCTGGCACCAATCCTGAAGGCAGCGGTGCAACGTGCCAGCTTCAAGATGCGGCCGGGCTCGGTCCTCCCAAACGTAGGCTAGTCCGCACCCTTGTAGGGCCGCTTCGATCATCAGATCTTGGTCGTCGAGCGTGATCGGACCCTCGACCTGAACGACGATGACCTCACCATCCTGCTCGAATCGCCAGTCGAACATGGCGCCGCTCGGGTAGCGATAACGGATCCCGATGTGTTGCCTGAGGTCACGGGGATGCTGGGGTGGCAGGCGCGAGCGGAAGTAACTCGGCGAGCCAACCACGATCAGACGCTGCACCGGCCTGATCCGGACAGCCACCATGTCGCGGGACAACACCTCGCCGAAGCGGATGCCGGCATTGAACCCTTCCTCGACGATGTCGATCAGGCGGTCGGTGGCAACGATGTCGAGCTTGAGCCCAGGGTTTCCCTCGATCAGTTGGCCTAGGACATCCCGGAATGCAAAGGGGGCTATGGAGGTCGGGACGTTGATCCGGACCGTGCCGAACGGCGTCGCGCGAAAAGCGTTCAGGCCGTCCTGCGCCCTCGCGAGCTGTTCGAAGGCAGGCGTGAGATCGGCGAGATAACGCTCGCCCGCATCCGTCAGGGTTACGCTGCGGGTCGTCCGCTGTATCAGCCGCACACCGATGCGTTCTTCCAGGCTGCGGATCGTGTGACTGACGGCGGAGGCGGCTACACCCCGCTCGGTTGCGGCCTTTCGGAAGCTGCGATGCCGGGCGACGGCTAGGAAGGTCGATAGCTCGCTTAGCTCGGTCCCACGCATTGTTCTGTTTCGCTCATGACCGCGCGCAGAAACTAGCACGTTATCAGAACAGCGCTTTGCCCTTACGTCCTCTCCGACTGAACGGAGAACCGCCATGGACCTTCAACTAAACGGCAAGACGGCGCTGGTGACGGGTGCGAGCCAAGGGCTCGGGCGTGTCATCGTGAAATCGTTAGCGGCGGAGGGCGTGAGGGTGTTCGCCACCGCGCGCAACCCTGAGCTTCTCGCCAGCCTCGTCACTGAGATCGAGCAGGGGGGCGGGACTGCCCCAACCTTCTTCGAGCAGGATTTTATGGCCGAGGATGGCCCGAAGCGGATCGCCGAGGCGGCGGTATCGGCTCTCGGCCACGTCGACATCCTCGTGAACAATGCCGGAGGCAGCCGCCCAATGGCCATCGACGCGCCGGAGGAGCAGTGGGTCGAGGGCATGACCCTGAACTTCGACCGGCATCGGCAACTTACCCAAGCCCTGCTGCCGAACTTCCTGGCCCGGAAGTCCGGATCCATCGTCAGCATCTCCGGCAACTTGGAGCCCGAGGTGGTCAACGCGGCGATGGTTGCCAAGGCTGGCCTCGTGGTCTGGTCGAAGGGCCTGTCGGAGCAGCTTGGGCAGCACGGGATCACCGTTAACTGCATCCAGCCGGGCCTGATCGACACGGCGCAGATCCGCCGCCTCTACCCCGGCGACGAGCGCCGCAAGTTTGCGGAGCGGGAGATTGCGCTACGCGACTCCGGCGAGCCGGAGGACGTGGGCAATGCCGTTGCCTTCCTGGTGTCACCGCGCGCCCACTACATCACCGGCATCGTGCTGACCGTCGACGGCGGCATGCGTCGGTACTCGTTCTGAGCCTCCTCAATGGCATAAGGTCCGCAGGTAACGGAGAAGCGGACCTTCGAGACAGGCTGGCTGAACCTCTGCTTTTCGCCCGTTGCGGACCTTTGTCCTATTGCAGTCGTATGTCGGCTATCGGATTGTTTTACCGACGATCCGGTGGGGTGGATTGTGAATTGCCGAGACAGCTCCACCTCTGTCGGTAAAATGTGTCGGCTATTCTAGTGGTCGGAACCTAACGCTTGGTACCGTCCGCTCCGCGCTGCTTTAGCCCTTGACCAACACCGCCACGCGAGCCGCAATCTCTGCAACCGGCAGGCTGGCGTCAGGATGATCGGCCATGATCGCCGCCCAAGGCATTGCAGGTTGCTCGGCCTCCTCAGGCCTCTGGACGAGGGCCAAGCCACCGCGCGCCTTGACGGTCGCCAAGCCATCCGCGCCGTCCCCGCCATAGCCGCTGAGCACGATGCCAACGACGCGTTCGCCGTAGGCCTCGGCGGCTGACACGAACAACGGGTCCGCCGCAGGACGAGTGAAGTGGACCTTCGCCCCGTGATCAAGGCGGATCATGCCGTGATCCAGGTACATGTGCTTGTCGGGAGGGGCGACGTAGACGTGACCGCCCTCGAAGAGTTCGCCATCCTCGCCATGGGAAACGCGCAGGTGGCTCGTCATGCTCAGGATATCAGGCAAGATGCTAGGATGAGGGCCGATGTGCCAGACGATGAACACCGACGCCGAGCAACCTGCCGGTAGCCCTCCGATGATCTGTTGAAGCGGTGCGAGGCCACCGGCTGATGCCGCGATGACGATGATGGGTGCCATGTGACCGCTAACAGTGCCTAAGGTGGAATGTTCAGAGGCAAGAGCGCGGGAGACCCACTTCTCCAGGGGGAGCAGCCCTCCTCTGAGATCTGATCCCCCCATACGGCACGTCCGCATACCACTGGGTGCGGACGCTCGGCGCGGGTATCAAGCGTCAGATTTGCACCACTAGTACCGGGTAAACGCTGCATCTGGCTACTCGCCAGACTTCAGCGGATGAGCTGAACCTCGACGCCAGCACCTGCAGCGATCTCCTGCCAAGCGGCGTCCGCGGTGACAGCGACGGCATTGGAGCGGGCAGCGAGCGCCAGACAGA
>NZ_JAKSYP010000169.1:0-2875 GCF_022829625.1 Methylobacterium sp. E-046 | reverse complement strand
CGATACTGAACCCGGGACCGGCGAGGCACGCGCGGTCTCTCAGGAAGCCAAAAGCGGCGACAGCGGCCTCTCAGGCGCGGGTGCCCTACCGCGATGCCGAGCAGACGGCGAGCATCATCAGCCGGCCGACCTCGGCTCGGGGGCGGATCGATGCCGGCGCAGTCGCCTACGCCTCCATGCACCGGGCGCGAGGCAATCGCTCCGCCGTCCCCTCGTCCACTTCGGCAACGTCCTCACCCTGGACGCTGCCATCCGCCCTTGCGCCGACGGACTAGCTTCATGCCGCGGCCTCTCGTTCACCCCCGCGAAGAAGGAAAGCCGTGATGTCCCTACGTTTGATCTGCTGCGCGACCCTGATCTCTGCCTTGGCCAGCCCTGCACTTGCGCAGGATGCACCGGCCGCGCCGGACACGTCGGCGGCCACGTGGCAGATGCCCTGGCAGATCGCTCCGATCGGGCCGGCCTCAGCCGCGGCCGGTGAGCAGACGATCATGTCGATGGTGCCGGGAACCGGCCTGGTGAAGGGCACCTCTGTCGCCCTGCAGAGGATCGGACAGCCTTTGCCGGAGGTGCCGGGCCGCAACCGCACCGTCGACACCTGCCGTGCGACCGTCATGAGCGAGGCTGGCAAAGCCGGCATGAAGCAGGTCGAGGCGGTCTCGGCCGGCGTGGATAAGACCGACAAGAAGGGAGACTACTTCGCGCCAGTGCTGTTCCGCATCACCTACGACCGGCCGATGATGTACGAGGTGCGCGAGGCGGCGATGATCTGCGTCGTGAACCGTAAGGGTGCCATCGTCGACGCCTACATGCCGGCTGACGAGTCAGTCATCACGGAGTGGACGGCGCTCGGACGCCGCTGAACTGACGGCGTCCAGTTTGGACGTGCCAGCCACGCAATCTCAGATGGCAGTTCGCATCAGCGCCAACCTGGGACAGCAACCGGCCGAAGTTGGTGATGGCCGCCTAACCGTGCTCTGGCACCATGCTGTTGGGCCACGTTGCGTATCGGCCCACCGCTGGTGAGATCGGACGCTCCCCCGCCCCGTGAGCAGATCGGGGCGGGGCCGAGCGGCCTTCAGGAAAGCGCCTGAGGGTGCGGTGATGGCGTACCGCTGTACCCTTTGGATGAGAGTGGGCAGCCGGTGTGCGTCCGGCGGTGCTGCAGTATCAGGTGGCCTGAGGCAGTATAGGACCCAGCAATCATTACTTGGCCATGGCACGCCGGACAGCGTTTCCATGCCACCCTGTACACGCCGTGCGCTTCTGTAAGGGTGGCGGGGCGCCACGCCCCGTCCACCTTCACCTCGCAAGTGCGCTGGTCTTTGGTGGCCATGGCAACGCTATCGGCCGTCGAGCGATGGACCCCCCGATGTGCCCCCGGTGCCCGGCGGGCCGTTGGTGGGCGTGCCGCCGATGTTCACATCCGGTGTCGTGCCCGGAACGGAAGAGTTGCTGGGATTGGCCTCGTTGCCTCGGGTGATCGGGCTAGGACCGAGATCCCGAGCGCCAGGGCCCACGCCGCCCACGGTGGCCGGTGGGGCCACACCGGTATTGCCGGCGCCTCCCGTAACCACCTGGGCTACGACGGGGCCAGCCAGGACGATGCTCAAGGCGCCAGCGAGCGCAATCGTGGTGCGGTTCATGCAATTGTCCGTGCTGCAGCTTCTGCGGCACAGGAACGGCCTAAGTGCCGCGAAGTTCGAAGGACGGGTCAGCTACTACATCCTGCTCAGCACCCACGCGATAGCCGCCACTACAAGCGCCATAACGATCTGGATGGCCAGCAGGCCCGTGTAGCGGGTCGGCGCAAGACGAGCGGGCGCCGATATGGCGCCAACTATCCCGGACGTGCCCTGATGGGGCAGGTCATTGTTCGCGGGGTTCACGAGACAAGGCCGGGCTCAGTGCTCTGTGCCTTCCATGTTCGGCCGCGGTTCGCCCCCGTGCTGCTTGATCACGTTGGAGCGCTCTGGATCGCCCTTTGAATTGGCGACCTGCTTCCGGGCTGCAGCGGCCAGGAACCACACACCGGCGAGAGTGCCCAGAGCCAGAAAGAGAAGGGGATAGCCGGTTTCCATGGCTGTGCCTCCAATTGGATGCGCTCTCAGCCAACAGTGCTGCTCGCACCTCAATGCAGGACAACAGCCCGAAAGATTGTAGGTTGCCGTAGCGAGGGCTCAGCCGACTCGCGGCCGTGTGGCCGCTACTCGCAGACGCGGACCCGGCGGACGTGCTCGTAACCATAGGGATCGATGAAGGCGCGCCGCTCAACGTGGCAGACTTCCTCGACGTAGACGGGCCGCGGCGCGACGTAGACCGGGCGACCCGGGTAGTACCCGTTGTTGGCTGAGGCAATCGCGCCTCCTGCGACGACACCGCCAAGAAGGCCGAGCGCTGCGGCCCCGCCGACGCCGATACCGTCGCGTGCCTGGGCAGCCGGCTGGGCGCTGCAAAGGGTAAGAGCGGTTAAAGCAGCCACGCCGCTGGTCCGCAGGAGAGAGCCACGCATTGCCAACCTCGTGTGCGTGAACGGCCCCGCGCACGTCGGCGCGCAGGGCCGTAAACCACCGGATCCCCCCGGTGCGGCTGCTCATCGGCGGCCACGGTCAGGCTGGGACTGGATGGTTAACGAAGCCTTGCCAACCGTCTGTCAGTATCGGCGGGGAGGCGGCGGGGGCGGCCCGTCATCGTCGTCATCGTCCGGCGGGGGTGGGCCACGCCGGTGCGGCGGGGGCGGCCGGTCGTCATCGAAGTCCTCCCGCGGCGGCGGCCGGAAGCGATGCGGTGGCGGCGGGGGGCGGTCGAAGTCCTCATCCCCGGGCGGGGGAGGCCGCCTATCATCGTAGGGCTGTGCGCCAGCCCCGGCCGTCGC
>NZ_JAKSYP010000167.1:0-26513 GCF_022829625.1 Methylobacterium sp. E-046 | reverse complement strand
CGACGCCGCCTGCTCCTGCGCCGACGCACGGATCTCCGACGCAGCCGCGTTCAGGTCCGCCGTCGCCGCACGGTTCGTCCGCGCAAGATCCGAAAGCCCAGACACCATCGCGTTCAGAGTCCCCGATAGACGCCCGACCTCGTCCCGCCGGTGAATCTGGAGCTGCCCCGACAGGTCGCCGTCGCCGACCCGTTCCACGAAGCGCATGACCGCCTCCAGGGGACGCACCACCGCGCCGCTGATGAGCCACGTGACGAGGATTGCGAGCAGCACCGACCCCGCCAGGGTCAGGTAGATCGAGAGGCGGGAGCGCTCGTAGACCTCCTGCGCGGCGCGCTGACCGATTGCCATGCCGCCGTCGAGCAGAGTCCGGAGGGTCTTGATCCCGCCCAGGAAGGGCCCCTGGAGTCGGGTGATCTCGTCGTTGCGGGCCTCCACGGCGGCCACGTCCTGCTTCGCGATCGCGGCGAACTGGGCCTCGCTCAGGGACCGGACCTCGCGGAACGCGCCCTGGACCTCGCCCGACGCGGCGGCGACCCGGTCCCAGGCGGCGCCGCGCTCCGAAGAGGCCGCGGAGGTCCGGTACTCCGCGGCGAGCTGCGCGATGGTGGCGAGGCGGCCCTCGAGCCGGTCGGCGGTCTGGCGCCAGGTTGCCAGCGTGTCGTCGGCGCGCGCCGGCCGACCCGGCACCGGGGCCTGAGTCTGCGTCAGCATCGCGATCACGGCGGTGCGGCGCAGGAGTCCGAGATCACGGGCCTCGTTCCCGAGATCGTCGAGCTCGCGCAGCACCGCCATGTCGCGCCGGACGATCGCGTCGGTGGTGTCGCGCACGGCCCCGATCTGCGCCAGCGCGTAGAAGCCGAGCGCCACGATGACCACGGTGACGGCGAAGAAGCCGAGAAGGATGCGTCGTCCGATCGAGAGGGTCACGGTCGGGGCTGACTCCGAATGGGACGAGCCGGCCGGTCAGGGCAGGACGCGGCGCAGCAGGCGGGGAAGGTCGATGACGACGAAATCGGGACGGCCGTCGTCCGCCGCTCCGGGGGCATAGCCCGAAGCGGCCGCGTTGCCCAATCCGTCGCGATCCGCGCCGTCCTGATCCGAGGACCGGACCTCGGCACGGACGATGCCCAGCACGCGGTCGACCGCGAGGGCGATGGGTCTCGCCGCGGCCGGGCCGGTTGGAGGAGGCTGCGTTCGGGATTGCAGATGGGGCTGCGCCCCGCGCAGCACGACCAGATGGCCCGAAGCCCCGTCGGGACCTGTCGCGGCATCCGGCCGGCCCAGGGCGCGGGCGAGGCTGAGCACGCCGACGATCCGCCCGGAGAGGGCGACGAGCCCGATGAGCGCCGGCACCGCACCCGGAACCGGCGTGCAGGGCCGCATCGGCAGCACCTGAGCAACCACCGACATCGGCAGCCCGTAGCGCTCGTCCTTGCAGAGGCAGACGAGATGATCGACGCCGGAAGCCGCGCGGGCCGTCCCGCCGCCGCGGCGGGCGAGGGCGGCGGCGCGCTCGACCCGCAGGTCCCGCTCGGCACGCGGATCCCACTCGGTCCGGCCGCGCGGGGGGGCCGCCTGTGTGCTCGGCCGTGGCTCCATCAGGAACTCCTCCCGCGTGTGTCTCGGCCGAGGCCGAGGCGGGCCGCCGCCGCGCCGGCCGCGATCTCGGCCGCGGAGGCACCGTCGCTCTCGGGCACCGGCCCATCCGCCGCGAGGGCTTGACTGAGGGCGACCGCGTTGTCGAGGGCGCGGGCCGCCTCGCTCGGTCGCCCCAGCGCGATCAGCAGCAGGCCGAGATGGTAGTGGGCCATCACGAAGCCCCGGTCGAGGTAGAGCGCCGCCCGCAGCGCGCGCTCGGCCTCGGCGTCGCGCCCGAGGGTGCGGGCGAGCAGGCCCTCGTAGAACCGCAGGACGGAATCGGTGGGATCCCTGTCGAGGGCGACCCGCAGCGCGCGCCAAGCGGCCGCGGTCTCACCGGCATCCGCGAGGGCGCGGATCCGGTCGAGGCCGCCGGCCTCGTCCTCGCCGGCGCGGCCGGCCTCGGGCGGCGCGTCCGGAGCGATCGGATCCGGAGCGGACACGCCGGGTGCGGTCGCGTCCGGAGCGGCCGTGTCCGGAGCGGCCGTGTCCACAGGCCCGGCCGGTCGCGGTAGCGCCGGGACGGCGGCCGAAGTGCCGTCCCCGACTGCGCCCGAAGCGCCGCCCTCCCGATCGGACGGCGCCTGTCCGGGCGCCCACGCTGCAGTCGCGGGGCTCGGGTCAGGACGGTGCGGCTGTGCGTCGGCGAGCCGGCGGTAGGCCACCGTACCGGGCAAGCTCACCGCATCGAGGAAGTTCGCGAAGGCCGGGCTGGGCTCCGCGTGCCCGAGCAGCAGCCAGCCATCCCCCCGCAGCCGGCGGCTGAGGCCGCGCACCACGGCCGCGACCGTACCGGTGTCGAAGTAGATCAGCACGTTGCGGCACAGGATCAGGTCGAAGCCGCCATCGGCGGTCCCGCCCGGCGGCACCGGCTCGGCGACCGTCAGGAGGTTGCCGCGCTCGAACCGGACGAGCGCGCGGAATTCCGGCCGCAGGGCGTAGCCGCCCTCGCGCCGGATTCCGGGGGCCGGCGGCAGGTGCGTGAAGTAGCGCAGCCTGTCCTCCGGCGGCATGGTGCGCAGGGCCCAGCGGCCGTACTCGGCGGCGCGGGCGGTGGCCAGCGCCTCGGCGCTGATGTCGGTGCCGAGGATCGTGATCCGCCAGTCGGGCAGGGCATCCCCGAGGATCTCCCGCACGAGGATCGCCAGGGAATAGGGCTCGGCTCCCGTCGAGCAGCCCGCGCTCCAGATCCGGAGGGTCCGCTCGGAGGCTCGGGCCGCGATCAGCGCGGGCAGAATCGTTCCGCGCAGGGCTTCGAACTGCTCGGCGTAGCGGAAGAAGAAGGTCTCGCCGACCGTGATCTCGGCCTCCAGGCGCGCCCATTCGGCCTCGCCCGCCGCGCCGTCCGACAGGAGGGCCGCGTACGAGGCACAATCGGGGGTGGCGGAGGCCCGGAAACGGCGGTGCAGCCGTTCGATCAGCAGGTCGTCCTTGTCGACGTAATAGTGGTGGCCGGTGCGCGCGATGATCCGCGCCTTGAGCGGCGCATAGGCGGGATCGGCGCCCGGATCGGGGCGGAGACTGCGCGGTCGCGCCATCGCGCTCAGGCGGTCCGCGGAAGTGCGGCGAGCCGCTCGGCGGCGGCTCGCGTCAGCGCCTCGACCCGCGCCGCCTCCTGAAGGGTCAGGAGGCGATCCGGCGCCAGGGCATGGACGAGGCGATCGCCGAGGACGAGTTCGGCCGCGACGCAGCCGTTGAGGCTACCGGCCTCCTCCGCCGCCCGGATCGCGGCGCCGGGCACCATCACGAGGTCGGCCGCGCGGTCGACCAGATAGGCGAGCGCCTCGCCGCGGGTCAGGACGAGATGCGCGTAGAGGCCGGGCGCCGCTCCGGCCGGACGCAGGCCCAGCAGGGCCGCGAGGTCGACCACCGGGACCGGCGTGCCGCCGAGATTGAGGAATCCGATCAGCCAGCCCCCGGCGGCTGGCGGATTGTGGAGGGCCGGAAGCGGCAGCACCTCGGCGACGGAGGCGCGGGGCAGGGCGCAGGGCGTGCCGGCCACGTCGAGGAGGAGATAGGCCGAACCGTTGCTGGCCACCGCCACCCGCTCCCCTTCTGCCCGGTCGCGGCCGGACCGGGACGGGTCGCGACATAGGCCGAGTTAACGCTCCCGGCAATCTTCGGCGTGGCCGACTGGATCCCGCGGAACCAAGTCTCGTCTGGGCCGCTTATTTTCCGACGCAGCGGCAACGCGCCTGGCGAGGTGTGGAGCTTCGCCTGCGCCGATCTACGCCAGGGATTGACGATGAGGAAACTTCTGTTGGCCGCCGCGTCGCTGACGCTTCTCGCGGGCTCCGCCTACGCCCAGGGTAACTCACCCTACAACGCCTCTGGCTCGCAGGCCGGCGGCCCGCGCGGTGGCATGGAGCGCGCCGGTGAGGCGGCCGCGATGGAGCGGGGCGTCGCCCCGGCGTCACGCCCGGTTATGCGCCGGCAGATGAAGCGCAAGCGGATGATGAAGCATCACCGCCGGATGCGCCACCACATGTAAGTGCCGCAGGGTGTGCCGCGCGAGCGGCGTCACCCGGCGCGCTCGGCCTGTCGCACCGCGGCAGGCCTTTTTTGTATCCGTACACAGCCAAACGGGCGCGACAGCCGACCGGAACGATAACGCACGGCGGCCCGTAGTTGCGGGGCCGGACCGCGCGGTTCAAGTTCGTACCAGCGTTGCCTAACCAGAAGATGTTCGAAAACGAACATCGCGCACCCGCCGGATGGCGGGTTTGCGAGCGGGAAGGCTGAAGGAAGACGCGAGGGGGAGAACCGATGTCGCGACCGCTCGACCGGAGATCCGACGACAGGATCGAGGCCAGCGGCGTCGAGGGCCGACGCAGCGCCATCGTGGCGGCGGTACGGCAGCGGGGTTTCGTCACCATCGAAACCCTGGCGGCGCAGTTCGGCGTCACTGTCCAGACCATCCGGCGCGACCTCAACGAGTTGAGCGCCGAGGGACGGCTGGAGCGCTACCGTGGCGGCGGCGGCCTCCCCTCCAGCGTGGAGAACATCGACTACGCGGACCGCCGGGTGACCCTGCTGCCGGAGAAGACCCGGATCGGCCGGCTCGCCGCGAGCCGGATCCCGTCGCACTGCTCGGTCTTCATCAACATCGGCACGACGCCCGAGGCCGTGGCGCGGGAACTGGTCCGGCACGACGACCTCAGCATCATCACCAATAATCTCAATGTCGCGCTGTCGCTCGGGGAAGCGACCGAGTTTCGCATCGTCGTAGCGGGCGGAACCGTGCGCAACCGCGACGGGGCGGTACTCGGCCAGCTGACCTGCGACACGCTCAGCCAGTTCCGGGTCGACGTGGCGGTCATCGGCATCAGCGGCATCGACGCCGACGGCGCGCTCCTCGACTACGATTACGAGGAGGTGCGGGCGACGCAGACGATCATGGCGCGGGCCCGGAAGACGTTCCTGGTGGCCGACCACACCAAGTTCACCCGCCGGCCGATGGTGCAGGTCGGGCGGCTGGACCAGATCGACACGTTCTTCACCGACCGGATGCCGCCCCCCGCGATCGTCGCATCGATGGAGCGGCAGGGCGTCACGCTGCTCGTGGCGGACGACGGCCGCGAACCGTAACGAACGTTCTTTTTTCGCTTGCGAAAGTCCGGCGAGGGTTCAATATAGTGCCAACCCGCCGCGAGGGCGGGATTGGAGGAACCATGGCGGCAGCAACGCGCCAGCGCGAGCCGTCCGACGCCTACGATCTCCTGGTCGTCGGCGGCGGCATCAACGGCACGGGCATCGCCCGGGACGCCGCGGGCCGCGGCCTGTCGGTCCTTCTGGCCGAGCGCGGGGATCTGGCCGGCTTCACCTCCTCGTCCTCGACGAAGCTGATACACGGCGGCCTGCGCTACCTCGAATATTACGAGTTCCGTCTCGTCCGGGAGGCCCTGGCCGAGCGCGAGCGGCTCCTGCGGCTCGCCCCGCACGTGATCTGGCCCCTGCGCTTCGTCCTGCCCCACGACGAGGGCCTGCGCCCGGCCTGGATGCTGCGGCTCGGCCTGTTCCTCTACGACCACCTCGCGCGGCTTCGCACGCTGCCGGGCTCGGAGGGGATCGACCTGCGCAAATCCGCGTTCGGGGCACCGTTGCAGAAGCGCCTGACGCGCGGCTTCGTCTATTCGGATTGCTGGGTCGAGGACAGCCGTCTCGTGGTGTTGAACGCCATGGACGCCCGCGAGCGCGGCGCCACGGTGCTGACCCGGACCGGCGTCGTCTCGGCCCGGCGCGAGGGTCAGGGGGAGGATGCGCACTGGGTCGCGACCCTGCGCGACGAGCGGGGCGGCGGCGAGCGCACGATCCGCGCGAAGGCCGTGGTCAACGCCGCCGGCCCTTGGGTCAGCGCCACGCTCGGCGGCACGCTCGGGATCAACAGCCGCGCGGCGGTGCGGCTGATCAAGGGCAGCCACATCGTGGTCAAGCGCCTGTTCGCGGGCGATCAGGCCTACATCCTGCAACAGCCCGACAAGCGCATCATCTTCGCGATTCCGTACGAGCGCGACTTCACGCTGATCGGCACCACCGACGTGCCCTACGACGGCGAGCCCGGGCCGGTCTCGATCTCGCAGGACGAGACAGACTACCTCTGCGGCTGCATCAACCGCTCGTTCGACACCGCGATCACCCCGGCCGACGTGGTCTGGAGCTACTCGGGCGTGCGCCCGCTCTACGACGACGCGGCCGAGAACGCGTCCGCGGTGACCCGCGACTACGTCCTCGACGTCGAGGATCAGGGCGGGCGGGCGGCGGTGCTGTCGGTCTTCGGCGGCAAGATCACCACCTACCGGCGGCTGGCCGAGCACGCGCTGGAGAAGCTGAAGCCGTATTTCCCGGCGCTCAAGAAGGCCTGGACCGGGGACGCGGTACTGCCCGGCGGAGCGATGCAGGATGCCGACTTCGACCAGTTCCTGGCCAAGCTGGAGGCGGAGAAACCGTTCCTGCCCGAGGAGACCGCCCGGCGCCTCGCCCGTGCCTACGGCACCCGCGCCCGGGACATCGTCGGGACCGCGCAATCCCTGGCGGATCTCGGCGAGGCCTTCGAGGGCGGCCTCACGGCCGCCGAGGTCGATTACCTGCGCACCGAGGAATGGGCGGTCACCGCGGACGACATCCTGTGGCGCCGCTCGAAACTCGGCCTGCGCACCAGCCCGGAGGGCGCGGCGCGGTTGGCCGCCTATCTCGACCGCCGGGCCGAGGCGGCCTGACGATTCCGGACCCGCTCCGGCGCGAGACCGGGCGGGCATAACAGGGGAGGGAACGATGAGCCGTTACGTCGGGGCCATCGACCAGGGCACCACCAGCAGCCGCTTCATCGTGTTCGACCGGGAGGGCAGCGTCATCGCGCTCGCCCAGGCCGAGCACGCGCAGATCTACCCGGCCCCCGGCCATGTCGAGCACGACGCCGCCGAGATCTGGACGAAGACGCAGGGCGTGATGCGCGAGGCGCTGGAGAAGGGCGGCCTGCAGCCCTCCGACCTCGCGGCGGTCGGCATCACCAACCAGCGCGAGACCACGCTGATCTGGGACCGGACGACCGGCAAGCCCCTCCACAACGCGTTGGTCTGGCAGGATACCCGCAACGACCGGCTGGTCGCCGAGTTCGCCCGCGACGGCGGCCGCGACCGGTTCCGCGACCTCACCGGCCTGCCGCTGGCGAGCTACTTCTCGGGCCTGAAGCTGCGCTGGCTGCTCGACCACGTGGACGGCGCCCGCGCGAAGGCCGAGGCCGGCGACGTGCTGTTCGGCAACATCGACACGTGGCTCGTCTGGAATCTCACCGGCGGCACGGCGGGCGGCCTGCACGTCACCGACGTGACCAACGCCAGCCGCACGCAGCTCATGTCGCTGAAGACCCTGGACTGGGACGACGGCATGCTGAAGACCTTCGGCATCCCCAAGGCGATGCTGCCGAGGATCGTCTCGTCGAGCGAGGTCTACGGGGAGACCAAGGCGCCGTTCGCCGGGGTGCCGATCGCCGGCATTCTGGGCGACCAGCAGGCGGCCCTGTTCGGCCAGACCTGCTTCGCGCCGGGGGAGGCCAAGAACACCTACGGCACCGGCTGCTTCGCGCTGATGAACACCGGCGAGGAGCCGGTCCCCTCGAAGGCCGGCCTCGTCACGACCCTGGCCTACCGCCTGGACGGCCAGAAGCCCGCCTACGCGCTGGAGGGCTCGATCGCCATCACGGGGGCCCTGGTGCAGTGGCTGCGCGACAACCTGCACATGATCAAGGACTCCGCCGAAGTCGAGACACTCGCCACGACGGTCGAGGACAATGGCGGCGTCTACTTCGTTCCGGCCTTCTCGGGCCTCTATGCGCCGCACTGGAACGAGGGCGCCCGCGGCCTGATCATCGGCCTGACCCGCTACGTCAACCGCGGCCACATCGCCCGCTCGGTGCTGGAGGCGACCGCCTTCCAGACCCACGAAGTGCTGGATGCGATGGCGAAGGATTCCGGCATTCCCGTCAAGGAATTGCGCGCCGACGGCGGCATGGTCGCCAACAACACGCTGATGCAGTTCCAGGCCGACATGCTCGACGTGCCGGTGGTGCGCCCGAAGGTGGCCGAGACGACGGCGCTCGGTGCCGCCTACGCGGCGGGCCTCGCGGTCGGGTACTGGAAGGGGCTCGACGACCTCAAGCGCAACTGGGGCGTCGACCAGCGTTGGACGCCGAAGATGGATGCCGGCCAGCGCGAGAAGATCGCCGCCACCTGGGCGCGGGCGGTGCAGCGGTCCTTCGACTGGAAGACCGACGAGGGTTGACGGGACCGGCGCGCAGGCCCGGCGCGCGGGCCTGGAACCGTCGCGAACCGGCCAGTCCCGGGCGCGACCTCGTCCGGAGGGCGGCGAAGCCGCCTCGCAGGAGCCTTCCAAGTATCGCGCAGCGGAGGACTCCTTAGAGGCCACCGCTGCGCGCCCGCTCCCGGGATGAGGGCACAGACGGGAGAAGGGCAGACATTCGGTGACCGCCTCCGGCGATCACGCGCTCGCACAAGCTTTGGCCACTTACAAAAAGCAGCGAACGGGGGAGACAGGACGATGACATCACCTTTCCTGGGCGAATTCCTGGGCACGATGACCTTGATCGTGCTCGGCGACGGCGTCGTCGCCGGCGCCCTGCTCAAGCATTCCAAGGGCGAGAATGCCGGCTGGATCGCCATCACGGCGGGCTGGGCCTTCGCGGTCCTCGCCGGGGTCTTCGTGGCCAACGCCACCGGCAGCGCCGACGCCCACATCAACCCGGCGGTCACCGTGGCGGGCGCCGTCAGCTCCGGCGATTTCAGCAAGCTCGCCACCTACATCCCGGCCCAGATGCTCGGCGCCTTCGTGGGCGCCGTGCTCGTCTGGCTCCACTACCTGCCGCACTGGGGCGCGACCCAGGATTCCGGCCTCAAGCTCGCCTGCTTCTGCACCGGGCCGGCGATCCGCGACGCGAAGGCCAACTGGATCTCCGAGATCATCGCGACCTTCTTCCTGATCCTGACGATCTCCGCCCTCGTGACCACGACGCTGGGCTCGGCCGGGGCGATCCCGCGGGGCGTGGCGCCCTACATGGTCGGCATGCTGGTCTGGGGCATCGGCCTGTCGCTCGGCGGCACCACCGGCTACGCCATCAACCCGGCCCGCGACCTCGGGCCGCGCGTGGCGCACGCGGTGCTGCCGATCGCCGGCAAGGGCACCTCCGACTGGGGCTACGCGCTGATCCCGGTGGCCGCGCCCCTGGTCGGGGCGGTGCTGGCCGGGCTGTTCGTCCGGGCGCTGGGGATCTGACGGAACGGCCGCACCCTCAACCGCCGCGGGGCGGCCCGGCGTCGCGGCGGTTTGCGGCGGGCGGGCTTGCACCTTAAGTCAGGGCGATCCCGACCGCGCCCAAGGGCGCCCCCCGCGGTGTGGCAGCCCCCGACCCATGGCCGTCGTCCTCGACATCCTGAAGAACGATCCGCGCACGGCGCGCCTGCGTCATCCCGAGAAGGCGCACAGGCCCGACCAGCCCGTCCAGGCCAAGAAGCCGGACTGGATCCGCGTGAAGGCGCCGGGCTCCAAGGCCTGGACCGAGACCCAGAAGATCGTGCGCGAGCACGGGCTGGTCACGGTCTGCGAGGAGGCCGGCTGCCCCAATATCGGCGAGTGCTGGGAGAAGCGGCACGCCACCTTCATGATCATGGGCGACACCTGCACGCGGGCCTGTGCCTTCTGCAACGTGCGCACCGGCCTGCCGGACGCCCTCGACGCCGCGGAACCCGAGAAGATCGGCGATTCGGTCGCCAAGCTCGGCCTGCATCACGTGGTCATCACCTCGGTGGACCGGGACGACCTCAAGGACGGCGGCGCCGCGCACTTCGCCCGCACCATCGCGGCGATCCGGCGGGCGAGCCCCGGCACGACGGTCGAGATCCTGACCCCCGACTTCCTGCGCAAGGACGGCGCCCTCGAGGTCGTGGTCGCAGCCAAGCCCGATGTGTTCAACCACAACCTGGAGACCGTGCCGGCCAAGTACCTGACGGTGCGGCCGGGCGCCCGCTACTTCCACTCGGTGCGCCTGCTCCAGCAGGTGAAGGAACTCGACCCGGCGATCTTCACCAAGTCCGGCATCATGGTCGGGCTTGGCGAGGAGCGGAACGAGGTGCTCCAACTCATGGACGACCTGCGCTCGGCCGACGTCGACTTCCTGACCGTCGGCCAGTACCTGCAGCCCTCGAAGAAGCACCACGAGGTCGTGCGCTTCGTCCCCCCCGACGAGTTCAAGACCTACGAGACCACCGCCTACGCCAAGGGCTTCCTGCTGGTGTCGGCCACGCCCCTGACGCGTTCGTCGCACCACGCGGGCGAGGATTTCGCGCGTTTGCAAGCGGCACGCCTGGCAAAACTGCCGCCCGCGCTCTCGGCCTGAGGAAATCCGACGACCATGCCGTCCTTCCGGGTCACCCGCACGGTGAAGCATTCGCCGCAGCAGATGTACGATCTCGTAGCCGACGTCGAGCGCTATCCCGAGTTCCTGCCGCTCTGCGAATCCCTGCGGGTGATCCGCCGTCAGGATATGCCCGAGGGCGGGCAGGTGCTGATCGCCGAGATGGGCGTGGGCTACAAGGCGATCCGCGAGCGCTTCACCACCCGGGTCAGCCTCGATCCGGCAAACCTCAAGATCGTCGCCGAGTATATCGACGGCCCGTTCCGGCACCTGGAGAATCGCTGGCTGTTCAAGGAGGCGCCGAACGGCGGCTGCAACGTCGACTTCTTCATCACCTACGAGTTCAAGAGCCGCACCCTGGGGCTGCTCATGGGCACGATGTTCGACCGCGCCTTCCGCAAATTCACCGACGCCTTCGAGGGGCGGGCAAACCGGATGTACGGCGCGGGGGCTTAGCCCGTCCGTCGCCGCGCGGGGACCGAAGCGAGGGCCCGTCAGGCGCGCAGCGGCACGCGCACATGCTCGGGCCGCACGCCCATGCCGATCATCCGTGCCGGCAGGACCTGCAGCCGCGGCAGCGCGTCGAGGAGGCGCAGGACCAGCGGCGCCCGGAACGGCGCGTCGGCCGCCAGCGACGCGGCGATCACCCGGGACTGGATCATCCGCTGCAGCGCCTGCGTCGCCCGCACCGGGAACATCCGCCGGGCCTGGACGCGGGCGAGATCGGCCTCGGCGAGGCGGCCCGCCCGCAGGGGCTCGGCGAGGAGGTTGGCGGCCGCCACGGCATCCTGGATCGCGAGGTTGATCCCGACGCCGCCCACCGGCGACATGGCGTGCGCGGCATCCCCGATGCAGAGCAGGCCCGGACGGTGCCAGCGCTCCAGCCGGTCGACCGTGACGGTCAGGAGCTTGACGGCGTCCCAGTCGGCGATGGCCTCGGTCCGGTCGGCCAGGAACGGCGCGATCGCCGCCACCCGCGCCCGGAAGGCCGGCAACCCCGTGGCGCGGAGCGCGGCGTCGCCGCCCTTCGGCACCACGTAGGCGCATTGCCATTCATCCCCCCGGTCGAGGGTGATCAGGATCCGCCCCGGCCCGAACCGCCCGGCCGCCGCCTCCGGGTCGCCGTCCCGGCGCGGCAGGCGGAACCACAGCACGTCGATCGGCGCGCCGAAGGCGCGGGGCGAGAAGCCGGCGCAGTCGCGCATCCGGGAGTGGCGCCCATCCGCGCAGAGCACCAGCTCGGACCGGATCTCGACCGGACCGTCCGGCCCCGCGGCGCGCACGCCCGCGATGCGGCCGTCCGTCTCGATCAGGTCCTGCGCCTCGGTCCGGCGGATCAGGCGGAAAGCCGGGTAGCGCACGGCCTCGCCGGCGAGGAAGTCCAAAAAGTCCCATTGCGGCATGAAGGACAGGAAGCGGTTCCGGGTCGGCAACCGGCTGAAATCGGCGACCCGGTAGCTGCGTCCGTTGACGACGCCCGAGAAGCTCTCGACGCGCCGCTGCGGCAGGGCGCGGAAGCGCTCGGTGAAGCCCAGCTCGTCCATCAGGTCCAGGGTCGAGGGATGGATCGTGTCGCCGCGGAAATCGCGCAGGAAATCCGCGTGCTTCTCCAGCACGGTCACGGCGATGCCGGCGCGGGCGAAGAGCAGGCCGGCCATCATCCCGGCGGGGCCTCCGCCGACGATGCAGAGGCGGGTCGTCACCGTGTCCATGCACCGCCCCTCCCGTTCCGCGATCAGGCGCCGAGCGCCTCCTCCAGCAGGCCGAGCGCGTCGGCCACGGCAGCGCGCCGGATGCCCGCGCGCCCGCGATCGCCGTAGCGCCGTTCCAGATGGCGGACACCGCCGTCCCGCAGGGCGAGCCCGAAATGCACCAGCCCGACCGGCTTCTCGGCGCTGCCACCGCCCGGGCCGGCGATCCCGGTGATCGCCACCGCGACGGTGGCTCGCGATGCGGTGAGCGCTCCGGCAGCCATCGCCCGCGCCACCGGCTCGCTGACGGCGCCGTGCTGGCGGATCAGGTCCATCGGCACGCCGATCGCCTCGGCCTTGGCCGCGTTCGAGTAGGTGACGAAGCCGCGCTCCACCACCGCGGAGGAGCCCGGCACGGCGGTGAGCAGGCCGGCCACGAGGCCGCCCGTGCAGGATTCGGCCGTGGCGATCGTGCGTCCGGCGGCCGTGTAGGCCGTCACCAGCGCCTCGGCGCGGGGGAGAAGCTCTGCGTCGTCGACCATTGCGGACGGGCTCTCCTCGGGCGGCGTCGCCCTATCTCGTGTTGTGACCCAAGGCCGGCCCCGGCTCAAGGACCGGAGCCCCGTTCGGAGATACCCGTTCCATGATCTTCCCCGCGACCACGGCCTTCTATGCCGGGCTGCTCGCCCTCGTGTATCTCCGCCTGTCGGGATGGGTCATGGCCAGCCGGGTCTCCGGGAACGTCCTGGTCGGCGACGGGGGCGACGACGCGATGCTCAAGCGCGTCCGCTCGCACGCCAACTTCTCCGAATACGTGCCGCTGGCGCTCATCGTGATCGGCCTGCTGGAGGCGGGCGGCGGCGGCCACGGATTGGTCCAGGCCCTGCTGGTCGCCCTGCTGCTCGGCCGGATCCTGCATCCGATCGGGATGTTCGCCCCCCCGAATTCCCCGCGCCAGTTCGCCTGCCGGGGCGGCGGCATCCTCCTGACCATGGCGGCGCTGGCCATCGGGGGGATCGCGCTGCTGCTGCGGGCGGCCTGAGGCGGAACGCGGCCTGCCCCCCCCCCCCGCGACGGGGGTGGCGCTCTCCGCGGCGCCCCTCGCCGTCGCGGGCCGGCGGATCGGCGCCTATCCGGCGACCTCCGTACCGGTCGCGAGCCCCCACTCCCGACCGGAGAGGGGGTCGCTCGTCGCGTGCCCCGGCCGGGTGGCGAACGCGGGTCGTCAGCCCTGCCGCATCGCGGTCTCGGCCTGCGCGTCGAGGGCGGGACCATCCTCCTCGGGCAGGCGGATCGTCGCGGCCGCCTGGGCGGCGAGACCTTCCGCCCGGCCGACGAAGCCGAGCTTCTCGGTGGTCGTCGCCTTGATGGAGACCGCCGAGAGCGGCACGCCCGCGATGGCGGCGATGCGCGCCCGGATCTCCTCGCGATGCTTCCCGATGCGCGGGGCCTCGGCGAGGACCGTGATGTCGAGGTGGTCGATGCGGCCGCCGCGAGCGCGGACCAGCCCGCAGGCATGGGCCAGGAACTGGTCGGAGGAGGCCCCGCGCCAGCGCTCGTCGGAGGGTGGGAAATGGGTGCCGATATCGCCGTCCGCGATGGCGCCGAGCAGGGCGTCGGTCAGCGCGTGCAGCGCCACGTCGCCATCGGAATGGGCGAGCACGCCCCGGTCGGCGGGGATCTTCACGCCGCCGAGCCAGACATGGTCGCCGGTGGTGAAGGCGTGCACGTCGAAGCCGGTGCCGAGGCGGGTGACGTAGGTGGTCATGGCGCGGGCTCCCGGCGCTGGCGTTTCTGAGATCTCCGACGCGAAGGCGCGGTCCGCCTCAATCAGGTCGGCGGGCTGGGTGATCTTGCGGTTGGCGACGTCGCCCGCGAACACCACCACCGGCAGGCCGGCCCATTCGGCCAGCGCGCCGTCGTCGGTGAAACCGTCGAGGCCCTGCGCGGCGGCGTCCCGGTGGGCGCCGAGCAGCGGGCCGAACACGAAGGCCTGGGGCGTCTGCACCGCGCGCAGGTGCTCCCGGGGCGGGGTCTCGTGCACCCGGCCGATGCCGGGCGCGATGTCGACGACGCGCTTGACCGTATCGGTCACCGGCACGCCCGGCACGGCCGCGCCGTGGTCACGGCCCGCCGCGATCGCCCGGGCGATCAGCGCGGCATCCACGTAGGGGCGCGCCGCGTCGTGGACCAGCACGATCTCGGGGGCGGCGTCGCGCGCCAGGGCCTCGAGGCCGGCGCGCACGGAGAGCTGGCGCGTCACCCCGCCCTCCACCGGCTGCGTGATCTTGGCGCGGCTCTCGGGCCCGAGTTCCTCCAGGCAGCTCCGGAAGAACTCCGCCGCATCGGCGGCGATCACCGGCTGGATGCGCGCGATCGCCGCGTCCGCGGCGAGCGCCGCCAGGGTGCGGGTCAGGACCGCCTGGCCGCCGACCCGGCGGTACTGCTTGGGCGTGCCGCCGCCGATGCGGATGCCGCGGCCGGCCGCCACCACCACCGCGGCGACGCCGGCTCCCGCGCTGGCGGGTCCGTTGGCTGGCGTGCCGGTGGCGGACATGGGCGACGAACTCGCGACGGAGAGAGGGGCGCGCGGCGACCGCGCGGGACAGCAGTGCCGCCGAGAGCCTGCCGCGGAGGCTGCCCGTCGTTTAAGCGGGGGAGGATCCGAAATCAACGCGCGGCACCGCTTGCCAGCGGACCGGGTTTGCCTCATTGTTGAGCAGAATGGCGACTGATCATTATTTGAGCGCGCTGCGCCCGGAACGGCTGGTTGAAGGGGGGGCGCACCCGGCTCCGCTCTGCCTGTTGGCGCCCCTCTCGGGTGTCACCGACCTGCACATGCGCCGGATCGCCCGCCGATGCGGCGCCGACGCGGTGGTCTCCGAGATGGTGGCGGCCCGGGAACTCGCCCGGGGTGCCGGCGAGGCCGTGCTGCGCGCGGAGGGCGACGGCGTCGACCTCCACGTCGTGCAGCTCGCGGGCTGCGAGACCAGGCCGATGGCGGAGGCGGCCCGGATCGCCGAGGCGGCCGGTGCCGACGTGATCGACGTGAACATGGGTTGCCCGGCCAAGATCGTGACGGGCATTGCCTCGGGCTCTGCCCTGATGCGCGACCTCGACCACGCCGAGCGCCTGCTCGCTGCCGTGCGCAACGCAGTCGCCATACCGGTGACCGTCAAGATGCGTCTGGGCTGGGACGACGCGCACCGCAACGCCGCCGATCTCGCCGTCCGGGCCGAACGGCTGGGGCTCAACGCCGTCACGGTCCACGGCCGGACGCGGCAGCAATTCTACAAGGGTCAGGCCGACTGGGCGGCGATCCGCGCCGTGGTCGGGGCCGTGTCGATCCCGGTGATCGCCAACGGCGACGTGACCGACGTCGCCAGCGCCCGCGCCAGCCTGGACGCCTCGGGCGCCGCGGGCGTCATGATCGGACGGGCGGCGACCGGTCGCCCCTGGCTGGTCGGGCAGGTCGCCGCCGCGCTCGCCGGCCGGCCGGCCCCGGAGCCGTCGCGGACCGAGCAGGCCGCCCTCGCGGCCGAGCACTATGCGGGACTCCTGTCGCTCTACGGCCGCGACATGGGGATCCGCCACGCGCGCAAGCATCTCGCCGCCTATGCCGAGACCGGCGGGGCCCTGGAGCCGGCCGAACGCTCGGCGCTCCTCACCACCACCGATCCCGACGCCGCCCTGACCCTGTTGGGCCGGGCGTTCGCGGGCGTGGCGGACCCGGTCCGGGAGGCCGCGTGAGCGACGACACCATGCCGCCGAATCCCGGCACCCGGCGCGACACGGCCGCCGAGGCCGTCCTCAACGCCCTGCCGCTGCCGGTTCTGACCATCGACGGCGACGAGCGGATCCTCCACTGCAACCACGCCGCCGAAGCCTTCTTCGATTATTCCGCGCGGCTGATGCAGCGCCGCCGCCTGCGCGACATCATCCCGTTCGCCTCGCCCATCATCGCCCTGGTGGCCGAGGTGCGCCGCCGCGGCGCCAGCGTCAGCGAGTACCGGGTCGAGCTGACGCAGCCCCGGCTCGGGCTGGAGCGCAGCGTCGACGTCTTCGCGACCCCGCTCGGCGACGATGGCGACGCGGTGGTGATGATGCTCCAGGAGCGCACCATCGCCGACAAGATGAACCGCCAGCTCACCCATCGCGGCGCCGCACGCTCGATGGTGGCGCTCGGCGCCATGCTGGCCCACGAGATCAAGAACCCGCTGGCGGGGATCCGCGGCGCCGCGCAGCTCCTGGAGAGCACCGGCGCCGAGGAGGACCGGATGCTCACCCGGCTGATCTGCGACGAGTCCGACCGGATCGTCCGCATCGTCGAGCGCATGGAGCTGTTCGGCGACGAGCGCCCCTCCGACCGGGGCGCCGTCAACGTCCACGGGGTGCTCGATCAGGTGAAGCGCTCGGCCCAGAGCGGGTTCGCCCGGCACATCCGCTTCATCGAGACCTACGACCCGTCGCTGCCGCCGGTGCTCGGCAGCCGCGACCAGTTGATCCAGGTGATCCTCAACCTCGTGAAGAACGCCGCCGAGGCGATCGGGCCGGACGCAGTCGAAGGCGAAATCACCCTGTCGACGGCTTTCCGCACGGGCCTGCGGCTGCAGGTGCCGGGCTCGCGCGAGCGGGTCAGCCTGCCGATCGAGGTGGCGGTGCGTGACAACGGCCCGGGCATCTCGGCCGACCTGCTGCCCGACCTGTTCGACCCGTTCGTCACCACCAAGGCGCAGGGGTCCGGCCTCGGTCTTGCATTGGTGGCCAAGATCGTCGGCGATCACGGTGGCATCGTCGAGTGCGATCCCGCCCCGCGCCGCACGGCGTTCCGCATCCTTCTGCCGATGTCGAGTGCCCGGGACGGGCGCGAATCGGCGGTCGATCCGTGATGTCGATCCCCAAATCCGGCCCCCCGTCGGAGGTCTGAGTAGAGAGTCATGCCGAACGGCCACATCATCGTCGCCGACGACGACGCCGCGATCCGCACCGTGCTCAACCAAGCGCTGTCACGGGCGGGCTACGAGGTCCGCTCGACGGGCAATTGCGCGACCCTCTGGCGCTGGGTCGCGCAGGGGGAGGGCGACCTCGTCATCACCGACGTGGTGATGCCCGACGAGAACGTGTTCGACCTGCTGCCGCGCATCAAGCGGGTGCGGCCCGAGCTGCCGATCATCGTCATGAGCGCGCAGAACACCTTCATGACGGCGATCCGCGCCTCAGAGCGGGGCGCCTACGAGTACCTGCCCAAGCCCTTCGACCTGAAGGAGCTGATCGCCATCGTCGGCCGGGCGCTCTCCCGGCCGCGCGGGACCGCCCCCGCCGGGGCGCCCCCCGAGAACGAGGACATCCCGCTGGTCGGGCGCTCGCCCGCCATGCAGGAGATCTACCGGGCGCTCGCCCGGCTGATGCCCACCGATCTCACCGTAATGATCACCGGCGAGTCCGGGACCGGCAAGGAGCTGGTCGCCCGGGCGCTGCACGATTACGGCCGCCGCCGCACCGGCCCGTTCGTGCCCGTGAACATGGCCGCCATCCCGCGCGACCTGATCGAGTCCGAGCTGTTCGGCCACGAGAAGGGCGCCTTCACGGGGGCGCTCCAGCGCTCCGCCGGGCGGTTCGAGCAGGCCGAGGGCGGCACGCTGTTCCTCGACGAGATCGGCGACATGCCCATGGAGGCGCAGACCCGCCTGCTGCGCGTCCTGCAGCAGGGCGAGTACACCACGGTGGGTGGCCGGGTGCCGATCAAGACGAACGTCCGGATCATCGCGGCCACCAACAAGGACCTGCGGATCTCGATCCAGCAGGGCATCTTCCGCGAGGACCTGTTCTTCCGCCTCAACGTGGTGCCGCTGCGGCTGCCGGCCCTGCGGGAGCGGTCCGAGGACGTGCCGGATCTGGTCCGCCACTTCTTCGTCCTGGTCGAGCGCGAGGGCCTGACCCGGAAGTCGCTCGACGGCGACGCCATGGAGCGGCTCAAGCGCTACCGCTGGCCCGGCAATGTCCGCGAGCTGGAGAACCTCGTCCGGCGGCTCGCAGCCCTGTACCCGCAGGAGACGATCACCGGCCCGGTGATCGAGGCCGAGCTCGACACGCTGCCGCTGGCCGCCCCCGCGGCCCAGAACGCCAACGGCGGCGCCCGCAAGGCCGGCGGCGAATCCGAGAGCCTGTCCAGCGCGGTGGAGCGGCACCTCTCGGACTACTTCTCCGGGTACCGGGACACGCTGCCGCCCCCAGGCCTGTACCACCGGATCCTGCGGGAGATCGAGGGGCCGCTGATCGGCGCCGCGCTGGCGGCCACCCGCGGCAACCAGATCCGCGCGGCGGAGCTGCTCGGGGTGAACCGGAACACCCTGCGCAAGAAGGTGCGGGACCTCGACCTGCAGGTCTTCCGGACGGCGCGCTGAAGGCGGACATCGGTGTCCGGTCATCCCCGACCGGACACCCCGTCATCACGTATGCGCGCCGCGCTCAGGCGCCTCGGGACGAGGTCGCCGATACGGCCGGACGGTCCCGGGGAGCCCGCTCAGCGTCCCGGCAGGATCGGATCGCCCCGCATCAGCGCGTGGAGCCGCTCCGTGTCGAATCCGTTCGGGATGTTCGGCGCGGCCGGCTTCGTCGCCGGCGCGGCCTTCACGGGTGCCGGCAGCGAGCCCGTGGCGGACGGCTCGGCCCGGGCGGCGCGGACCGTCGGGGCCGGCGCCAGATGGGAGAGGCGGTCGGCGCTGACGAGGGCAACGACTGCCGTCGAGGCCAGGACCAGCACGCCGCCGAGGAGAGAAGGCAGGATACGCACGCGACGACCCGGAACGCGACTGGAGACGGCAACAGATTTACGACGCGGCCGTTAACGAAGCCCCACCTCAAGTCTTCAGGAGGCGATATTGGCCAACGTCCAGGCAACAGCCAGCGACAGCCCCTTCATCCAGGGCCGCAACGCGCGGCTCTACGGCAAGCCCGTGAGCGAATGCCCCTATCCCGAAGGGTCCGAGGAACGCGCGGCCTGGATGGAGGCCTACGAGGAGGCGGTGAACTCCGACCCGCCCGAGAAGCCGTGATCGCGGCACACGCACGATCCCGAGGCCGCGGATCCGGGCACCCGGCTTGACCTCGCCGGATGCCGGGAGCTTCGTGCGTCGCAGCGCAACCGATCGCCGAGCCCCGATGTCCCTGAAACCCTCGCCCGAGTCGAAACAGAGCTTCGCGCCCGCGACGCGCCTCGTCCATGCGGGCCGCGATCCGGGCGAGCAGCACGGCTTCGTCAACACGCCGATCTATCGCGGCTCCACCGTCCTCTACCCGACCTACGACGCGATCAAGCACCGGCGCGGGCGCTACAATTACGGGACTTCGGCGACGCCCACCATGGACGCGCTGACGAGCGCCTGGACGGAGCTCGCCGGTGCCGCCGGAACCGTGGTGACGCCCTCGGGGCTCGCGGCGCTCACGGTCGCGCTGATGGCCGCGGTCTCGGCGGGAGATCACCTCCTCGTCACCGATTCCGCGTACCGCCCGACCCGCCAGTTCTGCGACGGGGTGCTGGCCCGCTACGGCGTCGCGGTGACCTACTACGACCCCCGCGTCGGGGCCGGCATCGCCGAGCTGATGCGGCCGAACACCAAGGCCGTGCTGGTCGAGGCGCCCGGTTCGCAGAGCTTCGAGATGCAGGACGTGCCGGCCATCGCCGCGGTCGCCCATGCACGCGGGGCCTGCGTGATCATGGACAACACCTGGGCGACGCCGCTGCTGTTCCCGCCGCACGAGCGCGGCGTCGACATCGCCGTCGAGGCCGGCACCAAGTACCTCAGCGGTGGCTCGGACCTGCTGATCGGCCTGACTTCGGCCAACGCGCAGTACTACCCGGCCGTGCGCCGCACCTTCGACCATTTCGCCATGTGCGCCGGCGCGGAGGACATCTTCCTGGCCCTGCGGGGCATGCGCACCATGAACCTGCGCCTGCGCGAGCACGGCCGGGCAGGACTCGAGATGGCACGGTGGCTCCAGGCCCGTCCGGAGGTGCTGCGCGTGCTCCATCCGGGCCTGCCGGAGGATCCGGGCCACGCGATCTGGAAGCGGGACTTCTCCGGCGCCTCCGGGCTGTTCGGCCTGATCCTGAAGCCGGTGCCCGAGGCCGCCGTCGCGGCGATGCTGGACGGGCTGGAGCTGTTTGGGATGGGCTTCTCGTGGGGCGGCTTCGAGAGCCTCGTGATCCCGTTCGACTGCGCCGGTTACCGCACCGCCACCCAATGGGCACCCGGCGGGCCGGCCCTGCGCATCCACATCGGGCTGGAGGATACGGCCGATCTCAAGGCCGACCTCGACGCCGGCTTCGCCCGCCTGCGGGACGCCGCGTGACGGCGCCCACCCGGCGCGGCCTGATCCAGGGCGGGGGCGCCCTCGCGCTCGCGCGGGCCTTGCCGGCGACGGCGGCCGAGGCGGACGTCACGGGCCGGCTCGCCCGCTACATGGCGGCCGCCCGGGACCAGGCCCTGCCGCCGGAGGTCCTCGCCGCCTGCAAGCACCGGATCCTCGACACCCTCGCCGCCATGGTGTCGGGCGCCCGGATGCGGCCGGGCGAGATGGCACTGACCTATGTCCGCGGCCTCGGCGGCACCGAGCAGGCGGGGGTGATCGCCTCCGGCGTCCGGACCACAACGGTCAACGCGGCGCTCGCCAACGCGATGTGCGCCCACGCGGACGAGACCGACGATTTCGAGCCGGTGACCAAGGCCCATCCCGGCTGCGCCACCGTACCGGCGGCCCTGGCGCTGGCCGAGTTGCACGGCAGTTCCGGCGCCGAGTTCGTCCGCGCCGTGGCGCTCGGTTACGACCTCTGCTGCCGCCTGCTGCTGGCCCTGGGTCCCGATCTCGTCCGCGGGACGCATCGCAGCGCCGAGGGCACCAGCTCGACCTTCGGGGCACTCGGCGGCGCCGCGTCCCTGGCGCGCCTCGACGAGCGCGGCATGCGCTTCGCGCTCTCCTACGCGGCCCAGCAGGTCTCCGGCCTGTGGAGCTGGGTACGCGACAAGGACCATGTCGAGAAGGCCTTCGATTTCGCCGGCATGGGCGCCCGCAACGGCGTCACGGCGGTCGGCATGGTGGAGGCAGGCCTGACGGGCGTCGCCGACGTCCTCGACGGCCGCCACAACCTGCTCAACGCCCTGTCCACCGCGCCCAGGCCCGAGCTGATGCTGGAGGGGCTGGGCAGCCGCTTCTTCGTCACCGAGACGGCGATCAAGACCTTCTCGGTGGGTTACCCGATCCAGTCGCCCCTCGACGCGACGCTCGCGCTGCGCAGGCAGTACGGCCTCACGCCCGAGACGGTGCGGCACATTCTGGTGAAGCTCCCCACCGATGCGGTCGGCATCGTCGGGTCGAGCGCCATGCCGGACGTGAGCTGCCAGCACCTCGTCGCCCTGGCGCTCGTGAAGGGTGCGGTTTCCTTCGCCGACAGCCACGATGCCGGGCTGATGCACGATCCCCTGATCGCCGCGCAGCAGGCCAAGGTGGAGCTGGTGGGGGATCCCGCCCTGATGGATCCGGCCGCGCCGCGCGGCGCCGTCGTGGCGATGACCCTGGCGGACGGCCGGGTCGTGGAGCACCACACCCGCCATCCGCCCGGCACGAAGGAGAACCCGCTGAGCACCGAGGCGGTGAACGCCAAGGCGCGGGACCTGATGGCGCCGGTCCTCGGGCCGGACGCGACCGAGCGCCTGATCGCCCGCGTGAACACCCTCGAGGACGTGGCCGACATGCGCGCGCTGCGCCCGTTGCTGACCGCCTGAGGCGAGGGGGGCGGCCGGGGCCAGGCGGGTTCGGTGCCGCGGAGCGGCGCCACGGCGCGGCGCACCGTTCCCTCGCCGGAAAAATCGGTCTACACGGCCGCTCCCCGAAGACGCTTACCTGCCCCGTATGCAGGACTGAGCCTGGAGACGCTTGATCCCATGCCGATTCTCACGTTCCCCGACGGCAACACGCGGGAGATCGCCGCCGGCACCACCGGCCGCGCCGTGGTCGAGGGCATCGCCAAGTCGCTGGCCAAGCGCACCGTCGCCATGGCGCTCGACGGCACGGTCGCCGACCTCGACGACCCGATCGGGCGCGACGCCCGCATCGAGTTCCTCGACCGGACGGACCCGCGCAGCCTGGAACTGATCCGCCACGATTGCGCGCACGTGCTCGCCGAGGCGGTGCAGGCGCTCTGGCCGGAGACGCAGGTCACGATCGGCCCGGTGATCGAGAACGGGTTCTACTACGACTTCTACCGCGAGACTCCGTTCACGCCCGAGGACTTCCCGACGATCGAGGCAAAGATGCGCGAGATCATCGCGCGCGACGCGCCCTTCACCAAGGAGGTCTGGACGCGCGACGACGTGCGCACCCTGTTCGCCGACCGCCAGGAGAAGTTCAAGGTCGAGCTGGTCGACGCGATCCCGCCGGGCGAGGACCTGAAGGTCTACCGGCAGGGCGACTGGTTCGACCTCTGCCGCGGCCCGCACATGACGTCGACCGGCAAGGTCGGCGCCGCCTTCAAGCTGATGAAGGTCGCGGGGGCCTACTGGCGGGGTGATTCGAACAACCCGATGCTCACCCGCATCTACGGGACGGCCTGGGCGAGTCAGGCCGACCTCGACGGCTACCTGCACCGGCTGGAGGAGGCCGAGCGCCGCGACCATCGCCGGCTCGGCCGCGAGATGGACCTGTTCCACTTCCAGGAGGAGGGGCCGGGCGTCGTCTTCTGGCACGCCAAGGGCTGGACGATCTTCCAGGAGCTGATCGCCTACATGCGCCGCCGCCTGCGCGGCGAGTACGCCGAGGTGAACGCCCCGCAGATCCTCGACAAGGCCCTGTGGGAGACCTCCGGTCACTGGGGCTGGTACCGGGAGAACATGTTCGCCGCCCAGTCCGCGGGCGAGGAGGCCGAGGACAAGCGCTGGTTCGCCCTCAAGCCGATGAACTGCCCGGGCCACGTGCAGATCTTCAAGCACGGCCTGAAATCCTACCGCGACCTGCCCCTGCGCATGGCCGAGTTCGGCGTGGTCCACCGCTACGAGCCCTCCGGCGCCATGCACGGGCTCATGCGGGTGCGCGGCTTCACGCAGGACGACGCCCACATCTTCTGCACCGAGGACCAGCTCGCCGACGAGTGCCTGAAGATCAACGACCTGATCCTCTCGACCTACGCGGATTTCGGCTTCGACCAGATCGTCGTGAAACTCTCGACCCGGCCCGAGAAGCGCGTCGGCTCCGACGCCCTCTGGGACCACGCCGAGGCGGTGATGACCCGGGTGCTGGCGCAGATCGAGGAGCAGTCGGCCGGCCGGATCCGGACCGCAATCAACCCGGGGGAGGGCGCCTTCTACGGGCCCAAATTCGAGTACGTGCTGCGCGACGCCATCGGCCGCGACTGGCAGTGCGGGACCACGCAGGTGGACTTCAACCTGCCCGAGCGGTTCGGCGCCTTCTACATCGACGCCGACGGCACGCGGAAGCCGCCCGTGATGGTCCACCGGGCGATCTGCGGTTCGATGGAGCGCTTCACCGGCATCCTGATCGAGCATTTTGCCGGGCACTTCCCCCTGTGGCTGGCGCCGGTCCAGGTGGTGGTGGCGACGATCACCGGCGAGGCCGACGCCTATGCCCGCGAGGTCGTGCGCGCCCTGGAGCGCGCGGGCCTGCGGGTCGAGGCGGATCTGCGCAACGAGAAGATCAACTACAAGGTCCGCGAGCACTCGCTGGCCAAGGTGCCGGTCCTGCTGGCGCTCGGCCGCCGCGAGGCGGAGGAGCACACCGTCTCGATCCGGCGGCTGGGCAGCCAGCAGACGCGCACGCTGTCGCTGACCGAGGCGGTGGCAGCCTTCGTGGAGGAGGCGACCACCCCGGACATCCGCCGCGCCCAGGCGGTGGCCGAGACGGTTCCGACGAGCGACACCGTCCTCGACGGCCACCACGATCCGCGCGACACGCCCTGACCGGCCTCAGCGGCACGGGCCGGTCCAGACGCCCCGAGGGATCCATGAACCGGCTCGTCCTCGTCCTCGTCCTGGCGGCGCTCGCCACCGCCGCCGCGGCGCAGGAGCGGGTCGCCACCCGGACCCTGTCCTGCGCGGCGCTGCAGGCCCGTGTCGCACGGGACGGTCACGTCGTCCTGGCGACGAGCGAGACGGCCTACGAGACCGTCCATCTGGATGCGGGCGCGTGCCGGAACGACGAGACGGCGGCCCCGGCCTTCGCGCCGGCCGCGGACGCGCCGTCCTGCCTAACCGGCTGGCGCTGCCGGCAGCGCAACAGCGATAGCGGCCAGCGCTGAGGCGCGCCGGCTCAGGTCATTGCGCCTTCTCGTGCTCTCCGAGGCCGACCGCCCGGTAATCGTAGCTCGGGTAGAACTCGGTCCGGTACGCGCCCCACGCGGTGTCTTCGAGGACGCGGTTGATCTCGCGGAGGCGGGTGGCGGGCAGCCGCAGGGTGATGATCTGCCCGATGCCCATGACGACGTTCCAGGAGACGACCTCGATCCCCGGCGGCGGGAATGCCTTGTAGAAGCCCTGCTTGGCGAGCTGTGCGTTCAGCTCCGCCAGCGGACGCGACTGGTCGTGCCGGAGGAAGACCGTCAGCAGCACGGCGGTGTCCGCCGTCGGCGCGGCCGAGCCCACCTGCGGCGGGGCCGTGGTCTGCGCGGTCGCCGCCCGGTCGGCGGCCGTCAGAACCGAGATCGAGACCGCAAGCGCTCCGAGCGCACCGATTGAACGTCGCATCCGATCTCCCTCGCCGATCCACCCGCCGCGCGCCGGCCCGACGACAACGCAGCCGGGCGGCGCGCTATCCCGGACGAGAACCCGGACGGGACCGCCTCAGCCGGGCTCGATGTCGTAGGATAGCCGCAGGCGCAACCGGACCGCCCCCTGCGCGTCGCGCACGGCGATGACGAAATCCTGCCGCTCCAGCGGATCCGTCAGGCCCTGCGCGAGGCGGGTCATCATCCGGACCGCCTGGGTCCGCGCCGCGGCGAGATCAGGAAGATCGAAGCCATCATGGTCACGAACGAGGTTGGCGCCGTCGTGGAGATCGATGAAAAAGCGGGGCACGGGCTTCTGCTCGGCGAGCGCGTCGGCCCGCATAACTGCATCTCCGCTGTTTCTACGTAGTTTCCACGGGCCCGCAATCGCGTGTCGACCCTGTCGCACCACGGGAGGACTCGATCTGTCAGGCGCCCGCGCGACGCGGGCAGGTCCGCCGCGCCGGGCAGCGGTCGCGCGTCACAGGCTGCGTGTGGTGACCCCGAGCGCCAGCAGGACGTAGGCGCCGATGAAGAACCATTGCCGGTGCGTCACGACCGTACGCCCGACCATGGGGATCCGCGTGTACAGGCTGGCGACGGCGAGGCCGATCAGCACGGCCGATACCAGGAACGTGAGCAGGCGCGGGGCGGAGAGCGTGGGCATGCGCCATGCTCACGCCGACACGCTTACCGGACCGTTACCGATCCAGCCCCGGGACGAGGGGCCGGTTGGACGTGAGCGGTCCCTTGGAACCCGGAAGCAATCCGGCCTCGGCCAGCCACAGGGCCATGATGGCTCCGGCGATGAGGGTGGCCAGCGAAGCCAGGCGTCCCGTCCATCGCCGCAGGACGAACATCGCGACCACGACGGCCAGGAAAGCGATGAGAAGCGCGAGCAGAAGCATCGTCGAGCCATGCCATGAACGGACCCGCGCGTCACCGAAGCCGGAGCGCCGGTCCCCGGATCGCACAGACCGGGTCCTCAGGTGCTCTGCAGGATCGCCGCGGGACAGGGACGCGTCCCCGATCGGTCTACACAACAGAAACAGACCACCAGTCGACGGATTTCACCGCGGCCGCCCGGAGAAGGTCTCGCGATGGATTTGCCAGAAATACCCGTCCCCGCGCGCCCACGGGCATACCAAACATGCACGGAATGCTGGCGGTTGAATGTTTTTGTAACTTGCATTCAGCGGACGGAAGTAGCAAATCGCAGGAGAGGGGCACACTAGGAATCTTGAAGTGACAGAAGAAACAGCCGGGCCCAATCCGAATTTCATCGAGCTGGCCGGTGATATCGTAGCCGCCTACGTGTCGAACAATCCGGTGCCGGCCGCCGAGCTGCCGGCGCTGATCGCCCGGGTGCACGGGGCGATCGCCGGCCTCGTCTCCGGCACGCTGACGGCCGAGACCGGCGGCGCGGCGGCCCAGGTCGAGGTCGACAAGCCGGGCGCGGCCCAGATCCGCAAGTCGGTCCGCCCCG
>NZ_JAKSYP010000164.1:0-34654 GCF_022829625.1 Methylobacterium sp. E-046 | reverse complement strand
CGGCCATTCTGGTGAACGCGTGGACGAGCGCAGGACGACGGGATCTACTAGGGATCGGTCGCTCTGATCCTCGACGACCTCACGGACGTCCAGCCCGACGTTGGATGTGCCGGCCCGGAGACGATCCTCGCGCATGTTCGCCGAGTTCCAGCCGGTCTTGATGACGGCCACGTTCGCTTTCTGCGTTCGAAGCCAGGAGCGCCTCGCGCACGGACGTGTCCTTCGCTTGCAGGTTTTCTGGTCCATGTCAGCCTGTTCGTCGACGGTGGTCAACCCGAGGATAGTGCGTGGCGGGGGTCTACAAGCGGGGCTCGACGTGGTGGGTGAGGTTCCAGTGGCACGGGAAGGAGATTCGCAGGAGCGCCCGGACAACCTCGAAGACTATCGCTCAGCAGTACCTCACCCAGATGTTGGAGGAGCATCGACGGCTTGATCGCGGCGGCCGTCCAAGACGTTCCTACCAGGAGATGTTGGAACGCTTCGCGTCGGAGTACCTTCCGACCCTCAAGCCTTCGACGCAGGCCCGGTACAGGGAGAGCTTCAAGCACCTGACGCCGCACTTCGGGGGCCTCTTCCTGGACGAGGTCAACAAAGGGCGCCTCGGCGACTTCGTGACCGTCCGTAAGAAGGAAGGAGTTACAGGCGCCACCATCCGCCGGGATTTGGCTACGCTCAGTTGCATGTTCTCGTGCGCCGTCGCCTGGGACCTCGTCGAGATCAACCCGGTCAGGCAGTTCTCGAAGAAGCACATCCGCGAAGCTCCGCCGCGCACCTCGTACCCAAGCGAGGAGGAGGTCGAGCGCCTCGTCGCGCACGCGCCGCCGATGATCGGCCGCCTGATCCACCTGCTGGCCCAAACCGGCATGCGACAGGAAGAAGCATGCAGCCTGGAGTGGAAGCAGGTCTCGATCGAGCGCCGGGAGATCCGGCTCTGGAAGACGAAGACCTCATCGCCGCGCACCATCCCGTTGAGCGACGATGCCCTGGGCACACTTGTAGGCACACCCCAGCATCCTGATCGGCGCTACGTTTTCTGGCACGGTGGCGAGGGAGAGAGATACGTCCACTTCGCCAGCCGGTTTGCCGTGATCGCGAAGCGGGCGAAGGTGCCCTGGAGGTGCCATGACTTGCGGCACCGATTTGCCAGCATTTTCCTCCAGGAAACCGGCGACCTCGCAGCTTTGCAGGCCATCTTAGGCCATCGCCATATCGCGGTGACGCTCAAGTACGCCCATCTGAACACCGCGCACTTGCACCGAGCAATCAAGCTCGTCGGCACAAAACCCGGTACAGCGCCGCTGGTTTCGACGACGTCAACTCCAACTGAGATGCCGGTAAGTGCTTGATCTGGCGGAAGCGGATGGGAATCGAACCCACCGTACGCTGTTGGCGTACCGCTGGTTTTGAAGACCAGGAGGGCCACCAGACCCCGTTCGCCTCCACGATCGGGGTTACGGGCCGCCACCTGCGGGGTCAAGGCCCGGACGCCCGCGGCCCGCAGCCCCAGCCTGAGGGGCGCGCAAACGTCGCGCCCTCAGGGCCCGCGCTCGTCCGGCGTGAGCGGCAGGCCGACCGAGGTCCCGGCGCGGGCCGACGTGACGGCCGCCTCCAGACACGCCATCACCCGGACCGCCTGCAGCGCCGCCGCCTCGTCGACCGGCCCGCGCAGGAGCGTCTCCGCGACCCCCTGGTAGAATAACCGCTGATCCCCGGCCACGGCCGGCGCCCGCGTCACCGTGCCGGTCCCGTCGTGGATCTCCAGCCCGTCCGGATCCGCGCCCCATCCCGACGCGCCGGGCACGAGCCCGGCCAGCAGCTGCTCCTCCTGCCGGTCCGCCCGGTGCTTGATCAGGCTGCCGGACTCGCCATGGACCACGAAGCGGGGCGATCCGCCGGCGACCAGCATGCTCGCCTGGAGCACCACCCGCAGGCCCGGATACGCCAGCACCACGTGGGCCCAATCGTCGGAGCGCGCCCCGGGGCGGAGGCGCGCCAGGCTCGCGGTCACCCGGTCGGGCAGGCCGAAGAGCAGGAGGGCCTGATCCACGAGATGGGGCCCGAGATCGTACCAGATCCCGCTGCCGGGACCGCCGCCCTCGCGCCACCGGTCACGGATGCGGGGCCGGAACCGGTCGAAGCGGGATTCGCAGTGCCGCACCGGGCCGATCACGCCGGCCGCGATGGCGCGGCGGACGGTCAGGAAGTCGCTGTCCCAGCGGCGGTTGTGGAAGACCGCGAGCAACCGGCTCCGGCTCCGCGCCGCCGCGCGCAGCGCGCGGGCCTCCGCGAGGTCGAGGGTGAGGGGCTTGTCGACGACGACGTGCTTGCCCGCCGCCAGGGCGGCCTGCGCGAGCGGGGCGTGGCTGTCGTTGGGGGAGGCGATCACCACGAGGTCGATCGCCGCCGACGTCGCGGCGGCGAACGGGTCGGCGACCACCGCAACGCCGGGCAGATCGGCCTCGACCCTGGCGGGATCGCGCGAGCCGACCACCCGGAGTTCGAGGCCCGCGACGGCGCGGATCAGGGGCGCGTGGAAGGTCCGGCCGGAATAGCCGTATCCGATCAGGCCCACGCGGATCGCGGCGCTCACCGCGTCCGACCGCAGGCACGGTCCCTGAGCGGCGCCCGGAGCGGCACCCTGGGCGGCGCCGGGACCGGCACGGCCGCCATGAGATCGAGCATCCGCGCTTCTCTCCGGCAGGTCGAGGGCAAGTCCAAAGGCGGTTCCAACACTTTCCGGGCCTACATCCAGCAGATCTTTCCAGACAGACAACCCGCTCCAGCGCCATTCTTCCAGATCATCCCCGCGGCCGCGAAGATTAGCAGCGTGTTCCACGCCGCGCAAAGCCGGATCTGCGGCCGGCATCGCGCAGGACGGCCTCGAGCGCCGCCGCCGGCTCGTCCGAGCCGGGTCAGCGGCCGACGCGACGGGATCCGATGCCCCGCGGGCGCCCCTCCGGTGCCGCACGCTGCGGCGTATTGCCGGGCCCGCTGCGGCCGCCAGACCCGGATTCGTATTAATTCCGCCACACTGTTGTGGCCCTGCACCAGTCATGCCGTTCCTGAGACGCTCACCGACAGAGGAAGGCCCGTCGCCCGGCCCCGAGGGGGCCGGGGAGGGGGCGGGTCCGGACGCGTCCCTGGCGGAGTCCCTGCGGCCGGGCCCGCGCGGTCCGGGCTGGATCGGTGCCGCCATGGTGGTCACCGCCCTGGTCTCGGCGCTCGCGACCTTCCTGATCCTGGCCGGCGTGATCCGGGTGACGCCGACGCCGGCCTACGGCGTGACGCTGCTCGCCATCAACGCCGTCCTGGTGCTCGGGCTGGCCGTCATCATCGCCTGGGAGGCGCGGGTCTTCCTGCACGCCCGCAAGGCCAACGCCGCGGTGGCGCGCCTGCACACCCGCATCGTCGGCCTGTTCTCGCTGATCGCGATCCTGCCGACGATCCTGCTCGCCGTGGTGGCGTCCGTAACGATCGACCGCGGCCTGTCGCTCGGCTTCACCGACCGGGTCCGCGACGTGGTGCTCAAATCCGTGGAGGTGGCCGACGCCTACCAGGAGAACCAGTGCCAGAGCCTCGCCCGCGAGATCCGCATCCTCGCCGACGACCTCACCCGCGCCCGGCCGAACTTCGACGTGAACCGGGACTGGTTCCAGACCTTCCTGACCACCCGGGCGACCAATCTCGGCCTGCCGGTGGCGCAGATCATGCGCGGCCCCACCGAGGTGGTGGCCCGGGCCAAGATCGACATCCTCAAGACCAACCGCCTGCCCTCGGCGGCGGCCTTCGAGGACGCGGCCAACTCCGCCGACCCGATCTGCCTCCTGCCCACCGAGGGGCGGGTCTTCGCCGCGCTCCTGCGCATGCCGGCCTACGACGACGCCGTGCTGATGGTGCAGCGGGAGGTGAGCCAGCTCGCCATCGACTTCCCCGGCGTGTCCCGGGCGGCGGCCGCCGAGTACCTCACCTACGACTCGCTGCGGCGCTCGATCCAGATCACCTTCGCGTCGGTGTTCCTGCTGATCGCCCTGATCGCGCTCCTGTCGGCGGTGTGGTTCGGAATGAACTTCGCCAACCGGTTCGTGGCGCCGATCCGCCGGCTGATCAACGCCGCCGACCAGGTGGCGTCGGGCAACTTCTACGCTCAGGTGCCGACCAAGAAGACCAGCGGCGACCTCGCCCATCTCGGCGAGAGCTTCAACAAGATGACCCAGGAGTTGCGCCGCCAGCATGCCGGCCTGATCGCGGCGAGCGACCTGATCGACACCCGCCGCCGCTTCACGGAAGCCGTGCTGTCGGGGGTCTCGCCCGGGGTGATCGGCCTCGACGCGGCGGGCTTCGTCACCATCGCCAACCCCGCCGCCGAGCGGATGGTCGACCTGGAGAGCGACGCCCTGGTCGGCCAGCCGCTGGCCCGCGCGGTGCCGGAACTCGCGCCGGTGCTCGCCGAGAGCGAGGCGCGCCCGCGCAGCCTGCAGCAGCAGCAGGTCCAGCTCACCCGGTCCCGGGGCGAGCGCACCATCACGGTGCGGGTCACGAGCGAGCAGGCGCAGGGAGCCTCCCGCGGCTCGGTGGTGACGCTGGACGACATCACCGACCTCGTCCAGGCGCAGCGCAGCTCCGCCTGGGGGGACGTCGCCCGCCGCATCGCCCACGAGATCAAGAACCCGCTGACCCCGATCCAGCTCTCCGCCGAGCGGATCCGGCGCAAGTACGGGAAGGTCATCACCGCCGACAAGGAGGTGTTCGACCAGTGCACCGCCACGATCGTGCGCCAGGTGGACGAGATCAAGCGCATGGTCGACGAGTTCTCGGCCTTCGCGCGGATGCCCAAGCCGGCCATCGCGCCGAACGACCTCACCGAGATCGCCAAGCAGAACCTGTTCATGATGCGGGTCGCGCACCCGGACATCGACTTCGCGTTCTCGGCCCAGACAAACCCGGCCCAGGGCGGGGCCGGTGAATCCGAGAAGATCGTGGCGGCCTTCGACATCCGGCTGCTCAGCCAGGTGATCACCAACATCCTCAAGAACGCCGTCGAGGCGGTGGCCGAGGTGCCGGAGGCCGAGCTCGGCAAGGGCAAGATCTCCCTGAGCCTCGCCGTCGAGGACGGGTTCGCGGTGATCGCCGTCACCGACAACGGCAAGGGTTTCCCCGCCGAGGGGCGCCAGCGCCTGCTCGAGCCCTACATGACCACCCGCGAGGGTGGCACCGGGCTGGGGCTTGCCATCGTCAGCAAGGTGCTGGAGGAGCACGGCGGCGGGATCGAGCTGAACGACAATCCCGCCGGTCGCGGCGGGCAGGTGCGGATGCGGGTGCCGCGCGAGCACGGGCCCGAACCGTCCGCCGCCCTCGAGACCCGTCCCGTCACGACAGAGGAGAAGGGCGCCGCACCGACGGCCCCCCGGATCGCGGAGATGCACGCATGAGCGCCGATATCCTGATCGTCGACGACGAGGCCGACATCCGCGACCTCGTGGCCGGGATCCTGGACGACGAGGGCCACCGCTGCCGCACGGCCGGCGGCTCGGACGAGGCACTCGCCGCCATCGAGGCGCGCCGGCCGCACCTCGTCTTCCTCGACATCTGGCTGCAGGGCTCCCGGCTCGACGGCCTGCAGGTGCTCGACCTGATCAAGGCCGCCAATCCCGACCTGCCCGTGGTGATGATCTCGGGCCACGGCAACATCGAGACCGCGGTCTCGGCCATCAAGGCCGGCGCCTACGACTTCATCGAGAAGCCCTTCAAGGCCGACCGGCTGATCCTGGTGGCCGAGCGGGCGCTGGAAGCGTCTCGGCTGCGGCGCGAAGTCCGCGACCTGACGGCGCGCTCCGGCGCCGCCAACCGCATCGTCGGCGGCTCGCTGGCGATCAACCAGCTGCGCCAGACCCTCGACCGAGTGGCGCCCACCAACGCCCGGGTGATGATCACCGGCGCCTTGGGCGCCGGCAAGGAGCTCGCGGCGCGCAGCCTGCACAAGGCGTCGGCCCGCTCGAACGGCCCGTTCGTGCTGCTGAACGCGGCCGCGATCCTGCCCGAGACCATGGAGGCGGAGCTGTTCGGGGTCGAGGGCGAGAGCGGCCGGCGGGTCGGCGCCCTGGAGGAGGCCCATGGCGGCACCCTCTACCTCGACGAGGTCGCCGACATGCCGCGCGAGACCCAGAACCGGATCCTGCGCGTCCTCGTCGACCAGAACTTCCAGCGGGTCGGCGGCACGACGCGGGTCCACGTGGACGTCCGGATCATCTCCTCCTCCTCCCGGGACCTGCAGGAGGAGATCGCCGCGGGCCGCTTCCGCGAGGACCTGTTCCACCGCCTCTCGGTGGTGCCGATCCGGGTGCCGGCCCTGTCGGAGCGCCGGGAGGACGTGCCCGAGCTGATCCAGTTCTTCATGGACAACATCTCGTCCCAGACCGGCCTGCCCAAGCGCCGGATCGCCGAGGACGCGATGGCGGTGCTGCAGTCGCACAACTGGCCGGGCAACGTCCGCCAGCTCAAGAACAACGTCGAGCGGCTGATGATCCTGACCCAGGCCGACCCGGAGCAGGAGGTCACCTCCGAGATGCTGCCCTCCGAGATCGGCGCCCTGGTGCCGACCACCCCGGGGGGCGCGGGCGGCGAGAAGCTGATGAGCCTCGCGCTCCGGGAGGCCCGCGAGATCTTCGAGCGGGAATACCTCGTGGCGCAGATCGCGCGGTTCTCGGGCAACATCTCCCGCACCGCCGAATTCATCGGCATGGAGCGCTCGGCTCTACACCGCAAGTTGAAGTCCCTGGGCATCGGCCCGTGAGCCGGAGGACCGGGCGGACGCGGTGAAGGCGGTGTCGATCCGTCACGGATGAAGCCGGGGCGGGGGTTGCTTGCGCCCACGCTTTCGCCAAGTCATGGTGCTTGTATACAAAGCCGCGGTCGGGATGGTCGGACGATCCGGCCCGCGGCAGACCCATTCCGGACGGAACGAGCCGGGACAACAAGAAGGCCAAGAAGATGGCGGGCGAACGCGCACAGAACCTTCAGGACACCTTTCTCAACCATGTCCGCAAGAACAAGATCCCGCTGACCATCTTCCTCGTCAACGGCGTCAAGCTCCAGGGCGTGGTGACGTGGTTCGACAATTTCTGCGTGCTGCTCCGCCGGGACGGGCACTCGCAGCTGGTCTACAAGCACGCGATCTCCACGATCATGCCGGGCCACCCGGTGCAGCTGTTCGAGCCGGACGAGACCGCCGAGAAGGCGTGACGCCAGCGATGGGCGAGGGCGCCCGCCGGGGCTCTCCCGTCCCCCTCTGCGGGGCGGGTGGCGTCCGCAGGCGGTCGGGTCGGGACGAAGGCCCGCGAGGGCGAGCGACGGTGCAGGATGAGCCTGTGCCCGCGTCGGCGGAATCCGCCTCCTCCTGAGCCGGGGTTCCCCCTCCGGCGCCTGCCGACGCAGGGCCATCCGCTCCCGCAGAGAGGGGGCGTGCGGACGCGCGCGATCCGCACCTTTGCGGATATCTGTATCCGTGGCCGCCCGGCATCTTGGCCCGGCCCGCCCGCATCCCCATTCTGACGGATCCGACTTCTCGAACGAAGCCGCCGGCCTTCCGGCGGTGTCAAAGGCTGCATGACCGAAACGCTGACGTCCGGCGAAGCCCGCCTCCAGGCGCAGGCCGCCCCCGAGGGCGAGATCGCCGCGGCGACCCACACCCTGGTGATCGGCCCCTACCTCGCGCGCAGCGCGCACGGGACCGGGAACGGGCACGGATCGGCCGCGCCCCTGCGCTCCGTGGAGGCGCGGCTCGACGAGGCGACCGGACTCGCCGCCGCGATCGAGCTCGACGTGGTCGAGAGCCTCGCCATCAGCCTGCCGCGGATCCGCCCCTCGACCTATCTGGGCAAGGGCCGAGTCGAGGAGATCGCCGGCCTGATCCGCGCCCGGGAGATCGGCCTCGTCGTGATGGACTGCGCCCTCTCGCCCGTGCAGCAGCGCAACCTCGAGAAGGCCTGGGGCGCCAAGGTCATCGACCGCACCGGCCTGATCCTGGAGATCTTCGGGCGCCGCGCCTCGACCCGGGAGGGCACCCTCCAGGTGGAGCACGCCCACCTCGCCTACCAGAAGTCCCGGCTCGTGCGCTCCTGGACCCACCTGGAGCGCCAGCGGGGCGGCTTCGGCTTCCTGGGCGGTCCCGGCGAGACCCAGATCGAGGCCGACCGGCGCATGATCCAGGAGCGCATGACCCGGATCGAGCGCGATCTCGACGCGGTGGTGCGCACCCGGGGTCTGCACCGGCAGAGCCGGGCGCGGGTCCCGTACCCGATCGTGGCGCTCGTCGGCTACACCAATGCCGGGAAGTCGAGCCTGTTCAACGCCCTGACCCGGGCCGAGGTCACCGCGAAGGACATGCTGTTCGCCACCCTCGACCCCACCGCCCGGGCGACCAAGCTGCCCCACGGCGAGACCGTGATCCTGTCCGACACGGTGGGCTTCATCTCCGACCTGCCGACGCCGCTGATCGCGGCCTTCCGGGCGACCCTGGAGGACGCCATCGAGGCCGACGTGCTGCTCCACGTGCGCGACGTCTCCCACGTCGATTCCGAGGCCCAGGCCGAGGATGTCGGCGAGGTCCTGCGCGAACTCGGGATCGAGACCAGCGCCGACCGGATCATCGAGGTCTGGAACAAGGCCGACCTCCTCGACGACGACGAGCGCAACCGGCTCCTGAACCTCAGCGGCCAGGCCAAGGCCCGCAACGACCGCGACAGCGCCGCGCCGGTCCTGGTCTCGGCGGTGACCGGGGAGGGGCTCGCGGCCCTGTCGGCCCGGATCGAGGCCCGGATCGGGCGCAACCGGGCGAGCTTCGCGGTGGCCCTGCCGCCGGAGGACGGGGCGGCGCTCAACTGGCTCTACGAGAACGCCGAGATCCTCGACCGTCGGTCCGAGGCCGACGGCACCCTGCACCTCGCGGTCCGGATCGCCCCCGAGAAGGAGCCCCGCTTCCTCAACCGCTTCGCGGCGGCCCGGCGCCTCGGCCGGGGCGGTTGATGGCCCCGGGCGGCCTCGGAAACTGGTTGCCTTCCGCGCTGCTGCCCGCCTGGGCGCCGGCCGAGGGCAGGGCGGATCCGGGATCGGACGACGAGGCGGTGCTGCGGGCCATGCAGGCCGGCGGTGGCCTGCGCCTCCTCGGCCTGCGGGTGGTGATCGTGCTGGTGCTGCTGATGGCGGCCCAGGCCTATGACGGCTCGCTGCACGCCCTGAGCCACTGGCTCATCCTCGGCCTCTACGGCCTCGGCACGGTCTGGTTCGGGCTGCGGGAGCGGGGCGGCGGCCCCCGGGCCAACGCCTATAGCTGGGCCGGCACCCTGCTCAACGCCGGGCTCGCCGTCTACGTCATCATCGAGCACATGCTGGCCGGGGGCGGGGCCGGCCTCGGCGCCGACGCGGTGAGCCGCCTGCCCGCCTTCCTGCTCCTGCTCCAGACCGGCCTCAGCATGCGGGTGGCGCAGACCCTGCTGTTCTGCGGGCTGGTCACCGTCTGCTGGAGCGCGGCCTCCCTGTTCGGCCTCTTCTATCCGGAGCTGTTCCCGAGCCCCGACACCTTCCCGACTGCGCAGATGACCGGGCTCGCCACCTTCGTGGCGGCGGGCCTCCTGGTGGTCGACGGCACGACCCGCCTGCGCGCCGCGGTGGCGCGCGCCCTGCGGATGGAACACGAGCGGACCCAGCTCGCGCGCTTCGTGCCCGACACGGTCGCCCTCGACCTCGCCGGCGAGGACGGCGATTCCGGGCTCGGCATCCATCGGCGCCACGCCTGCCTGATGATCCTCGACATCCGCGGCTTCTCGCGGCTCTCCCGCGAGCACCCGCCCGAAGCCATGGTGGCGGCGCTGCTGGCCGTCCGGGCGGCCGCCCAGGCGGCGGTGTCCGAGCAGGGCGGCCTCGTCGACAAGTACATCGGCGACGCGGTGCTCGTGCAGTTCGTGATCGGCCGGCCCGACGCGCAGGCGCGGGCGGCGCTGGCCTGCGCCCTGTCGATCCGCCAGCGGATGGCCGCCCTCAACGCCGCGCGGGCGCGCGAGGGTCTGTTCACCGTCCGGGTCGTGGTCGCCCTGCACGCGGGCGACCTCCTGGTCGGGGTCTTCGACGACGGGGTGCGGGCCGAGTACACGGTGCTGGGTCCCGCGATGAACGCCCTGTCGCGGATCGAGGCGCAGGCCAAGGCCGCCGAGATCGAGGTCGCGGCCTCGGGCGACTTCCTGGACTTGTTCGGCGGAACGCTGCCGGCCGGCATCCGGGCCGCGCCGGTCCCGCAGGCGGCCCTGCCGGGATTGCTCACCCTGTTCGCCGTCGCGGCGGAGCGGCCCCCGAGCCGGCCCCCGCCGCCCGCCCGCGCGTGTCGGGCGGGGCCGGACATCCCCCACCTGCCACAGGATGCCGCGGCGCGCTCCGCGGCGACGCCGGAACCGGGCCGGCTTTAATCCGTTCGGTCGGCGCGGCGCAGGGTCGCGGAAAGACATTCGGTCCATGAACAAGATCATCCTCGGCGCGGCGCTCGCGCTCGGCCTCGTCGTCGGCGCCGCAAGCCCGGGCCTCGCCTCTCCCGGCGACGGCCTCGACCGGAACGCCGCCGCGCAGGGCAACGGCCGCTTCGGCGGCATGCACCGCAACGCCCGGATGGAGTCGCGCACGATGATGCACCGCGCCCACCGGATGCGCCGGCACCATCGCCACCATCATCACCGCTGAGGCGGTCGGCCTGCCGATCCGGCGGTTTTCGGCCGCGGTGCGCGGACCGGATCGGAAACCCCTTCCGGTTCGGCCGGTTTTCGGGGATCAGTGGTGCCGGAGGGTGGCGGGCGCAGCGGCTTCTGCTACGCCCGCCCCGGTTTGCGCGCCCGCGGGGCCGGGCGCGGCACCGCGGAGGATCGATGCTGGGATCGGGACGGTTGGGGCGGCTCGCCCTGGGATGCGTCGCGGCGCTGGCCGCATCCGCTCCGGCGGAGGCGCAGGACAGGGCGGTCCCGCCCCTCGTCTTCACCGGCATCCCCGACCAGGACGAGAGCCGCCTGGTCGAGCGCTTCGGCAGGGTCGCGGCCTATCTGGAGGCCAAGCTCGGCGTGCCGGTGCGCTACATCCCGGTGAAGAGCTACCCGGCGGCGGTCACCGCCTTCACCAACGGGCAGGTACAGCTCGCGTGGTTCGGCGGCTTCACCGGCGTGCAGGCCCGCAAGGCCGTCCCGGGCTCCCAGGCGATCGCGCAGGGCGCCGAGGACGCGGCGTTCAAGACCTACATCATCGCCAACGCCGCGACCGGCCTGAAGCGCGGGGCGGACTTCCCCAAGGACATCCAGGACAGGACCTTCACGTTCGGCGCCCGCGCCTCGACCTCCGGGCGGCTGATGCCGGAATACTTCATCCGCCAGGCCTTCCCGGGGAAGAGCCCTGAGCAGGTCTTCGCCCGGGTCGGATTCTCCGGCGACCACACCCGCACGATCCAGCTGGTCCAGTCCGGCGCCTTTGCGGTGGGCGCCGTCGACTACTCGGTCTGGGATCTCGACACCAAGGCCGGCAAGGTCGACCCGACGGCCGTCACGGTGATCTGGGAAAGCCCGACCTTCCCCGACTACCAGTGGACCGTGCGGGGCGACGTGGAGCAGACCTACGGCGCGGGCTTCACCGAGAAGCTGCGGACGGCCCTGACCGGCGTCACCGACCCGGCGATCCTGGAGCCGTTCGGGCGGTCGAAGTTCGTGCCCGTGAGCAACGCCGCCTACGAGCCCCTCGTCGCAGTGGGCCGCTCCACCGGCCTGCTAGACTGAACGCCGTGGCGGGCGGGACCGGATCCCCGGCGGCGATCGTCCTCGCGGACGCCGCGGCATCCTATGGCGGGCGCCCGGTGCTCACCGGCATCGACCTGACCGTGCGGGTGGGGGAGCGCCTCGCGCTGATGGGCCGCTCGGGGGCCGGCAAGTCGACCCTGATCGGCCTGATCCACGGGCAGGCGCCCGAGCGGGTGGCCCTGGTGCCCCAGGCCGCCGCCCTGGTGCGCCCGCTCTCGGTGTTCCACAACGTCTACATGGGCCGTCTCGACCGGCGCTCGACCCTGCACAACCTCCGCAACCTGGTCCGCCCCGCGCGGCGCGACGTCGCCGCCGTGGAGGATGTCCTCGGCCGGGTCGGGCTGGCCGACCAGCTCTGGGCCAAGGCCGGGGCCCTGTCGGGCGGCCAGCAGCAGCGCGTCTCGGTGGCCCGCGCCCTCTACAACGGCCGGCCGATCCTGGTGGGCGACGAGCCGGTCTCGGCGCTGGATCGCCAGCAGGGCGGCCGGATCCTCGCCGAGTTGGCCCGCAGCCACGAGACCCTGATCCTGGCGCTGCACGACGTCGCCCTGGCCCTCGCCCATACCGACCGGATCGTCGTGCTGGAGGCCGGCCGCATCGTCCTCGACGCGCCCTCCGCCGGCCTCGATCCGGCGCGCCTCAGCCCCTTCTACGAGGCCGCCTGATGAGGCGCGGCGCCGCGTTCCTGCCGCGGCCGGGCTACGCTTCGGTGAGCCGCTGGCTCCTGGCCGCCGCGCTCGCCGGCCTGCTCGTGGCCGACCTGCAGGTCACCACGCTCCATCCCTGGTCCGACCTTTCCCGCCTGCTGGGCGGTCTGACCCGGCCCGACCTCCTCGCCGTGGACGGCCGGAGCGTCGTCTACACGGTGGCCTTCGCGGTGCTCGGCGTCGGGCTGGGCGCCGGGACGGGCCTGCTGCTGGCGATGCCCTTCGCCCGCTCCCGCGCGGTCCGGCTCGCCTGCGCGGCCGTCCGCGCCGTCCACGAGCTGTTCTGGGCGCTGCTCCTGATGCAGGTCTTCGGGCTCTCGGCGACCACCGGCGTGCTCGCCATCGCGCTGCCCTACGCGGGCATCTGCGCCAAGGTCTATGCCGAGCTGATCGAGGAGGCCGACCTCGCGGCCCTCCGGGTCCTGCCGGCGGGCACCGGCACGGTCTCGGCCTTCCTGTACGCCCGCCTGCCCGAGGTGGCCGGGCGCATGCGCGACTACACCCTCTATCGTCTGGAATGCGGCCTGCGCTCCAGCCTCGTGCTCGGCTTCATCGGCCTGCCGACCATGGGCTTCGCCTTCGAATCCGCCTTCCGCCAGGGCCGCTACGCCGAGGCCGGGGCGCTGCTGCTGATCTTCTACGCGCTGATCGGCACGCGCCGGCTCTGGGTGCGCGCCCGGACCCTGCCGGTCCTGCTGGTGGGCGCCGCGCTGGCGCTGCCGCCGACCGTCGGCAGCGCGGCCATCGGCCCGAGCCTCGCGCGCTTCCTCGGCCACGACATCGTGCCGGCGCCGCTCCGGGGCGCCCCCCTGGCCGAGCCCGAGACCTGGGTGCGGCTCTGGTCGTGGCTGCGCCCGATCCTGACCGAGCAGATCCTGCCCGGCACCGCGCAGACCCTGGTCCTGGCGCAGATCGCCCTGGCGGCGACCGCCCTCGGGGCCCTGGTCCTGTTCCCGCTCACCGCGCGGCGCTTCGCCGGCCCCCTCGGGCGGCCCCTCGGGCGGGCGCTGCTGGTGGTGGTGCGCTCCACGCCGGAATACATGCTCGCCTATGTCGGCCTGCAACTGCTCGGCCCCTCGATGCTGCCGGCGATCCTCGCGCTGGCGCTGCACAATGCCGGGATCGTCGCCTACCTGATGGGCCGGCACGCCGACGCGATCCCCTACCGCGCCGACGCGCCGCGGGGCCTCGACCTCTACGCCTACGAGACCGTGCCCCGCCTCTACGGCCAATTCCTGGCCTACCTGCTCTACCGCTGGGAGCTGATCCTGCGGGAGAGCGCGATCTTCGGGATCCTGGGGGTCACGACGCTGGGCTTCTACGTCGACGCCGCGATCTCGGAATTGCGCCTCGACGTGGCCACCCTCCTGATCGCCGCCACCGCCCTGGTGACGGTGGCGGTCGACGCCGTCTCGCGCGCCTTACGCCGGTCCCTGCGGATCGACGCCTTGCCGACCAGACTGTCGGGTCCGCAGCCGATCACCGGGGCGGAGGCCCCGTGAAGGGGCAGGGGTGCGGTCGGAACACGCGCCCCGACTGCCCCCTCAGGATGTGCGAGAGCAGCCGCCTCGGCCCGCGCGGTGTGAACCGCGTAGCCCCTGCGGCGGAGGGGGAACCACGGGGTCGATGTCGGGCACTCTCACCACTTGTAGCTGACCTTCGCGAGCACCCGGCGGGCATCGCCGTAGAAGCAGGAATTCTCCGCCTGGCAGGACGAGACGAAGCGCCGGTCGGCGAGGTTCGTGGCGTTCACCTGGAAGCGCCAGTTCTCGTAATCGTAGTGCACCTGCGCGTCGAACAGCACGTAATCGGGCAGGCGCAGGGAGTTGGCCACGTTGGCGAACGAGCGCCCGATGTAGCGCACGCCGCCGCCGAACCCGAAGCCGCGCCAGTCGCCGGCCGGGATCGTGTAGTCGAAGAACAGGTTGGCGAGGTTCTCCGGGGTGTTGACCGGCACGCGCCCGATCTGGTCGAGGTTGCCCCGCACGGTGTTGATCCCGAAGACCGTGTAGGAGGCGACGACGTTGAGGCCGTCGAACAGGTTGGCCACGAGCTGCGACTCGAAGCCGGTGGAGCGCACCTCGCCGATCTGCTGCTGGAACAGCGTGTTCGCCGGGTTCGGGGTCTGCACGTTGCTGCGGTGAATGTCGAAGCCGGCAAACGTCAGGAAGTAGCCCTGGCCGGGCGGCTCGAACTTGACGCCGCCCTCGATCTGATCCCCCGTCTCCGGCCTGAAGGTCTGGCCGTTGATGTCGGTGCCGATCAGCGGCTGGAACGAGGTCGAGTACATCACGTACGGCGCGAGGCCGAAGTCGAAATTGTAGATCGCCGCAGCCCGGTAGGTGAAGGCGCTGTCGTTGCGGCCGTTGCTGTTGGCGGGCGTCAGGCGGTCGTAGACGCGGTTGTCGACGAAGTCCTGACGGCCGCCGAGGATCAGGCTCAGCTCCGGCGTCAGCTTGATCTGATCCTGGAAGTAGAGCCCGACCTGCTGGAACGAATCCGCCTGGATCAGGTAGGGCGAGGCCGAGACCGCTTGCGGGCCGTAGAACGGCGCGAGGATATTCAGGTTCGGGCCCGGAAAGCCCGAGGCTTGATTGTCGTGGATCTGGAAGTTCCGGTACTCCACGCCCATCAGGAAGTCGTGCTTGAAGAAGCCGTCGAAGAACCGGGCCTCGGCCTGGGTGTCGACGTCGAGCTGGGCGACCTTGGCGTGGTCCCGGAACAGGTAGCGGGCGAGCTGCGTCTGCTGGGGATCGGCGTAGCCGAGCTGGCCGATATAAGAGTTCTGGTAGCTCTCCGCGAAGGCGTAGCGGGCGTTCTGGCGCACCGCCCAGGTATCGTCGAAGACGTGCTCGAACTCGTAGCCGATGAACGCCTGGTCGCGCCGGAAGGTGTTGAAGCCGGCATCGCCGACGTTGAGCGAGCGCGGGATGCGCAGGCCCAGCACCGTGGGCTTCACCGTGCCGAAATAGGGCAGGAAGTTCGAGGTCACCGCCGTGTTGTCGTGCTGGAAGCTCGACAGCACCGTGAACCGGGTCGCGCCGTCCGGCTTATAGGTGAAGGCCGGAGCGATGTAATAGCTGTCGTCCGGCGCGCCCTGGACCTGCGTGCCGCCGTTGCGGGCGTAGCCGGTCAGGCGGGTGAACCAGTGGCCCTCCCGGTCGGCCGGGCCGCCGACGTCGAAGGCGGCGTAGCGCTGGTCGAAGGAGCCGCCGCCGACCTCGATCAGCCCGAACGGGTTCTCGGTCGGGCGCTTGGTGACCTGGTTGATCAGGCCGCCGGGATTGCCGGCGCCGAACAGCACCGCGGCGGGGCCGCGCAGCACCTCGACGCGCTCCAGCCCGAAGGTGTTGATCCGGTAGTAGGCGAAGCCGTAGTTCAGGAGCTGCAGGCCGTCCCGGTAGAGGCCGTAATCGCTGGCCACGAAGCCGCGCAGCTGGAAATAGTCGAGGCGCGAGTCGGCCCCGAAGGTGCCCGCATAGGTGCCGGCCACGTACTGCGTCGCCTGCTGCAGGGTCTGGGCGTTCTGCGTGTCGATCTGCTGGCGCCCCACGACCGTGATCGATTGCGGCGTCTCGATCAGCGGGGTGTTGGTCTTGGTGGCGGTGGCCGAGCGCTTCGCCACGAAGCCGTCGATCGGGCCGGTGGGGCTCTCCACCGCCCGCGCGACCGCGCCGGCCTGCGCCACCGGGACCGGACCGCCGCCGCGGCTCTCGACGCTGAGCTCCTCGAGCTGCACGCTCCCGCCGGCCGGCGGGCTAGAGATCCCGCGGCGCGGCGCCGCATCCTGGGCGAAGCCCGGCGCGGCCTGCGCCAGGACGGCGAGCGAGGCGCCGGCGAGAAGGGCGCGCAGGGCGCTTGGATAAGGGTGAGCGGCTCTCATCGGACCTGTGCCCCGTACGACCTCGCGGGCAGCCGACCGCGTGCGCCGGGATCAGGCCCGGCGGGGCTGCACCGCAGTTTAGAATTGTGCTAAAGTGATGTGATTACTCAGCTTTCCAGAACCCGGAGTACGGGTGGTCCGGCTCGACCGCAAGGCGGCTTCGCGCGGAAGGCGAGGAGTGTTGCCAGCGCGACACGTGCCGGTGAGGCGGCCCCGCGGGGCAGGGCGGGCCGCGCGTCCAGGATCGTCCGGCGATCGTCCGACCCTCCTCCGGCGATCGTCTGGAACGTCCCTGTGGACAGGGCCGGCCGCGATGTCCGGCGGGCGGCCTACTTCGCGCGGCCCGCGAGCCAGCCGGCCAGCAGATCCGCCACGGCGTCGCTGTTGGTCTCCAGCATCATCATGTGGCCGTTGCCGTTCAGGCCCCGGTCGGCCAGCCGGATCACGTCGGGCTTGGCGCCGGCCTGGGCCAGGAAGGCGACCGTGCAGTCGTCGTAGGTGGCGTGGAAGGAGGCCTCCGCGGTCACCACCACGGCCGGCACCTTGGCGAGGTTCGGCAGGGTCCGCACGGGCTCGCCCTGCAGCCAGCAGCGGATCCGCCCGTCCGCCCCCCTGCTGTCCGTCCCCTTGGCGTCCGGGCCCCTGTTATCCGGACCCTTGGTATCCGGACCCTTGGTATCAGGCCCCTTGGTATCCGGACCCTTGGCCTGCTGCACCACGATCAGGTCCTCGGGCGCCTTGACGGGCGGCTCGAAGGTCAGTGGCATCCGGGTCAGCCCGTAGGCGCGGGCGCGGCCATCCCCGGCCTTCTCCCAGAACTCCCTGCCGCCGCGGAACTGCACGTCGAAGAAGGGCGGTCCGTTCGGCTCGACGGAGACATGCGCCTTCACGAGGTCCGGCCGCGCATCCGAGGCCGCCCAACCGAACAGGGCCGCCTGACCGTGGGTGACCAGGATCGCGGGTCCGACCTTCTCCAGGAGCGCCATCAGGGCGGGATCGACCAGTTCCTCGGTCTGCTGGCTGTTGGCGAGGAACGGGACCTGACTGGCGAAGAACTGGTCGAAGGCGGCGTTGCCCTGCACGCCGGGGCCGCCCGGCCAGCGGGTGTGGAGCTTGGCCTGCGGGTAGAGGTCGTAGACCTCCGGCGCCGTGTGGGTCCGCTCCAGGCTGCGGGTGCTCAGCCGGTCGTAGGGGCCGTAGACCTCCGGGTTGGTGCCCGAGCGTCCGCGCCCGACCTGATCGACCACGTAGACCTGATAGCCCCTCTCGACGAAGCGCTGCACCCAGCCCGGCCGTCCGTCCGCGGTGGCGAGGTAGTTCACGCCGGTCTGGGCCAGCCCGTGCACCATCACGACCGGGTAGGGCTGCGTGATCCGGGCCGGGGTGCGCGACTGCACGAACATCTGGCCGACCATGACGGTCTTGTCGCCGAGCTTCTGGTAGCGGCCGCCGATGTAGTAATAGCCTGCCCGGGTCACCGGCTCGTCGGCCGCCGGCCCCTGTGAAGACGCCTGTGAAGATTCCTGTGCGGGCGGCAGGGACGGGGGTCGGGCCGGGGCCGTCGCCTGGGTCGGGAGCGGGGCCGGGACCGTGCCCTGAGCCCGCGCCGCCCCCATCGCCAGGAGACCCCCGTGAACGACGAGCAGCGCCGCGAGGGCGCCGTTCGCGATGCCGTTGCCGGCCATGCTGTCTCTCCAGAATGCGCCCCGCTCCTCGCGGACGCTTGTTGCGGCAAACGCAACGCTCGCCAACCGGGAAAGCTGCACGGTTCGGCTCTGCGCGTCTCGGCGTGCATCGCGGGCGCGTCTCGGCGCGGCGCGCCCGCGATGCACGCCGGCGCGGCGCCCCTGCGCCAGACGCACCGCGGGAGGCGGACACCGGTCGAGCCCGGACCCACGCGCATGCCAGGCGCGACAACCGCGATGCTGGCGCGGGCGCGGCGCAGCACCCACCTTGGCTTGGTACGCGCGCCGGAAGCGGCGCCCTCGCCCTGACAGCCCGGGCGGGACCGAACGAAGGACTCCAAGCCGTGGATCCCGTAACCGCCAAGACCCTCGTCTCCGCCGCCCTGGTCGCCTCCATCGCCCTGTTCAGCCTGATGGCGGTCCAGGCGGTCTTCGCGCGGGTCCTGGCCGACCTTCGCGACGCGCGATCGGCCCCGAAGGCCGTGCCGGTGCCGGTGCCGGTGCGCGCCGAGCGGCGGGATCCCCCGCGGGCCTGATCGGCCCGCGTCCGGGCGCGGGAAGCGCAGACGTCCGGAGCCGCCGGGTCTTCGGACGTGCGGCGGATCAGGCTCCGTCCTGCCGGGCCCGTGCGCGCAGGAGATACTTCTGCACCTTGCCGGTGGAGGTCTTGGGCAGTTCCCCGAACACCACGTGGCGGGGGAGCTTGTAGGACGCGAGCCGCCCCCGGCACCACTGGATCAGTTCGTCGGCCGTGGGGGTGGCGCCCGCTTTCAGTTCGACGAAGGCGCAGGGGGTCTCGCCCCATTTCGCGTCGGGCTTGGCCACCACCGCGGCCGCGGCCACCGCCGGGTGCTTGAACAGGGCGTCCTCGACCTCGATCGACGAGATGTTCTCGCCTCCCGAGATGATGATGTCCTTCGAGCGGTCCTTGAGCTGGACGTAGCCGTCCGGGTGCTTCACCCCGAGGTCGCCGGTGCGGAACCAGCCGCCCTTGAAGGCAGCCTGCGTGGCGGCGGGATTCTTGAGGTAGCCGCGCATCACCACGTTGCCGCGCATCATCACCTCGCCGATCGTCGCCCCGTCGGCGGGCACCGGCTCCAGCGTCTCCGGATCGCGCACGTCGAGGGCCTCGAGCACCGGGTAGCGCACGCCCTGGCGGGCCTTCCTAGCCGCCCGATGGTCGGCCGCCAGGGCGTCCCAGTCGGCGTGCCAGGCATTGACCACCGCCGGCCCGTAGCTCTCGGTCAGGCCGTACAGGTGGGTCACCTCGAATCCGGCCTCCGACATGCCGGCGAGCACCGCCTCCGGCGGCGGCGCGGCGGCGGTAAAGAACGCCACGCGCCGGGGCAGGTCCCGGCGCTCCGAATCGGGGGCGTTGATCAGCATCTGCATGACGATCGGCGCGCCGCAGAGATGCGTGACCCCGTGCTCGGCCATCAGCCGGTACATCGCCTCGGCGCGCACCTGGCGCAGGCATACATGGGTCCCGGCCACGATCGAGAGGGTCCAGGGGAAGCACCAGCCGTTGCAGTGGAACATCGGCAGGGTCCAGAGATAGACCGGGTGCTGCCCGAGCCCCCCCGTGATGACGTTGCCGAGTGCCAGCAGCGCCGCCCCGCGATGGTGGTAGACCACCCCCTTCGGGTCGCCCGTGGTGCCCGACGTGTAGTTGAGCGTGATCGCGTCCCACTCGTCACCGGGCAGCGGCCAGTCGTATTCCGCGTCGCCGGTCGCCAGGAACGCCTCGTAGTCGGTCTCGCCGAGGCGTTCGCCGGGGCCGTCGTAATCCGGATCGTCGACGTCGATGACGAAGGGCTTCGCCCTCAGCCCCTCCAGCGCCGCGGCGGCCGTCCTGGCGAATTCGCGGTCGGTGATCAGGACCTTGGCCTCGCCGTGCTCCAGGCAGAAGCGGATCGCGTCGGCGTCGAGGCGGGTGTTGAGGGTGTTGAGCACCGCCCCGGTCATCGGCACCCCGTAGTGGCACTCGATCATCTCGGGGGTGTTGGCCAGCAGCGCCGCCACGGTGTCGCCGCGGTCGAGCCCGCGCGCCGCCAGCGCCGAGGCGAGGCGGCGGGCCCGCGCGTAGAGCTCCCGGTAGGACCGCCGCAGGGTGCCGTGGACCACCGCGACCTGATCGGGGAACACCCGCGCGGCCCGGTCGAGGTAGAGCAGGGGGGTCAGCGGCTGGTGGTTGGCCGGGACGCGGTCGAGGTCGCGGTCGTAGATCGTGTCGCGGGCCATCCCCGTCCTCCCGGCAAAGTGGTGCCGGGACCGTAGCTTGCCGGGGCGGGCGCGATCAATCGAGCGCGGCCCGCGGAAACGCTTCAGTGGCGCGGCTCGTCCTCGGGCTCCGGCAGGAAGCGGGCGAGTTCGAAGCCGATCTCGATCATCAGGTGCTCGATCCGGTCCGTGAGCGCCGGCCGCCGCAGGGCGCGGGCGAGGTCGCGCAGGGCGATGATGTGCTCGGCCATCCGGTTCACCATGCGCTCGCTCTGCACGAGGTTGGCGGCCTGCTCCTCCGTCCGGTCGATGGCGATGCCCCGGCCGCGGGTCGCACCGCCGGCCGGGTCGCGCTCGATCCGGCCGCGCAGCAGCAGCGTGCGGATGCCGGCCCGCGTGTCGCGGGTGCGGAACTCCGCCTCCATCGGGCCGCCGGTCTCGGCCACGGCATGCAGGTAGCTCTCGATGCGGATGCGGTCCTCGGGATGGGTGCGGTCCAGGAAGGCCTCGAGGGACACGCCGTTGGCCGCCGCCTCCGGATCGAGGCCGAGCAGCCCCGCGAAGGTGGCCGAGAGCGCCAGCCGCCCGGCCCAGTAATCGTGCGTCCACGTGCCGACCACGCCGGAGGCCTCGAGGATGGATTGCGGGATCGGGGCTTCGGCCATGCCATTCCTCGCCGGGACATCCAAATTTTTTAAACCTGAGGTATTCACCTCCGACAAGCTCCTCATGCCAGCCGTCTCCAGGCTAAGGCATCTATGCGGCGCTGGAAAGGCTGTTAACCCATTCTATGCCAAAAGTCTTAACCTGAAGTTTAGATGCCTGCCCCGGCTGCCACCCGGATCGGCCGGTCCGGGGCGCGGTGCGATCTTAACGAGTCGTTAACCATGTCGGCGGCAGCGTGTGCCGGGGCATCCTTGGGTCACAGGATCGCGGCAGGCCGCGCATCCCGGGACCTGAGGTTGGCCCGCGGGCGCGATGACCGGGCGCGGCGGGCGCCCGGACGGATGCGCGGGGCCTTCTGGAGGACGCCCAGGATGAAAGCGATCACCTTCGTTACGCAGAAGGGTGGCAGCGGCAAGAGCACGCTGTGCATCTCCCTGGCGGTGGCCGCCCGGGAGGCGGGCCACACGGTCTGCATCCTGGAGATGGACCGGCAGGCCACCATCTCCGACTGGCTCGACCACCGCACTGCCGACGGTCCGGAGGTGGCGCAGATCGACGCCACGCAGATCGACGCCGTGATGGAGCGCCTGCGCGATTCCGCCTACGATTTCGTGTTCATCGACACGCCGGGGGTCGATTCCACCGGCACGCTGTCGGCGATCCGGGCGGCGGACCTGTGCATCATCCCGTGCCGGCCGACGCCCGCGGACCTGCGGGCGTTCAAGCCGACGCTGGCGGCCGTCTACCGGCTGGAGAAGAAGTTCGCCTTCGTGCTGAACCAGACCCCGCCGCGCTCCTACCGGGTCCGCGACGCCGCGGACGGCCTGGCGGTGCTCGGCATCCTGCCGGACGTGAACATCGTGTCCCGGACCGACCACCAGGACGCCATCGGCCTCGGCCAGGGCGTCACCGAGTTCAACCCCAAGGGCCAAGCGGCCGGGGAGGTCCGCCGCCTCTGGTCGTGGATCGAGCGCCGCACGCAGTCCCTGAGGACGGGTCAGCATGTCCAAGCCGCCTAAGCTCAGCCTCGCGGCGATCGTGGCCTCGGCGAACCCGCCCGCGAAGGCACCCCTCCGGCCGCAGGGCGCCGAGATCGTGTCGCTGGCCCTCGCCCCGCCGCCACCGAAGCCCGCCGCCACGCTGAAGCAGCGGGCCCGCCAGATGTCGGTGTACCTGGAGCCGCCGGTCTACGAGCAGCTCCGGGACCTCGCCTACGCCGAGCGGACCAAGATGCACGCGCTGATGCTGGAGGGTCTCGACCTGCTGTTTAAGCAGCGCGGCGCCCAGTCCATCGCGCAGCTCACCGACACGCAGGCCCGCTGACGGCGGCCCCGTTCGTCGAAGGCGTGCCGGCGGCCATCGTCGGCGCTGCGGTCGATGGGGATCCGAGAGCCCCTGCGGGCCCGGTCGGTGTGAATCCTCCGTCGCGACACGGGACGCGATGCCGATGCCGGGCCGGCTCGCGAAAACGGAGGGCCCGTCCGCCCCCGGTCCCGAGGCGCCGCGGCGCGGCGGAGGGACGGCGGGGTGCATCGCCCGGCGGGGCGTCGCCTCTTCAGCGTGTACGCCCCGTGACCCGCCGGTGGGGCACCCGCGCTCATCCGGACGCCACGTCGGAGCCGATCGGTCGATTCGCTTGCTTTGCGAGGGGCGGACGCCAATCCCACCTGCTTTGTGAAATTTAATGTTTCCAGGCAGCGGTTTGCGGACCTTCGTTCAAGCATCGCTCGAGATCTGCGGCGGCCTGCAGCCCGGCGCCTGAACACCGGCGGCCGGCGTCGTTCAGCCTTCCTTTACGCGACCGCTACAATTCTGGGTGGACCGATCGCGCCTTCCTTGGCGCGGCCGGATCCGGCCCGGTGCGGGCCTCGGTGATGCGTAGAGTTTGGTGAACCCCACGATGGTGCGCACGACGCTTTCCCGGCCGGCGCGCCTCGCCCTGCGGCTCATCGCAGTCTCGGGCGTGGCCCTGGCCACCGCCAACTGCGCCACCGCGCCTCAGCAGAAGCTCGCCGCCGCCGGCAACGGCGTCGATCCGAAATACGGCGTGAAGGCGAGCCCGCGCCTCTACAATGAGGGCGACGTGATCCCGAAGGGGGGCGGGCGCCGCTACACCGGCAAGCCCTACGTGGTCGCCGGCCAGACCTACGTGCCCAAGGAGAACCCGAGCGGCTACGTCCGTGAGGGCCTCGCCTCCTGGTACGGCTCCGCCTTCCACGGCCGCATGACCGCCAACGGCGAGGTGTTCGACCGCCACTCGATCGCGGCCGCCCATCCCACCCTGCCGCTGCCGAGCTACGCCCGGGTGACCAACCTCGACAACGGCTACTCGATGGTGGTGCGCGTCAACGACCGCGGCCCCTACCATGCCGGCCGCGTCATGGACGTCTCGGAGGAGGCGGCGGAGGCCCTGGGCTTCCACCGCCAGGGTACCGCGCGGGTGCGCGTCGAGTACGCCGGCAAGGCCTCGGTCGCCGGCAGCGACGACCGCAAGCTCTTGGCCAGCCTGCGGACCGACGGGCGTCCGGCCGGCCGCTCGGCCGTGATGGTGGCCGATCTCGGCCCATCCGAGGAGACTGAACGCTACGCGCGCTCCGGCCCCGCGCCGCTCGCCTTCAAGCCCGCGCAGGACAGAGTTCTAGAGCGCGAGGAGCCTGTCGAGACCCCGGCCAGCCGCCCCGAGCGGCCGGCGCCAGCGCGCGCGCCGATCGTGCTCGCCGCAGCCGCCGTGTCGGTCCCGGCGGCGGTGCAGCCCACGGCGCCGCGCGTGCGCGACTTCCGCCCGGCCCCCATGCAGGTCGCCGCGGCCCGGGACACGGGCCTGAAGGGTGCAGGTCTACAGGGGGGTGGCGCGAAGGTGGCGGGGCTCAACCCGGCCCTGACCCAGGCCACGCCCCAGGGCCACGGGACCGCGGCCGCCGGGAAGATCGTCGCGAAGGCCACAGCGCGGACGGCTCCCGGCCTGGAGGCTGCAGGACATACCGTCCTCGCCGAGGCCGCGCGACGGCCGGTCCCGGCGCCCGGCCCCGCGCAACGCGCCACGATGCAGCCTGCCAGGGTTCAGGTCGCTCAGGGCCAGCCTGTGAGGACGGCCCCCGCGGCGATGCCGGCCTCCGCCAAGCTCGCCATGGCGCGCCTCGCCGCGCCCGCATCCCATGCGGCCGCGGCCGCCCAGGCCGGCGCGCCCAAGACCGCTGGGGTCAAGGCCGGTGCGTCCAAGGTCGCTGCGTCGGTTGCCGGCACGCCTGCGCGGATGGCGGCCCCCGCCGGCGCGGGGCACGCCCGCCTGGCCGGTATCTACTGACGGGAGCCGCGGCCCGAGCCGCCCGAACAGCCTGGGCCCCGCCCTCAATGCGGCATTTCGCATTCGATCCTGCGCCGAAACCGTAATATGGTCACGCTTGTTTTCCGGATACGGTCGGGGTTTCCTCGGCCGGTCGACAGGCGTGGGACGCGACGGTGATGCGCAGAACCTTTCTCACCCTTCTCGCGGCCGCCTGCGCGCTCGGGGCGGGCCTCGCCGGCGCCGCCGCGCAGGGCTTCCAGACCGCGGCCCCGCACGCCATCCTGGTCGACGCCGATTCCGGCTCCGTCCTGTTCGAGAAGGCCGCCGACGAGCGGTTCTCGCCGGCCAGCATGGCCAAGCTGATGACGACCGACATCGTGTTCGAGGCGCTGAAATCCGGCCGCCTGTCGATGGATACGGAGTTCACCGTCACCGAGGACGCGTGGAAGCGCGGCGGAGCGGGTGGCGGCGGCTCGTCGATGTTCGCGCAGGTCAACAGCCGCATCAAGATGGCGGACCTGCTGCGCGGCCTGATCGTCCAGTCGGGCAACGACGCGGCGATCACCATCGCGGAGAACATGGCCGGGTCCGAGGAGGCCTTCGCGGGGCTGATGAACCAGCGCGCCAAGGAGATCGGGCTGGCGAACTCGACCTTCCGCAACGCCACCGGCTACGCGGCGCCCGACCAGAAGGTCACCGCCCGGGACATGGCGAAGCTCGCGCTCCACATCATCGACACCTATCCGGACTACTACAAGATCTTCTCCGAGAAGGAGTTCACCTGGAACAAGATCCGCCAGCAGAACCGCAACCCGCTTCTGGCCCTCGACATCGGTGCGGACGGGCTCAAGACCGGCTACTTGGAGGAATCCGGCTACGCGCTCACCGGCTCGGCGGTGCAGAACGGCCAGCGCCTGATCCTGGTGGTCTCGGGCCTCAAGACCGCCCGGGACCGCGCCGCCGAGGCGCGCAAGCTGATGGAATGGGGGTTTCGCGCCTTCGAGCCCCGGCAGGTCTTCGCGCCGGGCGAGACGGTGGCGGAGGCCTCGGTGTTCGGCGGGCAGGCCGGTTCCGTGCCCCTCGTGGCCAAGAAGCCGGTGCGGGTGCTGCTGCCGCGCGGCTCCAGCGACCGGGTCAGCGCCAAGGTGATCTATACCGGGCCGCTCGTCGCCCCCGTGGAGGAGGGCCAGCGGGTCGGCGCCCTGCGCATCCAGCGGGGCGAGACGGTCGCCCTCGACCAGCCGCTCTACGCGGGCGCCGCGGTGGAGCCCGGCACGCTGCCGCAGCGGGCCATGGATGCGGCGCTGGAATTCGGCAGCGGCCTCGTCCGCAAGGCCCTCGACCGGGCCGGCAAGGGGTCCGACAAGGGGTCCGACAAGGGTGCTGCCGGGGCGGCCAACCCGTCGTGACGGCGCGCGCGTGATCGTGCCGCGGTTCGAGGATCCCGCGCCGGCGCGCGGCGCCTTCATCACCTTCGAGGGCGGGGAGGGGGCCGGCAAGTCGACCCAGGTCGCCCGCCTCGCCGCGACCCTGCGCGCCCGGTCCGGCCGGGGCGCGTGCGTGACCCGCGAGCCCGGCGGCTCGCCGCGGGCCGAGGAGATCCGCGCGGCGCTGCTGGACGGCGTCGCCAAGCCCTACGGACCCTTCGCCGAGGCCCTGCTGTTCAGCGCCGCCCGGATCGACCACCTCGACCGGCTGATCCGCCCGGCGCTTCAGCGGGGCGAGACCGTGCTGTGCGACCGCTTCATCGATTCGACCCGGGCCTATCAGGGCGCCGCGGGGGGCCTCGATCCGGGGGTCATCGCCGCCCTGGAGCGGGTCGTCGTCGGCCCGACCCGACCGGACCTGACCCTGATCCTCGACCTGCCCCCCGAGGCCGGCCTCGCCCGCGCGACCGCGCGCGGGGCCGGGCAGAAGGCCGACCGGTTCGAGGCCGAGGCCCTCGGATTCCACGTGCGGTTGCGGGACGCGTTCCTCGCGATCGCCCGGGCCGAGCCGGCGCGCTGCGCGGTGATCGACGCCGGCCGCGATCCCGACGCGGTCGAGGCGGCGATCCGTGACGCCGTCGCGTCCAGGCTGCCGGACCTGCTGCCGGAGTTGCCGCCGGGCGAGGGCATCCGCGGCGATGCGGCGTGAGGGCGCGCCCGCGCCGGCGAACCCCGACGACGGTTGGACGGGAGCGTTGTCAGGGTCGAGTGCCGGGCAATGCCGGACCGAGACGGGCGGGACACCGGCGGGAAACCGGCCCTGAAGCTGTGGGCGCCACCGGCCTATCCTTGTAAGCAGCGGCTCCGGGGGGCGCCGGAGGGACCGGAATTCGCAGAGGGGACGCGCCATGAAGCCGATCGACCGCGGCGCCGACGATGTCGAGCCCGGGGACCTGCCGGGCATTCCGCGTCCGCGCGAGACCCTGGCGCTCATCGGCCACGCCGCCGCCGCGGAGGCCTTCGCGGCCGCGATCGCGGCGGGCCGCCTTCACCACGCGTGGCTGATCGGCGGTGCCCCCGGGATCGGCAAGGCGACGCTCGCCTACCGGGTCGCGCGCCGCCTGCTCGCCCATCCCGGCGGGGGCGGCCCGGCCGGGCTCGACCTGCCGGCGGGCGATCCCGTCATCGGCAAGGTCGCGGGCCTGTCGCATCCGAACCTCGTGGTCCTGCGCCGCCACAAGGCCGCCGGCGCCAAGACCGCCCCCACGAAGGCGCTGCCGACCAAGATCTCGGTCGACATGGTCCGCCGGGCCCTCGACCTGTTCGCCACGACCGCCACGGATTCCGGCTGGCGGGTCTGCATCCTCGACAGCGCCGAGGATCTCAACGCCAACGCGGCCAACGCCCTGCTCAAGGTTCTGGAGGAGCCGCCGCCGCGCGCCCTGTTCCTGATCCTGTCCCACCAGCCCGGCCGGCTGCTGCCGACGATCCGCTCCCGCTGCCGGGCTCTGATGCTGCGCCCGCTGCCGGCCGAGGACGTCGCCCGGGTGGTGCGCGGCCTGCCCGCGCCGTTCCCGCAGCCCGAGGCGGCGGCCCTCGCCCGGGCGGTCGCCCAGTGCGAGGGCTCGGTCGCCCGGGCGCTGGCGATGCTCGACCCGGTCACGGCCGGCCTCGTGGCGGAGATCGAGACCCTGCTGGCGCGGGCGCGCGATCCCGACTGGGGCCGGGTGCTCAAGCTCGCCGAGACCCTGGCGGGCCGGGACGCGGAGGCCCGGTTCGAGGCCGCCCAAGACGCGGTGCTGCGCTTCGTCTCGGGCGAGATCGACCGGCGCCGGGACGAGCCGCCCGCCCGGCTCGCCGCCCTGGTGGAGGTCGCCGACCGGTTCGGCCGCGCCGCCCGGGAGGCCGCGACCTACAACCTCGACCGGCGCCCGGTGGTGCTGTCGCTGTTCGGGGACCTAGCGGAGGTCGGGTAGGCGCGCCGGAGAGGCCGAAGGCGGGACGGTCGCCGCCGCGTCCCGGAAACGCTCACGGGTCGGCCGCCGCTCAGGACCGGCTCGGAACGGGAAGCCGACGATCCGGCGCGGGCTCGCGCCGTCGCCACGCCGGACGGCCCGTCTTCGACCGTTCGGAGCCTCGAGCCGACGCGCGCGGCCTCGCGTGAGCCTGCGCCGAGCGGATTCATCAAGGCGGCCCGGCCCCGCATGTTGAGCCTGCGGCTCGGTCTGCTACAGCCGGGCGCACAATGCATGAGAACCGACCATCCTCGTCACCGACGACCGCCGAGGCTGTCCGTCGCGATACGGATCGCATCCTCTCGGAGATCGCTGGAGGAGCGGACATCACCGACCCGTTCGCGGCCGCGGCGCGTGCCACGCGCATGCCGATGATCGTCACCGACCCCCGCCAGCCCGACAATCCCATCATCTTCGTCAACGACGCCTTCTGCCGCCTCACCGGGTACGCCCACGACGAGATCATCGGGCGCAACTGCCGCTTCCTGCAGGGCCCGGCCACCAATCCGGACGCTGTCGCCCGCATCCGCACCGCCGTGGCGGCCCGGGAGAAGATCGAGATCGCGATCCTCAACTACCGCAAGGACGGCACGACCTTCTGGAACCAACTGCTGCTCGCACCCGTCAAGGACGCCGGCGGCGAGGTCGCCTACTTCTTCGCGAGCCAGTACGACGTCACCGCCGACTCGGTCGGACTGGCGCGTTTGCAAGGCGAGAACGCCGCACTCGTGGCCGAGCAGGCGGCCAACACGGAACGCCTGCGCTACAGCGAGATGGCCCTGCCGCTCGCGACGGAAGCGGCCGAGATCGGCCTCTGGGACGTCGATTGCCTCAACGACACGCTCTTCTGGCCCCCGCGCGTGAAGGCGATGTTCGGCATCTCGCCGGACGTGCCGGTCACGATGGCCGACTTCTATTCCGGTCTCCATCCGGACGACCGTGAGGCGAGCCGTGCCGCCTTCTCCGCGGCCCTCGATCCGGCCAAGCGCGCCGTCTACGACGTCGAGTATCGCGCCGTCGGCAAGGAGGACGGCGTCGTCCGGTGGGTCGCCGCCAAGGGCCGGGGGATGTTCGACGCGGAGAACCGCTGCCTCCGCGTGATCGGGACCGCCATCGACATCACCGCGCGCAAGCGAACGGAGCAGGCGCTGCGCGAGAGCGAGAGGCGCTTCCGCAACATGGCCGACCATGCCCCGGTCATGATGTGGGTGACCGATCCGGACGGTTGCTGCACCTATCTCAATCGGCTCTGGTACGCGTATACCGGACAGGCCGAGGCCGAGGGGCTCGGGCTCGGCTGGCTCGACGCCGTCCATCCGGACGATCGCGGCTGGTCCGGGGAGGCGTTCCTGGCGGCCAACGCCCGGCGCGAGCCGTTCAGGGTCGAATACCGCCTGAAGGGTGCCGACGGGCAGTACCGCTGGTTCATCGACGCCGCTCAACCCCGCCTCGACGAGGAGGGCAGTTTCCTCGGCTACATCGGCTCGGTCGTCGACATCCACGATCGCAAGACGGCCGAGGAGCGCCTCGCCGAGACGTCGCGCCGGCTGGACGCGATCCTCAACAACACGACGCAGGCGATCTTCCTGATGGATGAGCGCCAGTACTGCAGTTACATGAACGCGGCCGCCGAGCGCCTCACCGGCTACACCCTGGCGGAGACGCAAGGTCGCGTCCTCCACGACATCGTGCATCACACGCGCCCGGACGGGTCCCCCTATCCGCTCTGCGAGTGCCCCATCGACCAAGCCTTCCCTGAGAACAATCAGGAGCAGGGCGAGGAGGTGTTCGTGCACAGGGACGGCTCCTTCTACCCGGTCGGCTTCACGGCGAGCCCGATCCGCGACGAGCATGGCCAGGCCATCGGGACCGTGATCGAGGCGCGCAACATCGAGGAGGAGCTGCGCGTCAAGGCCTCGTTCGACGCGTTCAATGCGACCCTGGAGCAGCGTGTCGCCGAGGAGATCGCGCGGCGCGAGACGGCCGAGGAGGCGCTGCGCCAGTCACAGAAGATGGAGGCCGTCGGCCAGTTGACCGGCGGCTTGGCCCACGATTTCAACAACCTGCTGGCGGGCATCTCGGGCTCGCTCGAGCTGATGCAGACGCGCATGCAGCAGGGCCGGCTCACGGACGTGGACCGCTACATGACGGCGGCGCAGGGCGCGGCCAAGCGCGCCGCCGCGCTGACCCACCGTCTTCTCGCGTTCTCGCGTCGCCAGACGCTGGATCCGAAGCCGACCAACGTGAACCGGCTCGCCGCGGACATGCAGGAGCTGATCCAGCGCACCGTGGGACCGGCGATCCCGATCGAGGTGGTCGGCGCGACGGGCGTCTGGCCGGCCCTGGTCGACCCCTCGCAGCTGGAGAACGCCCTGCTCAACCTCTGCATCAACGCCAGGGACGCCATGCCGGACGGGGGCCGGATCATCATCGAGACAGCCAACAAGTGGATGGACGAGCGGGCCGCCCGCCAGCACGACATGCCGGAAGGGCAATACCTGTCGGTCTGCGTGACCGACACCGGAACCGGCATGGCCCCGGAGGTGATGGCGCGGGTCTTCGAGCCGTTCTTCACGACCAAACCCATCGGGGAGGGCACCGGGCTCGGCCTGTCGATGATCTACGGGTTCGCGCAGCAATCCGGCGGGCAGGTGCGCATCTACTCGGAGGTCGGTCAGGGCACGACCGTGTGCATCTACCTGCCCCGCCATTACGGGGAAGTCGCCGACGAAGAGGGGGTGGTGCCCGTCACCGACCTGCCGCGCTCCGAGCAGGGCGAGACCGTACTGATCGTCGATGACGAGCCGACGGTGCGCATGCTCGTCACCGACATCCTGGAAGACCTCGGCTACACGGCCATCGAGGCCGGCGACAGTGCGGCGGGCCTGAGGGTCCTGCAGTCCGACGTGCGCATCGACCTGCTGATCACGGATGTCGGCCTGCCCGGCGGCATGAACGGCCGTCAGATGGCGGATGCGGCGCGCGTCGCCCGGCCCGGCCTGAAGGTGCTGTTCATCACCGGCTACGCCGAGAACGCCATCCTCGGGAACGGGCATCTCTCGCCCGGCATGGCGGTGCTGACCAAGCCCTTCGCGATCGAGAGCATGGCCGCCCGGATCCGTTCGATGATCGAGGCAGGACGGGAACAGGCACGGCGCTCCTGACGCCGCGTTGCGTCCCGGCGCATCGATGCCGCGACGCGACGGACGGCAGGAGCCGGGGGCGCTACCCAACGGCGGTCGCGAGCCCCGGGGGAACCGGATCCGGCGCGTCCGCGGCCGCCATAGGGGTCCCGCGAGATCCCGCGCGCTCGTCCCGCGTGTCCCGTCCGCGCCAGGCCCCCGACGCTTTCACGGCGTGGCGGGCGGCACTGGCCGGCGGGATGGTGCCGCCCGCCGGCCTTGCGGCGGTTGCGTCGCGGCCGCTGCCGCGCGACAACGCGGGCAGCCTATCGCGATGATCCGGAACACCACAGACGTGACGTCCAACGCCCCGGCGAACCCCCGAAAGACCTTCGGTCTCTCGACCGCGATCTCCTACCCCAACGGCGCGCCCCATATCGGCCACGCCTACGAGGTGATCGCCGCCGACGCCATCGCGCGCTTCCACCGGCTCGACGGCTACGACGTGCTGTTCTCCACCGGGACCGACGAGCACGGCCTGAAGATCCAGCAGGCCGCGACCCGGGCCGGCACCACCCCGCGCGCTTACGTCGACGGCACCGCCGCCCGGTTCCAGGCCATGGCCGACCGGATGGACTGCGCCTACGACCGCTTCATCCGCACCACCGAGCCCGGCCATTACGAAGCCGCCCAGGCGATCTGGCGGCGGATGGAGGCCAGGGGCGACATCTATCTCGACAAGTATGCCGGCTGGTACTCGGTCCGAGACGAGGCCTACTACGACGCGTCCGAGACGCGGCTCCTCGAGGATGGCAGCCGCCGCAGCCTCGCCACCGACACGCCCGTGGTGTGGATGGAGGAGGAGAACTTCCTGTTCCGCCTCTCCGCCTACCAGGACCGGTTGCTCAGGCTCTACGACGAGCAGCCCGGCTTCATCGGGCCGGAAACGCGGAAGAACGAGGTGGCGAGCTTCGTGCGCTCCGGCCTCAAGGACCTCTCGGTCAGCCGCACCAATTTCGACTGGGGCGTGCCGGTGCCCGGCCATCCGAACCACGTCATGTACGTGTGGGTCGACGCCCTGACCAACTACCTGACGGTCACCGGCTTCCCCGACGCGGAGAGTCCGCAAAACAAGTTCTGGCCGATGGATCTGCACGTGATCGGCAAGGACATCGTCCGGTTCCACGCGGTCTACTGGCCGGCCTTCCTGATGTCGGCCGGGCTGCCCCTGCCCAAGCGCGTCTTCGGCCACGGCTTCCTGCTCTCCAAGGGCGAGAAGATGTCGAAGTCGCTGGGCAACGTCCTCGACCCGTTCGAGCTCGCCGACACCTACGGGGTCGACCCGGTGCGCTACTTCGTGCTGCGCGAGGTGCCGTTCGGCGGCGACGGCAGCTACAGCCACGAGGCGATCATCGGCCGGATCAACGCCGATCTCGCCAACGACCTCGGCAACCTCGCCCAGCGCTCGCTCTCGATGGTCGCCAAGAACTGCGACGGCGCGGTGCCGGATCCGGGCAGCCTGGACGACGCGGACAGGGCCCTGCTGGCCCAGGCCGACGCCCTGCCGGAGCGGGCCCGGGCGCTCATGGGCGAGCTGGCGCTCCACACCGTCCTGGCGGAGATCTGGGCCGTGGTGGCCGAGGCCAACCGCTACTTCGCCGCCCAGGAGCCGTGGCGCTTGCGCAAGTCCGACCCGGCGCGGATGAACGCGGTGCTCTACACGACGCTGGAATCCCTGCGCGTCTTCGGCATCCTGACCCAGCCCTTCGTGCCGGGGGCGGCGGCCAAGCTCCTCGACCTGCTGGCGGTGCCGGCCGACCGGCGCAGCCTCGCCGCTGTGGGGGAGGGGGGAAGGCTCGTGCCCGGCACGGCGCTGCCCGCCCCCGCGCCGATCTTCCCGCGCTTCGAGCGCCCCGAAGCTCCGGCAGCCTGACGGCCCCGAGACCCGATGCTCATCGACAGCCACTGCCATCTCGACTTCCCGGACTTCGCCGCCGACCTCCCGGGCGTGATCGCCCGCGCCAGGTCGGCGGGCGTCACCGGCATGCTCACGATCGCCACCCGGGTCGCCAAGGCCGACACCTACCGGGCGATCGCCGAGGCCCATCCGGAGGTCTGGTACACGATCGGCACCCATCCCCACGGCGCCGCCGAGGAGCCGGACGTCGCCGCCGAGACGATCGCCGCCCTCGCCAGGGCCAACGCGCGCTGCGTCGGGATCGGCGAGGCCGGGCTCGACTACCACTACGCCGACGCCGCCCCCGAGGCCGTGCAGGAGCGGGTGCTGCGCGCCCATATCGAGGCCGCGCGCCGCGCCGGCCTTCCGCTGGTGATCCACGCCCGCGATGCCGACGACCACATGGAGCGCGTGCTCGCCGACGAGATGGGCCGGGCGCCGTTCCGGGCCGTGCTGCACTGCTTCTCCTCGGGGAAGCGGCTGGCCGAGGCCGGGCTGGAGCTGGGGCTCTTCGTGTCCTTCTCCGGCATCGTCACCTTCCGGCGCTCGCACGACCTGCGCGCCATCGCGCGGAGCGTGCCCCTCGACCGGATCCTGGTGGAGACCGACGCGCCGTTCCTGGCCCCCGAGCCCCACCGGGGGCGGACCAACGAGCCGGCCTACACGGCCGACACCGCCCGGTCGCTGGCCGAGACCCTGGAGCTGCCGGCCGAGGATTTCGCCCGGATCACGACGGCGAATTTCTTCGCGCTGTTCGACAAGGCCGCCGGAACGCCTCCGGGCGCCGCGTGACGCGTGAGGAGCGGGAGATCCGGATGGTGAGCCTGACCCTGCGCATCCTCGGCTGCGGCTCCTCGGGCGGGGTGCCGCGGGTCGGCAGCGGCTGGGGTGCCTGCGATCCGGAGGAGCCGCGCAACCGCCGGCGGCGCTGCTCGATCCTGGTCGAGCGCGCCTCCGGGGCTGGGCGGACCACGCTACTGGTCGACACCTCCCCGGACCTGCGCGAGCAGCTCATCGACGCCGCCGTGACCCGACTCGACGCGGTGCTCTACACCCACGCCCATGCCGACCACACCCACGGGATCGACGACCTGCGCCCGCTGGTGATCGCCATGCGGGCGCGCATCCCGGTCTACGCCGACGCCGTGACCCGCGGGTTGCTCACGACCCGGTTCGGCTACTGCTTCGAGACGCCCCCCGGCAGCGCCTATCCGCCAATCCTCGATCTGCGCGACCTGACCCTGGACCGCGACCTGAGCGTGGACGGGGAGGGGGGGCCGATCACCGTGGAAGCCCTCCCGGTGGAGCACGGCAACGAGGCGGCCCTGGGCTTCCGCTTCGGCGACGCGGCCTACATGCCCGACGTCAGCCTGATCCCGGAGGCGAGCCTCGCCCGGCTGCACGGCCTCGACCTGCTGATCATCGACGCCCTGCGGGACACGCCGCATCCCACGCATTTCTCCGTCTCGGACGCACTCGCGCTGATCCGTACGGTCCGACCGCGCCGCGCCGTGCTCACCAACCTGCACACCGATCTCGACTACGCGGCCCTGGCGGGTCGCCTGCCCGCCGGGGTGGTGCCGGCCTATGACGGGATGAGCCTGAGGCTCGACGCCTGAGGGCGGCCGGGGGCGGGGGCGAATCGGGCGTCACACACCTGTCGTCGCCGGAGTCCAAGAAAATCGGCTCCCCGGCGAACAAGCCTGTTGACGGCGGGGAACGTCGGCCGTATACCCCGGTTCATCGGCGCCGGCCGCGGAAGTGGACCGGGCGCTGAGCCATCTTCTGACAAGCGGCGGGACTGGCCGGCGAAGTAGCCGGTTGGTCCTCTGTTTGCCTGTGATGAGCCCCGGGGTTCCGGGGTGTTCTT
>NZ_JAKSYP010000156.1:0-497 GCF_022829625.1 Methylobacterium sp. E-046 | reverse complement strand
CGCTGGCGCCGTACTTCGACGCGGATTTCTACGCGAGCTGGTACGGGATCACGGCCGATCCGGTGCGCGACTACCTCGTCCACGGCTGGCGCGAGGGCCGGGACCCGCGGCCCGACTTCTCCTCGGCCGCCTACCTCGCCGACCACCCGCACCTCGCCAGGGCCGGCCTCAACCCGTTCCTCCACGCGCTGGCGCGACACCGCCGCAGAGTCGGCCGCACGGGGAAGCCGGCCGGGGCGGGCGCGGCCTACCCGCTGGCCCCGCGCGACACCCGCCGGATCGAGCGCCTTGCCCGCCGCCTCGTGGACGGGCCGTTCTATCTCGCGGGCAACCCCGACATCGCCGCCGCCGGCGTCGACCCGGCCGACCACTACATGACGTCGGGCTGGCGCGAGGGCCGCGAGCCGGCCCCGCAGTTCGACGTGCTCGCCTACTGCCTCACGCGCGGCATCACCTACGCCACCCGGAACCCGCTGGTGCACTACGTCCTGCACGGC
>NZ_JAKSYP010000155.1:0-92626 GCF_022829625.1 Methylobacterium sp. E-046 | reverse complement strand
CGGTCGAGCCCAGGAGGGCTAGACGATGTCTGGGCGGGGCAACGTCGAGACGCTGCTCGTGCTGCAGCTTCAGCCGATTGCGGTCGACACCAACAGCCCGGACCGGGAAGGCATGCTGGTGATCGCCAATGGCCTGCTCGTGGCGGTTCTGGTGCGCCTCGAAGGGCCGGAGCACGATGATCGCGGGGGCTGGTTCATGGAGGCAGGGTTTGGTCGACTGCAAGGGCAGAGGGTCCCTACCTTCCCCACTCTGGAAGATGCGAGCCGCTGGCTGCGACGGCATCTGAAGGCGGCGTGATCTGTCCGCAGGCTATCGGCCGGAGGGCATGACCTACAGATCCGAGGATGACGCCACCGAACGAGTGCGATCGGGTCGGAGCACGAGCGAACCCATGCACGGGACCGCTAATCACCACGAGAACAGCCAGTCGAGTTTCGGCAGCATGAACACCATTGTCGCCCCGGCGCCCAACACGCCCGCAATCATGACCACGAATTCCATCGCGGCGTCCTCCCATTAGATTGAACTCAGCCTGACCTGTTGAAGCGCTGATGTGTCCACTTATCAGCTCATAAGCGAAAGAAGTGATCGAAAGAGGGAAGAACGGCGATGGGTAGTGCGATAGCGCAGACCGCTGCTACAAGCATGCTTCCGAGAGACAGAGACAGAGCCGCATCGCTCCTCGTTGATCCAAGAACCAATTTCCGGATCAACATTCCCAGAATGAAATCTGTGCTGCGCGACAGAATAACCGGTGTCGCTGGCTAGCGCTCGCTGGATGGGATCACTCGGAATTACCGACAGGCTGAAGTGCAGATAAGCGCCGATCCGGGACTCCTTCCGGAAGGATGGTAACGTCCTCATCAAACAAAAGATTTCCATTTAGAGGCGGGGTCCAAATCGGCGCCGCCCGAGATCCCGCTCCTCTTTTGCTTCTGCCAATAATATCAATACGCTATCTTGGTTTTAGCTGGGGCCCGGCTTCAACGCCGATCTACACACCGACGTTCCGTAGCATGCCCTTGTGCGAATAGCCGATCGCAGCCGGTAGCGTCCGCTTACGGGACGTCGTCAAAGCCATCTGAATGACCGGGATGGGCGCATTGCAGAATGTCTGCTCGCGGGCGGCCGCTCAACGTTGACGGTTCAACCTGCGCCAGCCGTGGTCGGCGATCGGCTAAAGGCAGCTTTGAAAAAGCTACCACGATCGTCAGCATACCCACATGGCGCTTTGAGTACTGGCTCACGCCGTGCCGAAGCATTCCAGCCGGCAAAACGGTCAAGCTTTGCCGGCTAGTTTGCATATCTGTGTCGAGTTCAGGCTTCCGCTGCAGCGGCGGCGTTGGGGTGCAGCAAGGCCATCTCGTCGCGCCGGCGCATCAGCAGCGGCAGATCCGGCCAATCGCGCCATTGAAGCGTGAACTCGCCGCCCGGCTTCGAGGCGACGACCACCGCCTCGTACCAACCGTCTTCCTCGCCCTCGGTGATCAGCACCAAGCTGCCGATCGCGATGCCGGCCCAGCTGCGCGGGTAGCGTGGATCCACCGGGCTTGACCCGCCGAAGCAACTATCGTCGCCGCCAGCGGGCTTCCCAGGGCTCTGCGCGGCCAACCTGATGCTTGCGATGGTGGATCCCGTAGATCCTCCGGCGAGGGCTTGCAGGCGCTCGTAGACCTCCTTTGCGACGAACGGCACGTACGCGCGGCCCGAGCTGAACACCCGGCCCTGCGGCAGCTCAGCGGCGGCCGAGCGCTGGGCGTCGTCACACAATGCGAGGGCGCGAAACCCGATGGTCTCGGCGGCTTTCGTGGCCAAGCTCACGTCCGGGGTGGGAAACCAAGCCGCGTGGGGTTTGCCGCCCCTGTCGGCGCCGAATACGACGAGGCTCGGGATCGGCTTGGCGAGCGGGCTCTCGGCCGGGGTGAGTGCGCCCTTGGACTTTGTAGCGGTGGCTGCGGTCATGGCAGGCTCCAGAAATGCGAAGGGGGCCTCGGATGAGACCCCCTCGGGATGGTTGCGGATGGCTGAGGCCAGTGCAGAAGGCCGGGTGATCGACCTCGGCGGTCCGGCATAAGCGTGGCTGGTGGGTGCCTCATAACGGCCCTCGATGAAGGCCACGAAGCGGCGGCCCACCACCTATTTATCAGATTATATTCCTATTTGTCAAGGTGCGCTTGGCCGAGTCGCGGTGCCCGAAGGTGCGAGCGGACGCCGCAACGGTGCGTCCCAATCGTTGCCTTGCGCGATCGTGTAGGTGTGGTGGAGGGAAGGATTACTACCAACCTAGTTCGGAGCTCGTGAGGGGTATCAAGCGTCAGATTTCGGCCGCTAGGTCGCGAAGCCGGGGCCGAGACCGCGGCTGGGATGCTCGATGCATTTGGGTCGCCATCTCCTCCCCAGCGGAGAAATTGTGGCGCCCTCTCGCGCAGAGGTGATGGCACCGCGTGATTGCCAAGGCGCGGCAGGCGGCGCAGTCCGAGGTCAGTTCGAAACGCGAGACCGTCCCGCCGCATGTCTGTCACGACCCTGAAGCCGACCGCGATAGCTCACGATGGGCTGCCGCTGGGTCAACGCGGACGAGCGATGGCTGCGGTGCTCACCGGGGTGGCGCTCGCCACGCTCGACACTGCCATCGCCAACACGGCGCTGCCCACCATCGCCGCTGACCTCGGGGTCGATCCCGGCGCATCGGTCTGGATCGTGAACGCCTACCAGCTCGCGGTCGTGGCGACGCTACTGCCGATCGCAGCACTTGGTGAGATCGTCGGGCAGCGCCGGATCTACGTCGCGGGCCTCATCCTGTTCATTGGCGCCTCGCTCGTCTGCGCCCTGGCCTGGTCCCTGCCGACGCTGGTCGCCGCGCGCGTGCTCCAGGGGATCGGGGCCAGCGCCTTGATGGCCGTCAACATCGCGCTGATCCGCTTCATCTACCCCGCGCATCAGCTCGGCCGCGGCGTCGGGCTCAACGCCTTCGTCGTCTTCGTCGGCTTCGCGGTCGGCCCGACCGTAGCATCGCTGATCCTGCTGGCCGCACCCTGGCACTGGCTGTTCGCCGTCAACGTGCCGATCGGCCTCGGCGCCCTCGCCGTGGCCTGGACCGCGCTGCCGGAGACCGGACGCTCCGGGCACAGCTTCGACGTCGCCGGCGCGCTGCTCAACGCCGCCGCGTTCGCGCTCCTCGTGCTTGGGTTGGGCGAGGCCGTACACGAGGGACCGCTCTGGCGCATCCTCTTGGAGATAGGCGCGGCGCTCGCCTGCTTCACGCTGCTCCTGCGACGTCAAGCCGGGCACCCGGCGCCGATGCTGGCCGCCGATCTCCTGGCACGTCCGCTGTTCGCGTTGTCGGCCCTGACCGCGGTGTGCTCGTTCGCGGCGCAAGGGCTCGCCTTCGTCTCGCTGCCGTTCCTGTTCCAGCACACGCTGGGCCGCTCGCAAGTCGAGACCGGCTTCCTAATGACCCCTTGGCCGGTCGTGGTCGCGCTGATGGCGCCGGTGGCCGGGCGCCTCTCGGATCGCTACGCCCCCGGCCTGCTCGGTGGGATCGGGCTCGCCGGGCTTGCGCTCGGCATGGGGCTGCTCGCACTGTTGCCGGCGGACCCGAGCGTCGCAAACATCACCTGGCGGATGGCGGTCTGCGGGGCCGGTTTCGGCTTTTTCCAGGCCCCGAACCTGCGTGCCATCATGACCAGTGCGCCGCCGACCCGCTCAGGCGGGGCGAGCGGCATCGTCGCCACGGCGCGGCTTCTCGGCCAGACCTTGGGCGCCGCACTCGTCGCAGCCTGCTTCGCGATCGCGGAGGCACACGGACCAGCCGTGGCGATGGGGCTCGGGGCGGCCTTTGCCAGGTTTGCGAGCGTGATAAGCTTCATGCGCCTCGCCGTGGCGACCTGAGCGTGCCCGGCCTGTCGGAAGGTCTAGGGATGGAGCCGGCATGGCTGGCGGTCTCGTGAGCGGCAGGCCCGACGCACACGGGCACACTTACAAGCACGCGATTGCAATCGGCATCGCCATCGCACAAGGCACGGACGAACTCAATGTCGACTCGGGCCAGGTCCTGAAGACGCACTCGACTGGGTCCAAACCGTGGTGCTGATCGCACTTCGTCAATGACTGAAGCGCGAGGCGACCTGTACAGCCCGGTGGGTCTCGACCAGTAATGCGAGGGGCAGCCACGGCTTCGGAAGCATAGTGACTGCTGGTGGCAGGCGCGGCTGTTGGTAGCCCTCGGTTGCCAGAATGATGGGAATCCCGGGCCATGATTGGTGCAGCACCTGGATGAGGCCGAACCCGTCAAGCGTGCCGGTGAGCTGCTGATCGGCGACCACCAGCGCGACCTCGCCACTTCGCTGCCGCAGGGCCTGCAAAGCTTCCTCGCCGGTATCACAGCATTCGACGTTCAGCGCACTCGCGCGCAACAGCGTGGCAGCTTGCTCCACCATGGTCGGGCAACGTCCGACTACCACGACCAGCGGGGTGGGAGTCGGCTCCTCGGTATCCGGCAGCTCAAGGCGGGCAAGCAGTTCCAGCAACGGCTGGGGCCAGTCCTCGCACTCCTCGATCGGCAGCATTTGCGCGAGGCCGTAGGCAACGGCATTTAGGAGCGGGTTATCGACACCGTCAATGCCGCCTTTGTAGACGTATCCAATCTGCTCCATCCAACTCCCGTACCGGAAGATGCTTCCCTGCATCCCTCCGACCCAACTGATTTGCGTTAACAACCAAGGGATGAATGGCTCGAAACGTCGAGGGTTGCACGGCGGACACTGAAAAATCACCCCTTGGTTGTGCGAGGTTCTTCATGCATCGCCCATCGCTTCAGCTCAGATCGCTGCAACGTGGACGCAAGCTGAACCTCCCCGATGATGCACGATCACGAAGACCCGTTCGGCCTCGCCTCGCCCACATGCGTCGTGCAACTCGGCCTGTTCGGAGCCACCTTCCCGAAATCCGGTTTTGGACGGCCAGCGGCCGATCATCGGCTACTGGCCGCTCCTCGCATCAGGAGCTACGAGCCCAAATGCACATCCCTACCGAAACTCGCTGTCTTTCTCAGGTTCGTACATCTCAGGACCGTTTCGAACCTCTTCCAAAACGTCACACAGCACGGACACAGCGATATCTCGATTGCTCATGCGCAGCAGATATTCGGCCATGATCCCGATAACAATTTGCATCCGACCGACTCTGGTACCACAGCCCAATTGGTTAAGTACTCGCTGATTGAGGAATTTGCGGATTTGGCTTCGCGCCACCTGCCTCCTGCCCCAAGTCCATCCTGCGTAGCTTAGAAGATTCTGCCCGGACAAATGCATTGTGTGCTCCTGATATTGGGCAGCTATGTTGCCGCCATCAGGCTTTTACGAGCCGCCGTTCGGCTAGAGGCACGAAGTAAGGGGCACGCAGAGCAATATTATCCTGAATAGTATTCCCGAATTGACATCTGTTCCTGTGCAACAGAACGATGGTTTGCAGATATTGTCGATGATGCGGAATCAGCTCGTAAAATTCCTGTGGGTCCATAAAGCCGAGACCCAAGGAGAATGAGATGTTCGCATCTGATACACTGCGCATCCGGATCGACGTATTTCTGATCGATGGAGGATCGCACAAGGGTTACAGCGACGCGAGAGTGTGCGTGCTGGCCGAGTCTATAAGTGAGATTGAGTGGCCTGTGCCAGTTGTGCGCGCAGAGGGGCTCGATCTGCAAGAAGGACACATAACGATATGGATCAGAAGCTTAAGGGGACTGCGTTTCTGTGCTAAAGAAGTGGGTTGGAATCTGTTTGATCCTATCAAGGCTCCGTATAAATTCGAGCGAGCTGTGGTTGTCAAAGCCATATTAGGTGCCGTGCGTATTCCGGAAGATGCCTCTCTCTTCGATGCCGCAAATGCATGCCTTGCTCGTATGGCCGAGCTCGGATCGGTAGTGAAGAAAGAACGAATGATCCCAGCCACAGGCATGAGGCTGTTCCGTGATGATATTGAAAAAACTGCCGAATGGGTAATTCGTTACAAGAGTAGCCGCCATTGGAGGTGGAAAGGTCGAAAGCCAGGTTAGCCTTTCGTCATCGCGGGCGCGCAATTCGCGCCCCCTTCCCAATTTTTAGCTAGATCGACTGATCGCAGCGGAGTGCAGATGCACACTAAGGAATTTCGCGGCATGGTCCAAGGCGCGATGAAGGAGGTCGCCGAGCAGGTCAACTCCGCGTTCAGGAAGTGACCGCCAAGACGCGCACGGCGCTGAAGCACGGCCGGGACGTCGTCAAGCCAGCCGTGCGCGACGCGGGAAAAGCCCTCGACCAAGCGACACGCTGACGATCGACGCGGCCGGCATGGCACGCTGCTTCCCTCGATCTCGCCATGGAGGACAGGATGGGGCCTTGCACCCGGTGCAGCAGATGGCCGGATGCGATTGCTCACGACATCCCTCGGGCGCTCGCAAGCACTGCTACTAGGGAGTGGATCTTTGAGCCCCTCCCTCGGTGGACCTCACCGCGTTGTGGCGTTCCCCACTCCAGAATGCGCCAGGAAGAACCACACCATTTCCCGGCTCGCGTCCGGGCCGCGCGTCGGTGAACGACCCTACTGGATCGCCGCCCGACCATGCGTGGCCGGCCCGGTGGAGGACCCATTTCTCCAGTACCGCCCGATCCGACGGGTCCGTGTGCACCGTGCGGGTGTAGGCCACGCCGTCCGGCATCCGCTCGTCGCTCACCGCCTGAGCGAGATCAGCCCCGGACGGTCCCTGCGCGGCCGCTCGATCGCCATTGGCCACGTTCACGGTCTTGTCGCCGACGCCGTAGAACACAGTCGTGGGGACGGCGTGCCGCTTCCCACCGGACGCGCCGGCGCCCTCCCCCCATCGCCGCGAAGGCCGAGGGCACGTCGCAGGCCGCGCCGCAGGTCAGCCCGGGATGCACGCCACCGCCGCGAACAGGTCCGGATAAGTCGCCGCTAGGATCGCCGCGGCGCCGCCGGCCGAGCGACCGGCGGCCTAGGTCGCGGACTCATAAGGCACGCAGCCAGACCCGGAGGGCTGCGAGTTTGACGCTGGCCAGGAAGTTGTCGGGATCCTTGTCGTAGCGGGTAGCGACGGCTCGGAAGTGCTTGATCTTGCTGAAGAAGCGCTCAACCAGGTTGCGGTACTTATACAGGAACGGGCTGAAGGCCAGCACCTGCTTGCGGTTGGGCATCGGCCTCACGTTTGCCCACGCCCCCTGCTCGGCCATCTGTGCTCGCCGCGCATCACTGTCGTAGGCCCGGTCACCCAGCAGGATCTGACCTGCACCCAACCCGCCCAGCATGTCGGCCGCCGAACGGCCGTCATGCGCTTGGCCTTCCGTGATCTTGAGGGCCACGGGACGGCCCTCGGCATCCACCAGCGCGTGGATCTTGCTCGTCAGGCCGCCACGCGAGCGACCCATGCCACCGGATCGGCCGTCTTTTTTTGGGCGCAGGCGGCATGCTGGTGCACCCGCACGCTGGTGGCGTCGATCATCTGCAGGTCGCCCTCGTAAGCCTTTGACACGGCGTCCAGAAGCCGATCCCAGATGCCGCGCTTGCGCCAGCGTCGAAAGCGGTTGCCGCAGGTCGTATGCGGGCCGTAGCGCGCCGGGATGTCGGCCCAGGGTGCACCCGTGCGCAGCCGCCAGAAGATCCCGTTGAGCACCCGCCGGTCATCCACGCGCTCCTTGCCGCGCACGTCTGTCGGCAACAGCGGCTCGATCACCGCCCACTCCGCATCCGTTAGGTCAAACCGCGCCATCAAGGCCCTCCTGCTCAGAGGCCTAACGGCGCCGCGCCTCAACCGCGCCAACCGTTATGGGTTCGCGACCTAGACCCGGCCCGCATCGGCCGAGAACTCCGCGATCAGCTGCCGGATGATGCCCCCCCCCCCGCCTTCACGGCTTTGTCGCGATATCTGACATCGCAATCGTGAGGCCAAGAAGCAGGCTTCGATAAACTCGTAAAAGCCAATTGAAAACGTAGGCCAAAGCAACGCGTGGAAGTGCCCGCTGCGCCCAACCTACTTTATCAGACGAACCAATGCACTGCAGACCTGCTGTGTATATGGCGGCCTATTGCTTGATGGGAATAAGGAATAGCTGAAATGACGATGCCTGATACCAACAGCCTCACCACTCGCAAAGCCTACATCGAAGCCTGGGGTACATACTTCAAGGAAAAGATGGATGCAGGATGGGAGGGCTACCTCATCACCCTGATGTTCAAGCAAATCCCTGGATCCGAAGCGGCTAAGTTGCGGGTGATGGAACACGAGGTGTACCGGGTGTACGCCACCCACCTGAGCCGCCTGTTCCGCCGGCCGCACGCGCCCGCCAATCACGGCAAACTGCCGATTTGGATCGCTTCGCCCGACTACCCCGTCGCCAAGCAGGAGAAGGTGTTACTCGACGAGGTGCGGGTCAACGACGGGCTGCACCTGCACGTCGCCGCTCTGTATCACCGCGATCGACGTTTTGCCGGTAGCATAGAAGATCACTTCGCCGATCTTATGCACATCTACATTCGCGGAAATCACGAACTTCTGCGGATGCATATCAGTCGGATCGAGACCGAGGAGCGCTACGTCGTTGGGTACGGCTTCAAAACCGTGATCAAGCGCGCTTCGATCGGCGTCGACGGCCTGATCGTGCTACCACGGACCGAGAGGGAAATGCGGCTCGAGCGTTTCGATGCACGAGCGGCGGCCTAATTCGCTTGGCGTTATTTGCGATCATCGTTGCCATTAATCCTCAACCCGGCAGCATCTTGGTGGCCGGCTTCTGGTACATCTCGCGGCCGAAATCCGGCGGGTGGTACCCATAGGTACGGTCTGCAATGGGTGGTTTTCCGTCGGTCCGCTTTCCGGGCAGAAATGGAAATGCGGCCACTCGGCAATTGGCCGAAGAAGACCGATCATTGACCGGTAACAACAGGCTGCGTGAACCTTCGTGGAGGGTTTTGCCTGGACCGCTGGACCGCTGGTCTTCTTATGCCCCCATGGTCAAAACGGAGCCACCGTCAACCCGCAGAAACTCGCCGGTGATGAAGCTGGCCCGCTCGGAGCAGAGGAACGTCACCGCCGCGGCGACTTCCTCGGCCTTGCCGCGGCGTTTGGCAACGATGCCCGGACGCTCCTCGTCCAGCGTCTTCTGGATTGCCTCATCGAAGGAGATGCCCTTCTCCTTCGACTTCTTTTCCATCTGCGCGTCGGTCATCGGTGTGGCGATGAAGGCCGGCCCGACCGCGTTCACCAGCACGCCGTCCGGCCCGTAGGCCTTCGACAGTCCCTTCGCGAGGTTCAGGACGCCGGCCTTCGCGGCCGCATAGGGGAGTTCCTCGATGTAGGGCTGCACAGCGTCCTCCGAGGAGAACAGCACGACCCGGCCCCAACCCGCCTTGCGCATGTGCGGGATGAAGGCCCTGGTCGCGCGCACCCCGGCCATGAGGTCGGTCTGTATCGCCTCCAGCCAGTCGTCGTCGGTCAGTTCGAGGAAGTCCCCGGACGCGCCGGTGATGCCGGCGGCGCAAACGAGAATGGTCGGCTTGTCGTCGAAGGCCATGTTGGCGAAGGCCGCGAGCACCTCGATCCCCTTGGCCTCACTGAGGTCGGCCTGGACGGCGCGGACCTGACCCAGCGCCGCCAGTTCCGCGGCGGTCGCCTCCAACTCCGGGCCTTCCTTGTCGGTGAGGACGACGTGAACGCCCTCGCGCAGAAGATGCTCCGCGGTCGAGCGACCCATGCCCGACTTGGCGCCCGTGACGACGGCGACCCGCCCTTTGATTCCGAGATCCATCTGTTTCGTTCCGTTGGCATCCATATCCCACCAAACATGACGAGGATCCTGGATGCATGAGTTGAAGAGGATCGACGCAATCGCTCAGTTCGGGTGGAACACGACCTTCACGCAACCGTCCTTCTTGTCCCGGAACGTCTTGTAGAGGTCCGGCCCGTCGGCGAGGTTGGTGGAGCGGTGGGTGATCATCGACGTCATGTCGATTTTCCCCTCCTGGATCAGCTTGGTCAGCGTCTCCAGGTAGCGCTTCACGTGGGTCTGCCCACTCTTCATGGTCAGGCCCTTCTGAACGATCATGCCCATGTTGACCGGGATCGGGCCGCCGTAGACGCCGGGCACCGAGACGATGCCGCAGGGGCGCACCGCCTTGATCGCCTCCATCAGGGCGTAGGGCCGCTCGGTCGAGGTGAGCTTCTCCTGGATCGTGTTGACGAGGCTGGCGACGCCATGGCCGGCGCTGGCCTCCATTCCGACGCAGTCGATGACGCCGTCGGCGCCCTCGCCCTTGCTGATCTCCTTGATCCGCTCGAACACGTCTTCCTTCGCGTAGTCGATGATGTCGGTCGCGCCGTAGGTGCGGGCCAGCGCGAGGCGCTCCGGCACCGTGTCGATGGCGATGATGCGCTCGGCCCCCATGATCTTGGCCGACTGGATCGCGAACAGGCCGACCGGCCCCGCGCCCCAGACCGCGATGACCTCGCCGCCCTTGATCTCGCAATGCTCGGCGCCCTGCCAGCCGGTGGGCAGGATGTCGGTGAGGAACAGCAGCGACTCGTCGTCCACGCCCTCGGGCGCCAGCATCGGCGCCACGTCCGCCATCGGCACGCGCACGTATTCGGCCTGCCCCCCGGCATAGCCGCCGGTAAGGTGCGAGTACCCGAACAGGCCCGCGGTCGGGTAGCCGAACTGCGCCGCCGCCATCTCGCCGTTGCGGTTCGAGCGCTCGCAGACCGACCAGTTCCCGAGCCGGCACTGCCGGCATTCGCCACAACTGATGTTGAACGGGACGACGACGCGGTCACCCTTCTTGAACTTGGTGAAGCCGGGGCCGACCTCGACGACCTCACCCATGAACTCGTGGCCGAGCACGTCGCCGGCCTCCATGGTCGGCATCTGGCCGTCCATCAGGTGGAGGTCCGAGCCGCAGATGGCACAGGACGTCACCTTGAGGATGATGTCGCGCGCGTCCTCGATCCGCGGATCTGGAACCGTGTCGCAGCGGATGTCGCCCTTGCCGTGCCAGCACAGTGCCTTCATTGGGTGTCTCCGGTCGGGGGCGAGGCCACGCTCGACCGAAGAGGAACGCGCTCGCGAACGAGGATGCCTTTGAGAAGTCCGCCTCCTCCAGGGGGTTCCGTAGCGCCCGTCCACGTCGCCACGACGATTGCGGCCCACGTTTGAATCTTCACTGTCGAAGCCGGAGCGAGGATCGCGATCAGGGGCGTGCGGCTCCACGGAACGTCGGGAGGAACCCTGCTCGTCGAGCCCCTGTTGGCCCGGGCAACCGGAGGATCCCATGTCCGCAGAGACGTCCAAGCCATTCGCCGTCGTGACCGGCGGCTCGAACGGCATCGGCTTCGAGCTCGCCCGCGAGCTCATTGGGAGCGGGTACGACGTTCTCATCGCGGCCCAGGACGAGGGCCACGTTGCGGATGCGGCGCGGCGCCTTTCGACGGAGGATGGCAAGGTCAGCACGCACGCCTCCGACCTGTCGTCCGAGGCTGGCGTCGACAGCCTCGTCGCGGCCATCCGTTCGGCGGGACGGCCCGTGGACGTGCTGTGCATCAATGCCGGCTTCGGCCTGGGCGGCGCCTTCGTGGAAACCGACTTGGGGCGCGAACTCGCGATGATCGACCTGAACGTGCGAGGCGCCGTCCAGCTTACCAAGCCCGTCGTCAAGGAGATGGTCGCGCGTGGCAGCGGCAGGATCCTGTTCACGTCATCCATCGCCGCGTCGATGCCCGACCCGTTCGAGGCGGTCTACGGCGCCACCAAGATGTTCCTGCGCTGGTTCGGCGAGGCGCTGCGAAGCGAACTTAAGGACACCGGGGTGACCGTCACCGTGCTGATGCCGGGACCGACCGAAACCGACTTCTTCCGACGGGCCGAAATGCTCGACACCAAGATCGGGGCCTCGAACGGCAAGGACGATCCGGCAGCCGTGGCCAAGGCCGCCCTCGACGCATTGCAGTCGGGCAGCGACAAGGTGGTCCCGGGGGTCAAGAACAAGGTGATGAGCGCCGTCACGGAGGCACTGCCGGACATGGCTGCGGCGGCGCTCCACCGCGGCTTCTCGAAGCCCGGCTCGGCGGGCTGAGCCCGATCCCCGGGGACGCCGGCTGCCAACCTCGAACGACCATCCCACTTGGCGCCGCTTCAGCATACGCCGATGAACCCGAGGATCTCCACGGCCGCCTGACATGTCAGACATCACAGATGGGGTTTCCCATCGTGGGTAGGTCAGCACCTCCTCCCATCGTCATCCACTTCCGGACGCGACGTATGGTACGTCCCGGGCATCGAGTCGGCGTGGTCATGCCTGCCGATCCTGACCTGGGCGGGGGTGGGGGGGGACATCCCGGTGGCAAGCGCCCTCCCTAGGACGGAAAGCGGCCAGGCCCACAATCCTGGCGGCGACCTACGCGGTCGTGCTGCTTGCACCCTGGACGGCCGAGGGTCCGGACTCCGTCAGGCCGGACCGTGAAAAAAGGAACCTCCACCGGCCTCCACAATTGCCGCCTCGGCATAACGGAGCAAACGATGGCTACGAGCAGCACCCCGCGCACCCACCAGACCCGCAACGACACGAATTCCAACGCCAAGAGGGTGTCCATCGAGGCCCTGAACGCGCGGCTGGCCGACGGCATCGACCTCGCCTTGGCGATCAAGCAGGCCCATTGGAACCTTAAGGGTCCGCAATTCATCGGCATCCACCTGATGCTGGACGGTTTCCGCGCCGAGATCAGCGACCTCAACGACAAGGTGGCCGAGCGGGCGGTGCAGCTCGGCGGCACGGCCCTGGGGACGGCGCAGGTCGTGGCGGGGTCGTCCAAGCTACCCGCCTACCCGACCGGCATCTACGCCATCGCCGACCACGTCGCCGGGCTGATCGACAGCTACGCTGCCTACGCCAATGCCGTACGCGAGAACATCGACGAGACGGACGAGGCGGGCGACCCCGACACGGCGGACCTGTTCACCGAGGTCTCCCGGGCCGTCGACAAGCAGCTATGGTTCCTGGAAGCCCATGTCCAGGAGCCGACGGGCCAGATGCGGGACGGCAACGCGCGCAATTGAGGAAGGTCCGCCCCTCCGTACCCGGTCGGACGGAGGGGTACCGCAGGTGGCGTCGCCCCCGAATATCGGGGAGGCAGGGGCCTGGAGCGGGCGCCAACCCCACTTTCGCTCCCTATCCTTCGCGGACCCTGGGAAGGTTCGCTTCTCAGCCGCTTCGTGGACGGTGACCTACGGCTGGATCGCGTCGCCGAACACGCGTACGCCGTGAGGCGCTCGGGCTGATCGGTGGGCCCACGGGACGCGATGGACCGTCCGGGCGAACGAGCACCAAGGCCGGTTGGTCCTCCGAAAGCGGTCATGCCCCTTGCCGCCGCCCTGGTTTCTCGGCCGCTGAATGACCCTTGCCGCCGCCGAGGCGTTCACTCCCGTAACCCCACCCGGACGGGAGCCCCGATGTCGAGCCTGACCGAGCGCAAGGCACGCCTGATCGTACACGGCCATCAGCCCTACAACGCCGAACCGCCCCTCGACCGATTGCGGGCCACCTACCGGACGCCGGCGAAGGATTTCTACGTCCGCTCGCACGGCGACCTGCCGGACCTCGACGAGGCAACCTGGCGCCTCACCGTCGATGGCGGAACCGGCACCATGCTTGAGTTGTCGCTATCGGACCTTCGTGCCTGCTTCCCCGAAACCGCAGTCACGGCCACGATGCAGTGCGCCGGCAATCGTCGCGCCGACATGCGGGCGGTCGCCCCGGTATCGGGCGACCCGTGGGACGCCGGCGCCATCGGCACCGCGGAATGGACCGGGGTTCGGCTCGGCGATGTCCTGCGCGAGGCGGGGGGCGCCGACCGCCCAGGCTTCCATGTCGCCTTCGAGAGCCACGACACGGTGGAAGGCCATCCCTACGGGGCCTCGATCCCGCTAAGGAAGGCGATGGCGCCCGAGACCCTGCTGGCTTACGCCATGAACGGCGAGGCCTTGCTACCGGAGCACGGCTTTCCGGTCCGCGCTGTGGTGCCGGGCTTCGCCGGCGTGCGCAGCCCCAAATGGCTCCGGCGCCTGAGCGTCCAGGACCACCCCTCGGACAACCCGATCCAGGCCGGCGACTACAAGCTGTACCCGGCCGACGTGACCGCTGAGACCGCCGATCCGGCCAAGGGGCACACCATCGATACGATGCCGCTGAACGCGGCGATCTGCGAGCCCGGGTCCGGGGCCGTCCTCAAGTCGGGGAGCAACAGGGTCCGCGGCTACGCGGTGAGCGGGGACCGGGCCATCGTACGCGTCGACGTCTCCGGGAACGGCGGCCGGTCCTGGGTGCAGGCCGAGCTCGAACACGAGGCTGACGCTCCGTTCGCCTGGACGTTCTGGAGCGCGGACCTCGACCTGCCGCCGGGCGGGCATGGGCTAGCCGTGCGCGCCTGGGATGAGGCGGGGCAGACGCAGCCGGCACTGCCGGACGAGACCTGGAACCACAAGGGCTACCTATGCGCCTGCTGGCATCGGGTGCGGGTGAACGTCACCTAGGGACGGGCGAGACCTGGGATGTCGGCTAGCGCCGCCCTCGTGGACGACGTCCTAGCCAGCGGCCGACCAAGCACCGCGCCACGGTCCGACGTCATGCCCGTCGGTCATCCCGACCCCGTCGTGCGTGGCGTCGGCAACGTCCGACCATGGCGGGCGTTTCCCGTGCTTCGAGGCGCCGGGCGCGCCTTTGCCAGCCCCGAGCCCCAAGGAACACAATGTCCCAAGAGACCAGCATCCAGGCGACCAAAAAGTTCGGCGAACTCGTCAACGCCGGTCAATTCGACGCCTTCCCCGAGGTCGTCGCCCCGGATTGCCACGACCACGACCCGGCGCCGGGCCAGCATATGGGTCCCGAGGGGTACAAGGCATTCTTCACGCAGCTCCGCACCGCCTTTCCTGACATGCAGGTCGAGGTGAAGAAGCTCGTCGCGGACGGGGACAGCGTCGCCTTCGCCTACACGCTCACCGGCACGCACCAGGGCGACTTCAACGGCCACAAGCCGACCGGGAAGGCCATCAAGGTCCGTGGCATGCAGATCGGCCGCTTCGTCGACGGCAAGATGGTCGAGCGCTGGGGTTCTTCCGACGAGCTCGGCATCCTCAAGCAGATCGGCGCCATCGAGGGATGACGGAGGCTTCCGCGACGGCGTCCCGGCCACGGGACGTCGTCGCGGTTTGGCCCGCCCCGGAGGCTCGATGACCGGCCGCTGGCTGTTCGACTCCTCAGGCGCTCCGGGCCTGGTCGGGATGGCGGCCCTCCGCGAACTCCTCGACGATCTTGGCGCAGAAGGCCGGCAGGTCCTTGGGCGTGCGGCTGGTGACCAATCCCTTGTCGCAGACGACCTCCTCGTCGACCCAGGTGCCCCCGGCGTTCTCGATGTCCCGCCGGACCGTGGGGTAGGAGGTCAGCGTCCGGCCCTTCACGACGTCCGCCTCGATCAGGGTCCAAGGCCCGTGGCAGATGACCCCGACCGGCTTGCCCTGCTCGAAGAAGTCCCGAACGAACGCCACGACATCCTTGCTCGCCCGGAGCTTGTCCGCGCCGACGCATCCGCCCGGGATGACGAGCCCGTCGAAGTCCGCGGCCGAGGCCCCCTCGATGGTCCTGTCCACCTTGTAGCGGCCGGCCGGATCGAGGTCGTTGTTCACGGTCTCCGCCTCGCCGGCCTCCAGGCCGATGACCGTCACGGTCGCTCCGGCCTGCTTCACCGCGTGATGGGGCTTGGCGAACTCCGGCTCCTCGGTGCCGCGCGGTGCGATCAGGATCGCGATCTTCTTGCCCTGCAAGTTCATGTCATCGTCCTTCTGGGTGTTGGGGTTCATCAGAGGCGCCGTCCGCGCCGTTCCTCACGCCGGGATGCGGTCGATGCCGGCGGTGTCCTCGGCCGCCACGCCGTTCTCACGGTGGCGGAAATCGCTCAGCGCCCGGTAGACCTGGAGGCGCGCCCGCATCACCGAACCGAGCGGCCGGTGCGCCGCGAGGCTGTGCGCCGGGCGGAAGGTCATGACCTCGTCGAAGTACCGCACCCGCTCCGGCGAGTAGGCGTCCTGGCGCGGTAGGCGGAGCGTCGCCACCGTCCGATACGGGCTGACCGACACCGGCCAGTCCACCGAGGCGTCCTCGATGGGTTGCCGCTCGGCATCGGCCCAGAGCTGCGCCTTCAGCTCGAACACCACCTCGTTGTCCCTTAGGAAGGCGACCGTGGCGTGCCGGAAGCCGTCCTCGTCCTGGTTCGGGTCCAGCCGCCATTCGGATAGCGCGCGCTGCGCCTCGCCAGTCGGCACGGCCCCGAGCTTGGCCACGTAGTCGCCGAAGCGGACCGGCGCTTGGCTGAAGTAGCTGTCGACCAGCGGGTGGCTGTAAGGGTGCCCGAAGAAGTCGGCGAAGGCGCTCTCGGTGCCTAAGGCATGCAGCGCCTTGTTGAGGTTGCGCATGGTCGACGACACCGCGCTCTTCACGCCCTCCGGCAGGCTCGTCGATTTGCCGATGACCGTGCCGTCGCGCAGGAAGCCGGCCGCCGTCCCGGACGGGAAGGTGGTCCCGGTCGCGAGGACGAAATCCTGGGTATCGACGGAATGGCCGGGGAGCTTCTCCCCGGGAACGTCGAAGACCTTGATGGACATGCCGCGATGGGTCGAGACACGGTCGCCCAGGGTCTCGCCCGGGCCTTGAGCGAAACGAACCGCGACGGGGTGGGTGCCGGGCGTGGCGAACAACCCTTGGGCCAGTTCGGGCGGCAGGCTGGTGGAAATCGTCAACTCGCCCGTGACGCAGGCCGAACTCTTGGCGTGGCTGGCACGCACGGCATGGTGCTCGCGCTTCTCCACCGTCTCTGATTGCTGCGTCATGCCGGCGATGATGCCGTCGATGGTCTCCTGCTCGTCCGCAGCAGGCTTCTCGATGTCGGGGGCGTATCGAAGGTAGGTCATGATCTTCCTCACGGTGACCGGGGAACTGAGGCGGACCGCGGCAGGAGAGAACGCAGCGGACTTGGGATTCGGCGTATCGAGTCGGGAACGGGATGCCGTTCCGAATATCGAAGGGGCCGCGGGCTCGGGTGTGCGACAAGCCAGCTCAAGGCGCGTCCTTCCCAACCGTTTCAAGGATCACGCGCGCCGTCTCGGCAGGCTGATCCCAATGCGGGAAGTGGCCGCAGCGCTCGAACCAGTGCAGATGGGCCGACGGGAATGCTACCTGGGCGCGTGCGGCCTGGCGCGGCAGCAGCAGGTGGTCTTGGCGGCCCCAGCCAATGGTGACGAGGCCGGGGGTCGTTGTCGAACCCTGCTGCAACGGCCCGCGTGCCAGCTCACGCAGCATCGCATCGAACACCGGTGTGGCCGCCAGGCTCTGCAACTCCCCGACGACAAGCTGCGGTGGCAGCGCCCACGGACGGGCCGACAGTTGGGCGAGCAGCAGCGTACGGGTGACGGCGTGGCGCGACAGGCCGGGATGGAAGGGCCGCAGCAACCGCACCAGGCGTATCGATGCGGCGAGCGTCCAGTGAAGCCAGCCCGTTTCCCACCCACGCCAGAAGCCGCCGGGATCAAGCGCCACGCAGTGCCGACCGATGCCCCGCCGAGCCAGCTCCAGCACCAGCCGGCCTCCCACCGAACTGCCGACGAGGTCCGCCGTCGTCAGGCCTTGCGACTGCACGAAGCCGGCGAGGGCGTCCGCATGGGCCTCCATCGTCTGCCGACCCGCGAGCGGGGCCGATCCGCCATGTCCCGGCAGGTCGACCAGGATCAGTTCATGCGAGCCGCGCAATGCGGGCAAGAGCGGATCCCAGGTGCGGAGATTGGATCCCAGCCCATGGACCATGAGCAGCGGCCGACCCGTGCCGAGGCGTTCAAAATGCAGGGACATGATGGCATTGTCCTTAACTCGCCACGAGCGGGCTGCGCTCGCAATGCCCGCAGGGACGTCGACGTCCCGTCCGCGCCAACTCAGATGCCGGCGTACCAGGCGTAGCCCTGGTCCTCCCAGTAGCCGCCCTTGCCGTCGCCGATGTGGGCGAAGTTCTCGACGACCTCGATGCGCATCACATACTTCGCCTGCTTGTAGCCGAGGTTGCGCTCGACCCGCAGGCGCAGCGGGGCGCCGTTCGAAACGGGAAGCGCCTCCCCGTTCATGTCGTAGGCGAGGATGGTCTGCGGGTGGAACGCGTCCACCAGGTCGATGCTCTCGTAGAAGCGAACCGGCGTCCCGCCGCTGGCCGCATCGTCCTCCGTCGCCTGTTGGCCGCCGGAGTCCTTCCTGCTCTCGCTGCCGCCCGACTGCTTCGTCATGCTCGGGTTGGCGTTGCCGGCGGGGACCTCGTCGGCCCCCTCGTCGTCTCCCCCGCCTTCGAGCGGACTGCCCTGATCCATGGTGTCGGCGCAGTGGAACACCACGTATCGCGCCTGTGGCTTGAGCTTGGCGCGGTTGAGCAGTTCGGCGAGCGGCACCCCGGTCCACTTGCCGATGGCGCTCCAGCCCTCGACGCAATCGTGCCGGGTGATCTGGGTGCGGGCCGGAAGCTTGCGGAGTTCGGCCAGGGACAGCTTGAAGGGTGCCTCAACCAGGCCGCCGACCTCCAGGTGGTACTTGGCGAACCTGCCCTTCGCCAGGGCCTTGTAGTCCCTGTCGGGCGGGTCCTCGGTCCCGTTCGGCTTGAACCACGACGAGATGTCGGCCTCTGCATATTCCGGGGCCAGCGTCGCCTCGCCCAAAAGCAGGCGCTGGACGAACGGGTTTGCGTCCTCGCCGGTCTTGAGCGTGCGGCGGAACCACTCCGCGTTGCCGAGGCGGTCGCAGCCGCCGAGCAGGGCCGCCGCGGCCATGGCGGCCCCTCCCGTTAGGAGGGCGCGTCGGCTGGGAAGGCGGCTCATACCCGGGTCTCCCCGGTGACGGGTGCCGGCTCGATCTTGCGCTCGATCACGAACCAGCCGATGAGCATGCCGCGCATGTTGTTCCAGAAGCCCGACAGCAGGACCAAGGCGACGTGCACGACCACGAACAGGACGAGCAGGGCCGCCACGACGAAGTGCACCGTGCGGGCCGACTGGCGTCCGTCGAACAGCGTCAGAAGGAAGGGAAAGGCGGCGTCCATCGCCGGGGACATCGCGAGGCCGGCCAGGACCTGCACCGGCAGGAGTACGAACAGCACGACGAGGTAGGTGAGCTTCTGGATGACGTTGTAGCGCTTGGCCTCGTCGCCTTGCGGGAAGCGCAGCGTCAGGTGCTCCCAGATGGACGCGCCGAAATGCCGGATCTGGTCGCGGGACGGGATAACGCGGAACCGAAGCTGCCCGCTGGCCAGACCGTAGAGCAGGTAGGCGAGGCCGTTCAGGACGAAGGCCCACGCGAAGAAGAAGTGCCAGGAACGGCCGCCGGTGAGGTCCTGGTCGCTCGGCAAGGTCGCCCAGGCCGGGAAGCCTCGGTCGGCCGCCTCGCCGTCGGAGCCGACCGAGGAGCCGAGCCATCCCGTCGTGTCGAAGCCGTGGCCGAATACCGTCGTCATGCCCTTGGGCGGATCGTCCGCGGTCGAGGACATCGCCAGCAGCGGCGCATCGAAGGTCGAGACCTTGCCCCAGTACAGCGCCGGGTGGGCGTTGAAGATCTGCAGGCCGCTCATCAGCAGGACCAGCAGGCACACCGCGTTCACCCAATGGGTGACACGGATGACGAGGGGGTGGCGAAACATCCAGCGGCGACGCTCGACCTCGCCGGTCTCGGGAGCGGATCGGGTCAGGTAGGTTCGAGCCAAACGGTCTTTCCCGCATTCAGGACGGCCAGGGCGGAGGCCCCTGGATCGGGGCCTCCGGAAGCGCACGGCGCCGTGAAATCACATGCCGCGATTCATCATCATCCGCTTCTTCATCATGCGGCGCTTCATCATCTGCTTCCGCATCATGCGCTTCTTCATCATCATCCGCTCGCTGCGGTCCATGCGCACCTGGGTCACGCCGGACGGGGCAACCTGCATCCCGTTCGGGCCCATCGGCGCGGCGGAGGCGGCGCCGGCTCCGAGCGCGAGGCTGCCGAGGACCGTGGCGGCGAGGGCAAGGGTAGTGATCTTCATTCGACGTCTCCTGTAGGGGAAGGGATCCCCTTTCGCACATGGAGAGAAGAGAAGGTGCGACCACCAAGTTCCTGTTTTATCAAATAAAAATAGTAGTCCGACAGAGTTTGGGCGCGACAAATCGGACGTCGAGGCAGGGCCTCGCGCCGCGCCCAGGCCGGGCGTACGCCAAGCTGTACGGAGGCATGGAAGGGAAAGTTTCAAACCTAGCCGGGAACGCTGACCGCCCACCTCCAAGTCGACGCGATGAGTTCCCGATCACGTGAGGCCAGGAAGAGAGGTTGATCAGGGAGATGACCGGAACGGGTCCGGGCTTAATCGGTTGTGCACAAGTGAGTTTTGGAGATCGTGTATGCCGGCAGCGCCCGTTCGCTATTCCCCCGACGTCGAGAAGATCGCCGCCGACGAAGGCAAGACCATTGAGGGTCTGAACGAGACCTTCGACACCATCCTGGACAGGGTCGCGAAGGACTCCGGCCACGCGGTGCGCTCGGTCCACGCCAAGGCCCACGGCATCCTGGAAGGCACGCTTCGCATCGACGCGGGCCTGCCGCCCGAACTCGCCCAGGGGCTGTTCGCGACGCCGGGCGAGCACAAGGTCTATATGCGGATGTCGACGAACGCGGGCGACATCCTGCCGGACGCCGTCTCACTGCCGCGTGGCCTCGCGCTGAAAGTCCTGGACGTCGCGGGCGAGCGCCTGCCGGACGCGGAAGGGACGACCCAGGACTTCGTCATGGTCAACGGCCCGGTGTTCCAGGCGCCGAACGCCGAGAAGTTCCTCAGCAGCCTCAAGCTGCTCGCCAAGACCACTGACCGGATCGAGGGTGTGAAGGTCGCCGCCTCCACCGTGCTGCGCGGGGTGAACAAAGCGCTGACCGCAATCGGCATCGAGAGCCCGACGCTCGGCTTGCTCGGCGGTGCGCCGAACGTCGACCCGCTCGGCGAGACCTACTACAGCGTCACGCCATTCCGGTATGGCGATCACGTCGCCAAGTTCTCGGTGGCTCCCGTCGCCCCGGCGCTGACCGCGCTGACCGGCACCGAGATCGACGCTTCGGGTCGCCCCGACGCGATCCGTGAGACGGTGCGGTCGGAGATGGCCGCCATCGAGGGTGTCTGGGAGTTCCGGGTGCAGCTGTGCCGCGACCTGGAGCGTCAGGCGGTCGAGGATCCGACGGTCGAGTGGAACGAGGATGAGGCGCCGTTCCAATGGGTCGCCACCATCACCGTCCGGCCGCAGGACAGCTGGGACGCGGCCCGCGTCGACGCCGTGGACGAGCGCATGCGCTTCGCGGTTTGGACCGGCCTCGCCACCCACCGTCCGCTCGGCAACATCAACCGGGCCCGCAACGCCCCCTACAGGCATTCGGCCGAATTTCGTCGGCGCTACAACGGTTGCCCGATCCACGAACCCGTGGGGCGCTGAGGGTGGATGCGATGTCAATGGAATCGAACAAGAACCTCGTCCGCGCCTACTTCGTTGCGTTCCGGGACCGGGACGCGGTGTGGTGGGAGCGGTTCATCGCCCCGGACTTCGTGCGCCATGACCCTGGCCTCGACTTCGAGGTCCGTGGCCCGGCGGGCGTCGCCAGGCTCGGCGAGGTGCTGCACGGCGGGTTCTCGGACATCGAGATGCATGTCGCCGAGGTCATCGCCGAGGGCGACCGGGTGCTGGCGCATCTCCGGTTCACCGGCCGTCATACCGGGACGTTCCAAGGCACGCCCGCCACCGGCAACGCGGTCGATATCGCCGTGATGGATTTCTTCCGCGTCGTGGACGGGCGGCTGACAGAGCATTGGGCCCTGATGGACAACCTGTCCCTGCTCAAGCAGGTCGGCGCCATCGACGCCTGAGGGGCGCGGCGGCGTTTTGCGGACGGTCGGCGCACCGCGACGCTTGGACACCGTCCGCTCCACGACCGCCTTCTTTACACCCCGCCGGACCAAGCTTGAGGTCAGTCGTTCCGCAAGCGCGGGAAGCTGAATGGCCGGCGCTGGGCCGATTGGTTTTCCCGATCGGGGTGCCGCCGGGGAAGCGGAACTGGTCCGCCCCTCGCAGCTTGGACACCGGATTCTTGTGATTGCGGGGAGGTCCCGGCCAATCGAGAAGGGCGGACGTTGGTCGGTTCGGATCTGAAATCGCTGTCGCGCGACGAGCTTGAGGCCGAGATCCTGCGCCTGAGGGAAGTGCAGGCCGGGGGGGCAGCGGAAGCTTTCGGGCGTCGGGTCCTCACGACGCCGGGCGGCCGGGACGAGTTGTTCGCCGCGGTCGAGAAAACCCGTACCCCGATGATCCTGACCGATCCGAACCGGCCGGACGATCCCATCGTCTTCGCCAACCGGGCCTTCCAGGACCTGTCCGGCTACGGCGCCGACGAATTGCTCGGGCGCAACTGCCGCTTCCTCCAGGGACCGGACACCGACCCCGCCCACGTCCAGGCTATCCGGGACGCGTTGGCGGCAAAGCGCGACCTAGCCATCGATATTGTCAACTACCGGCGTGACGGCACGCCTTTCCTCAACGAGCTCTTCATCAGTCCGATCCTCGATCCGGAGGGTCGCGTCCTCTACCACTTCGGCAGCCAGGTCGACGTCACCGGCTACCGGCAGACGATGTCGCGCCTGGCGGAGAACGAGCGGCGGCAGCGGGCGGTGTTCGACAGCGCGGTGGATTTCGCCATCGTCGTCACCGACTGCGACGGCCTCGTCACCGACTGGAACGCAGGGGCGGAACGCGTGTTCGGCTGGACCGCCGGGGAGATGCGCGGGCAACCCGCCGACCGGTTCTTCACGCCCGAGGACCGCGCGGCCGGTCGCATCGAGGCGGAGATGCGCCGGGCCCGTGACGAGGGCCGCGCCCCCGACGAGCGCTGGCACCTTCGCAAGGACGGCAGCCGGTTTTGGGCGTCCGGCGAGATGATGCCGCTGCTCGACGAGGTCGGGAAGCACTTCGGCTTCACCAAGATCGCCCGCGACCGCACCGCCGAGCACGAGGCCGGGAGGGCGCTGCGGGAGAGCGAGGCGCGGCTCGGCGAGAGCGAGGACCACTTCCGGCACACGGTCGAGCTGAATCCGCAGGTGCCTTGGACCTGCGACCCAGCCGGCAACATCACCTCCTACTCGAACCGCTGGCTCGAACTGACGGGCCAGGCGCCAGGCGAGCCCGACGGCGCCGGCTGGATGAGGGCCCTCCATCCGGACGACGTCCCGCACACCGTCGCGGTGTTCTCCGCGAGCCTCTCCTCGGGCGAGCCGGTCGACGTGGACTACCGCATCAACATCGCGGGGAGCGGCGAGTACCGCTGGATGCGCGCCCGCGCGCAGGCCCGCCGCGACGGGGCCGGGAGCATCGTGCGCTGGTACGGCGTGGTCGAGGACATCAACGACCGCCGCCTCGCCGAGGAGGCCCTACGTCGGAGCGAGACCCGGTACCGTACCCTGTTCGAGACCATCGAGGTCGGGTTCTGCATCCTCAGGTTGCGGTTCGACGCGGACGGGCGGGCGGTCGACTACCTGATCGAGGAGGCCAACCCTGCCTTCGCCCGGCAGACCGGCGCGGACCTCGCCGGCCGGTGGGTCAGCACGTTCGCGCCCGGCCTGGAACGGCACTGGTTCGACATCTACGGCCGCGTGGCCCGAACCGGTGAGCCGGCCCGTTTCGAGAACTACGCCTCCGTGTTCGGGCGCTGGTTCGACGTTCGCGCGCATCGGGTCGGCGAACCGGGGGACCACCGCGTCGCCGTGTTCTTCAACGACATCACCGCCCGCAGGAATGCCGAGCTGCTCGCCGAGACCAACGAGCGCGAGCTCCGCCTGATCGCCGACGCGCTTCCGGTGCTGATCGCGTTCATCGACGCCGGCCACGTCTACCGCTTCGCCAACGAGGCCTATGTGGATTGGTTCTTCGTCCCGCCCGGCGAGGTGGTGGGACGCGACGTCCGAAGGCTCCTGGGTCCGGCCGGTTACGCGGCCCGGAAGGATTTCATCGACCGAGCCCTCGGGGGCGAGTCCGTCCTGTTCGAGCTCGACTGGCCGCATCGGGACGGGCGCCCGCGCGTCGCCGAGATCCGTTACCTGCCCCGGCGCGACGCCGGTGGCGCGGTCGATGGCTTCCACGTCTTCGTCCAGGACGTGACCGACAGGCACCGGGCCGAGGCCCTGCTTCGTTCCGAGAAGTCGGAACTCGAAGCCCAGGTCGCCGCGCGCACCGCCGAGCGCGACGAGATCTGGCGGGTCTCCAGCGACCTCCTCTGCGTCGCGACCCTCGACGGCCACTTCACGAGCCTCAACCCGGCCTGGCGCACGACGTTGGGCTGGTCGGAGGACGAGTTGAGGGGAAAGCCCTTCCTCGATTTCGTGCACCCCGACGACCATGCGTCGACGCGGACCGCCGCGGCGGGGCTGGTCCGGGGCGAGGCCCAACTCTCCTTCGAGAACCGATACCGGCATCGGGACGGCAGCTACCGCTGGCTGTCCTGGAACGCCGTGCCACGGGGCGGCCTGGTCTATTCGGCCGTCCGCGACGTCACCGAGGCGAAGGCGGCGGCGGAAGCCCTGGCGAAGACCGAGGAAGCCCTGCGTCAGTCCCAGAAGATGGAGGCGGTGGGGCAATTGACCGGCGGGCTCGCGCATGACTTCAACAACATGCTGGCGGGCATCGTCGGCTCCCTGGAGCTGATGCAGACACGCATGCTCCAGGGGCGGATGTCCGACATGGAGCGCTACATCGGCGCGGCGCAGGGCGCGGCCAAGCGTGCCGCCGCCCTCACCCACCGCCTGCTCGCCTTCTCCCGACGCCAGACGCTCGATCCGAAGCCGACCGACGTGAACCGCTTGGTCGAGGGAATGGTCGACCTCGTGCGCCGCACCGTCGGCCCCGCGGTCCCGGTCGAGTTCGTCGGCATGGGCGGCGTGTGGCCGACCCTGGTAGACCCGAGCCAGTTGGAGAACGCGCTGCTCAACCTGTGCATCAACGCCCGCGACGCCATGCCGGACGGCGGCAGGATCACCATCGAGACCGGCAACCGCTGGCTGGACGAGCGCGGAGCCCGCGAGCGCGACCTGAGCCCGGGCCAGTACGTCGCGCTCTGCGTCTCGGACACCGGGACCGGCATGACCCCGGACGTCGTCGCCAAGGCGTTCGACCCGTTCTTCACGACCAAGCCCCTCGGCGAGGGCACCGGCCTCGGCCTGTCGATGATCTACGGGTTCGCCAAGCAGTCGGGCGGCCAGGTCCGGATCTACTCCGAGGTCGGGCAGGGCACGATGGTCTGTGTCTACCTTCCCCGCCACCTCGGCGAGGCCGAGGATGCCGACGCCGTGGCCGACCTCTCCGAGGCAGCCCGCGCCAAGGCCGGCGAGACGGTGCTGGTGGTCGACGACGAACCGACCGTGCGCATGCTGGTCACGGAGGTGCTGGAGGACCTCGGCTACGCCGCCATCGAGGCCGGCGACGGCGCCTCGGGCCTGAAGGTGCTGCAGTCGGACGTGCGCATCGACCTGCTCGTCACCGACGTCGGCCTGCCCGGGGGCCTGAACGGTCGCCAGATGGCTGACGCCGCGCGCCAGCACCGCCCGGACCTCAAGGTCCTCTTCATCACCGGCTACGCAGAGAACGCCGTGCTCAACCACGGGCACCTGGCGCACGGCATGAACGTGATGACCAAGCCGTTCGCCCTGGAGGCGCTGGCCACCCGTATCCGCGGCATCATCGAGGGCCAAGGCTGACCGGCCCCAGGGCATCCACGGTGGCGCAGGGTTCGGTGTGCAGACTGGCCTTGCCACGCTCGGGCAGCAGCATCGCCGAAGGTCGAACAGGAGAAGCGATCCCGCCCGTGACGGCGTCGCTCAGTTAAGCCGCTCCTTGACCTCGATCCTGGCGGCGAGCGCCCGGCCGATCTTGAACAGGGCGCTGCGGAGGTCCGGCAGCGCCTCCTTGCCTCCGTCGGACTCGATGAGCGAATGCGCCAGGAGCAGGTGATCCGCGACCTGGTCAAGCCGGCAATTCGGCATCGTGTTCGGATGGGGCGCCGGCGGCACGAACCGCTCGATCTTGCCGTAGGCCGTGATCGTGTCCGTCGCGCCCGCGGCCAGTTCGGTCACCGTGCCGAAGTAACCGATGAAGTTATGGCCCAGCATGCCGAACGCGGGGACGCCGCCCGCCCCGACCCAGCGAAGGGTGCGGTCCGGCTTGAGCAGCCGATACCTGACGCTGAACTCCTCCCCGCGACGGACCGCGGCAGCCATCGTTTCCGCGACGATGGTTCTGTCGTCGGAGTAGACGCGATCCAGCCATCCAAGGCCGAGGGCGTCGGCGACCTCCTGTCCGGTGAGCGTCGTCCACTCCGGGCTGGTGTAGACGCAGGCACCGACCGCGTCCGTGACGAAGATCATCGATGGGCCTCTGCTTGGGCGAATGCTTTGAGACAATATCTCTCCGCAGTGGCGGCACAAGCGTCGGCCCGATACCGTTTCCGGCCGGGCGTCCGCCTCGTTTGGCGGTCCGCGCAGTCTCCACGACACCCGTGTCGGGAAGGCGTGTCGGCGGAGTTCGTGACCGCTTGCCCGGGCATCGGACCGGGAAGGTTCGACGGTTCCTACCGTGGGCCGAGGAACCGATGCAGGATGCGGCCGAGCTGCTCGGCGGAATAGGGCTTGTGCAGCAGATCGAACCCGTGCGTGCCCTCCTGCGCCAGCACGTGGCTGTAGCCGGACGCCAGGACCACTGGCAGGTGCGGCAGCCGCCGCTGCAATGCCTTGGCGAGGTCCACGCCACCCATGCCTGGCATCACCACGTCGGAGAATACCATGTCGAAGCCGTCGCCGTCGGCGCCGAGCCGGTCCAGTGCCTCCTCGGCGTTGGCCGCCCAGGTCGGCCGGTAGCCAAGGTCCTCCAGGATCTGGGTCGCGAATTGGCCGACGCCGACGTTGTCCTCGACCACCAGGATGCGCTGGCCGGTTCCCAGGGGCGCGAGGTCGCCGTCTTGGACGCGGTCGCGGACCTGTCCTTCCTCGGGCTCGACCTCGGGTAGGTAGAGGGTGAAGGTGGTGCCTTCCCCGACCACGCTGGCCACGTCGACGTCGCCGCCCGACTGCTTGGCGAAGCCGAATACCTGAGACAGGCCGAGGCCCGTGCCCTTCCCGACCTCCTTGGTGGTGAAGAACGGCTCGAAGATCCGCCCGATCCGGTCCGGGGGGATGCCGGAGCCGGTATCGGTCAGGGAGACCGCCGCGAACGCCTCCCGCGAGCCGGCATGGCCGCGGATGGCGGGAAGGGCCGCCCCGCATCCCAGCCGCAGGGTGAGCGTTCCCTCCCCGTCCATCGCGTCGCGGGCGTTGACCGCCATGTTGATCAGCGCGGTCTCGAACTGGCTCAGGTCCGCCCGGACGAAGCATGGACCGTGGGGCACCTCCGTCACCGCGTGGACGCGCGCGCCGGTGACGGTGTCAAGCATCTCGGCGATCCCGCGCACCTTCCGGCCGACGTCGAACACCTCCGGCTTGAGGGCTTGGCGGCGGGCGAAGGCCAGCAGCTGGCCGGTGAGCTTGGCAGCCCGCTCCACGGTCTCCGAGACCGCGTTGAGGTAGCGGTCCTTGCGCCCCTCCGGCAGGTCGGGCCGGCGCAGGAAGTCCACCGACGAGCGGATGATGGTCAGCAGGTTGTTGAAATCATGCGCGACGCCGCCGGTGAGTTGGCCGACGGCTTCGAGCTTCTGGGATTGGCGAAGCGCCTCCTGCGCATGTTCCAGCTCGGCCTGCCGTTCCCGCGCCACGGTGATGTCCCGCCCGGTCGCGTAGGTCAGGTTCCCGGCCGGGGCGGCGGTCCAGGAGATCCAGCGCGTCGAGCCGTCCTTGTGACGGTATCGGTTCACGATGCGGGGCATCCCTCCCTCGGCCGCCTCGGTGTAGGCCTCGACCGTCCCGGCATGGTCCTCGGGCAGGACGAACTCGTTGACGTGGTGCCCGACCAGTTCGTGCGGCTCGTAGCCGAGCAGATGGGTCCAGGCCGGGTTGACCCTCTGGAACACGCCCTCGAAGTCGATGATCAGCATGAGATCCGGGGCGGTGTCCCACATCAGGTCACGCTCGGTCGTCCGCTCCTCCACCCGCTGCTCAAGGGTCGCGTTCAGGCAGCGCACCTCGTCGAGCGCCCGCCTCAGGTTTTCCTGGCTCTCCTTGAGGGCGGCGTCGGCCAGGACACGCTGGGTGGTCTCGTTGGTGAAGATGAATAGGCCCGCCACCGCGCCGTCGGCGTCGAGCACGCGCGAGTAGGAGAAGGAGAACCACGTCTCCGCTGCCCCGCGGTCGGTGTCGAGCTTCCAGGGCAGGTCCTCGAAACGGCGGCTGCGGCCAGCGAAGGCGTCCTCGATGATCGGCCTGGCCTGTTCCCAGGCGTCAGCCCAGACCCCGTCGAAGCGCTCGCCCGTGGCCCAGGCCAACCGGGGCCCGAGCAGCCTGGAATAGGTATCGTTAAAGAAGAAATGCAGGTCCGGCCCCCAGGCCAGGATCATGCTCTCGGGCGAGTTCAGCACCAGCGCGAGCGCGGTCTTGAACGCGGGAGACCACGTCTCAGGCGGACCGAGGGGATGGCCCGACCAATCGCGCTCGCGGATCAGGCGCGCCGCCTCGCCGCCCCCGGCGAGGAACGCCGTTGCGCAGTTCACCACCTTACGCCCCGCAGGACTCGGTTCGGGCCTCGGAAGGGGAGCTCCGGCCTGGGCTCCATGCGTCGGTGACGAGAGGGGGGGCGGACATGCGGACGTTCGGCCTCGGGTTCCAAGAGGTGCAGAGCGGTTTCGCGCTGCGAGGCATCAACGCTCGACGACGCGGCTCGGTCCGCAAGGCGTTCCGACCGGACTATCCTTGCCACGACGGCTCGATCCCGGTCGTTCCATCGCGAATGGTTCCGGGCGAGAAGGATGGGCACGCATCGCCTGTCCGGCACACGCGTACGGAACGGGATCGAGCGCCGTCCTCATCTGTCCTGCCGCGGCCGACCCGAGGAAACGCCCTGCACCGCGACGGGGGCGGTGACGCGGTCCGCGAGGTTCATCAGTTCTTGCCGCAGAGCCGACAGTGAGCCGTCCGACAGACCCACCCGGCATACGACGTCCTGCTGCGTCTTCGAGGCTTCCTCCTCCAGTCGACGCCCGGCATCGGTCAGGGCGACCAGCACCACCCGCCGGTCCGAGGTCCTGGCGCGGGCGACGAAGCCTGCGGCCTCCAGCCTGTCGACGAGCGGCGTGATCGCGCTGGGTCCGAGGCGGAGCCGCGCGGCGAGTCCCGACACCGTCATCGCGCCGTCCTGCCAGAGCGCCAGCATCACGAGGTATTGCGGGTAGGTCAGGCCGAGCTCGCCCAGGAGCGGGCAGTAGGCCCGGGTCACCGCGCTCGTCGCGACGTACAGCGCGAAACAAATCTGGTCGTCGAGCCTGAGATCCGGTCGTTTCGGGCACGTCATTTCCGGACTACCCACCCCGTTCGAACGCCTCCTGTCTGGAAGTTTCATGCGTGAATGACAAGGCATACACGGCGTGATAGGCGCGGATCAGGAGAAGGCCCCTGGAAGAGAGACGACCTGAGGTGTGGGTATCCCGCATCCGGACGTCCCGCCCGGGCCGACCGGGGAAACCGTCGGAGCGGGCTCGTGGACACCTTCAGCGCGCAGGACATCGTCGACACGGTGCCGTCGAGCCTGCTGGTGCTCGACATGGACCTCACCGTCCACTCGGCCAACCGCGCCTTCTACCGAACTTTCCAGGCCGAGCCGGAGGCGACCGTCGGGCGCCCCCTGTTCGAGCTCGGCACCGGCCAGTGGGATATCCCCGACCTGCGCCGGCTCCTCGTGGAGGTCGTGCCGCGGGACGGGACGGTCGAGGGCTACGAGGTCGGGCACGACTTCCCCGGCATCGGGGTGAAGTGCATGCGCCTGAACGCCCGCAAGATCTTCCGGCCCGGCAACGGCATCCCGTTCCTGCTGCTCGCCATCGACGACGTCACCGCCGAGCACGAGGCCCGCGGCGACGCCGAGCGCCAGGACCGTCTCGCCACCAGCATCGTCGACACCGTGCGCGACCCGATGGTCGTGCTGGAAGGCGACATGACCGTCGCGCAGGCGAGCCGCTCCTTCGTGCGCCTGTTCGGCGACGAAGGCGGCGACCTCGTCGGGCGCTCGCTCTACGACCTCGCGCAGGGCAAGTGGAGGGTCGGGCGGTTGCAGGAGCTGCTCGCCCGGGTGGTGCCGGACGACACGGCCCTGGACGGCTTCGAGGTCGAGGACGAGTTCCCGGGGCTGGGCCGGCGCATCTTCAGGCTGAACGCCCGCAAGGTCTTCCGTCCGGGCAACCACGTCACCCGGCTGCTGCTGGTGTTCGAGGACGTGACCGAGGCCCGCCTGCTGGAACGGCACCGCGACCTGCTCGCCGCCGAGCTCGCCCACCGCATCAAGAACTCCTTGCAGATCATCACCTCGTTCGTGTCCTACGAGATCCGCCGGGCGGCCGAGCCGTGCATCGCGGGCTACAAGGCGATGCAGGCGAGGATCGGCGCGGTAGCGGGGCTCTACGACGTGATCTCGCGCTCGGCCTCGCTCGGGCCGGTGCCTGTCGGCCCCTACCTAGAAGGCATCGCGGGGAGCCTGCGCTCAAGCCTGCTCGGGACCGACACCGGCGTCGCCGTCGCGGTCGAGGCGGAGCCGCTCTTCATCGTGTCCGACCACGCGGTGACCATCGGATTGATCGTCAACGAGCTCGCCACGAACGCGGTGAAGTACGCCTTCCCGAACGGCCGCGGCCGCATCCTGCTCGGTTTCGCCCGCCGCGACGGCGACGTCGTCCTGACCGTGGCGGACGACGGCGTCGGCCTAGCGGCGACCTCCGGCAGCAATCCCGCGTCGGGCAAGGGCTCGCGCTTCGTCGAGGCCTTCGTCCGCCAGGTCGGCGGTACCCTCGCCACGGCCTCCGGCAGGACCGGCACGACCTACACGGTCAGGCTGCCGATCTCCATCCTGGCCGAGCCATGATCCTCGGGGGGCACGGATTTCCGTGATGGAACGGGCCATGCCACGGTACGAAACCCTTCGCATCCCTCGTAGAATTCTTCGCCCATGACACGCCCGGAGCCGTCCCCGACCGACGACCCGCTGCGGCTTGAGGCCCTGCGGGGCTACGGCATCCTCGATACCGTGCCGGAGGAGGGCTTCGACGACCTCGTGCATCTCGCAGCCAGGGCGTGCGCCGTTCCCGTGGCGCTGGTCAGCCTCGTGGACCACGACCGCCAGTGGTTCAAGGCGCGGGTCGGCTTCTCGCCCTGCGAGACCGACCTCGACGGCTCCGTCTGCCGGTTCGTGCTCGCCGAGCCGGACATCCTGCAGATCCCTGACTTGACCGCCGACCCGCGCACCCGCGACAACCCGCTGGTGACCGGCGAGCCGTTCATCCGGTTCTAGGCCGGCGCCCCCCTGCGCACACCGAAAGGGCAGGTCCTCGGCAGCCTGTGCGTGATCGACAGGGTGCCACGGCCGGAAGGGCTGACCGACGACCAGGCCGACGACCTGCGTCGCCTCGCCCGCCAGGTCATGGCCCAGTTGGAGCTGCGCCGGGCGATCCGGGGCCGCGAGACCCACATCCGCGAACGCGACGCCGCGTTCCGGGCGCGCGAGGCGCTGCGCGACACCCAGGCGTCCATCGCCGCTATCGACGGCGACCTCGACACCATCCTCGATGCCCTGCTCGACGGCGCGATGCGGGCGGTGCCGGCCGCGGAGGGCGGCGTCCTGGAGCTCATCGACGGCGACGCCCTCGAATACCGCGTGGTGCGCGGTAGCCTGCTGGGACAGCGCGGGCTGCGCGTGCCCCTCGAAGGCAGCAGCGCCGGCCGGGTCGCCCGGACGAACGCCCCGTTCCTGATGGCCGACGCGACGAGCGACCCGTACGTCAAGCGCGACCTCGTGGAGCGGCTCGGCCTGCGCTCGGCGGTGCTGGCGCCGCTCGCGCGCGGCGGCACGGTGCTCGGCGTCCTGAAGCTGCAGTCGGCCAAGCCGGACGCCTTCACCGCGCGCGACCTGGAGCAGGCCGTGCTGTTCGCCGGCGTCGCCACCGCCGGCCTGACCGCCGTGGACGAGGCGCGGGGCCGCGAGGCGGTTCACGCCACCGACCTGTACTGGCGCGGCCTGTTCGATCGCCTGAGCGAGGGCTTCCTCGTCGGAGAGGTGGTCCGCGACGCGGGCGGCCGGGTCGTCGACTGGCGCTACGTCGAGGTCAACCCCGCCTGGGGCGGGCTGGTCGGAGTCGATCCGGCGACGGTCGTGGGCCGGACGCTCCGCGAGGTCATCCCGGACGTCGAGGAGGAGTGGGTCCGCGAGTTCGCCGACGTGGTCGAGACCGGCCGGCCGGCGGCGTTCACCCGCCAGGTCGGCACGATCCGCCGCTGGTACGAGGGCCGGGCGTTCAAGCTCGACGACCGGCGCTTCGGGGTGATCTTCCTGGAGGTGACGGCCCGCATTGAGGCCGAGGCCCGCCGGACCGCGCTCCTCGCGCTCGGCGATCGCCTGCGCGACCTCGCGACCGTACCGGAGATGACCTCCGCCGCCGCCGAGATCGTCGGTCGGACCCTCGGGGCGACCCGAGCCGGGTTCGGGCGCATCGACGCGGAGATGGAAACCGTCGAGATCGAGCCGGACTGGACCATGCCGGGCATGGTGAGCCTCGCGGGGCTGCATCGCTTCGCCGATTACGGGGACCTGAGGGGCAGCCTGCTCGACGACGTGGCGCTCGTGATCGAGGACGTGACCACCGACCCGCGCACCCGCGCCGATCCGAGCCCGTTGCTGGCCATCGACGTCCGCGCCCTCGTCAACATGCCCGTGCGCGAGCGCGGGCGCACCGTCGCGGTGTTCATCGCCCACGACGCGCAGGCGCGGACCTGGACGTCCGACGAGTTGGCGTTCCTGCGCAACGTCGCCGACCGGTTGGAGGTCGGGGTGGCCCGTGTGCGCGCCGAGGATCTCCAGGGCGTGCTCAACAAGGAGCTGGCCCACCGGCTCAAGAACACGCTCGCGGTGGTCCAATCCATCGCCCAGCAGACCCTGCGCGCGGTGAGCGAGCGCGACAAGGTCGACGCGTTCGAGCGTCGGCTGCTGGCCCTGTCGCGAGCCCACGACGTGCTGCTGCGGAAGAGTTGGGAGGCCGCCCGCCTGCGTGCGGTCATGGAAGGGGTCCTCATGCTGCAGGCCGACCTCGACCGCTTCGCCTTCGACGGGGCCGACATGGACATCAGCCCCGAGGCGGCGCTGTCCCTGTCCCTGCTGCTGCACGAGTTGGCGACCAACGCCCTGAAGTACGGCGCGCTCTCGGTCGGCGCCGGGACGGTCCGGATTGCGTGGCGCACCGAGGTCGGCCAGGCGCCGGCACTGGTGCTCGATTGGTCGGAGTTGGGTGGCCCCGCCGCGACCGCACCTTCGGGGCGCGGCGGGTTCGGCACCAAGCTGATCCGCATGGGCCTCGTCGGAACCCGCGAGGCCGAACTCCGCTTCGGCTCCGAAGGCCTGCGCGCGAAGTTCCGCGCGCCCCTGGCCGACATCCAGATCCAGGTGCATTGAGTTGCCGATGACCGAGGACAACCCTACCGGCCAAACCTTGGTGCTCGTCGTCGAGGACGACCCGATCCTGATGCTGTCGCTGGTCGGCTACGTCGAGGACGCGGGCTGCGATGCGGTCGAGGCAACCAGCGTGGCCGAGGCAATCCGGCTGCTGGAGACCCGCTCGGACATCCGCACGGTGTTCACGGACCTCGACATGCGCGGCTCCACGGCCGGGATGAAGCTCGCGCTCGCCATCCGCGACCGCTGGCCGCCCATCGAGCTCCTGATGGTGTCGTCCCAACCCTGGGACGCCGCGCAGATCCCCGCTCGCGGCGTAGTGCTGGGCAAGCCGTTCGACGGACGCAGGATCGTAGCGGCCATCCAGAGGTTCGCCGCCTGAGCGCCTCGGGTCGATGGCCGACGCCGGCCGCGCCCCGATACCGGGACCCGGCCGGATGGTTGAAGCCTACGCGGTGCCGTTGCCGCCCGTCGCGCCGTAGACCTCGCCGGTGACGTAGCTCGCCTCCTGGCTCGCCAGGAACACATAGATCGGCGCGAGCTCCACCGGCTGGCCTGGACGGCCCAGCGGCACCTCGGACCCGAACTTCTCGACCGCCTCCTGCGGCTGGCCGCCGGACGGTTGCAGGGCCGTCCAGAAGGGCCCCGGCGCAACGGCGTTCACCCGGATGCCCTTGGCGACCTGTTGCTTGGCCAACGCCTTCGAGAAGGCGACGATGCCGGCCTTCGTTGTGGCGTAGTCGACGAGGATCTGCGGCGGGTTGTAGGCCACGACCGAGGCCGTGTTGATGATCGACGCGCCCGCTGGCATGTGCGGCAGCGCGGCCTTGGTGATCCAGAACATCGCGTAGAGGTTGGTCTTCAGCGTCCGGTCGAATTGCTCGTCCGTGATATCGCCGATGTCCTTCTCGTTGGTCTGCTTGCCGGCGTTGTTGACCAGGATGTCCAGCCCGCCCAGATCGGCGACGACCTTTTTCACGAGCATGTCGCAGAACGCCTTGTCGGTGATGTCGCCCGGCAGCAGGACGGCCTTGCGCCCTTCCGCCTCGATCAGCTTGGCGACCTCCCGGGCGTCGGGCATCTCGTCCTCGACGAAGCTGAGCGCCACGTCGGCACCCTCGCGGGCGAACGCGATGGCGGCGGCTCGGCCGATGCCGGAATCGGCGCCGGTCACCAACGCCTTCCGTCCGGTGAGGCGTCCATGCCCCTTGTAGCTGGTCTCACCGTGGTCCGGCTTCGGGTCCATCGCTCCGGCGAGGCCCGGCGCTTCCTGGGGTTGGCGCTTGAACGGCGGCTGCGGGTACTGCGTGCGCGGGTCCTGCATCGCGAGGCGCTGATCGGAGGCGTCGGTCATGGAGTTGTCCTGTAGCGGGGGGGGAAGCTTGGCTCGATCGGGCGCGCTGCGCTTCGAACGCGTCCGTCCCGGGTCAGCGCCAATCCCCGTCCCCTCCCTGGGTTCCAGTCGAGGGACGCGGGCGGCCGTGGCATGTCCCGGGTGCAGGCGGTGCGGATGCCGACGACGTCGACCGTTCGGGATGGATGCGTGCTCACCCTCGCGAGACGGCAAGCCATCCCGGTTCGGCGAATGACACCGCCTCGAATTTCACGGGTCGTACCAGGGGCTCACGCTGACGGTCGCCGCCTTTCCGCGAGTACCCGGTCAGCGGTGCGCAACGCGACCGCTTGGATCGTAAGCGATGGATTCACGCCGCCGACCGTCGGGAAGACCGAGCCGTCGCAGACGTACAGGTTCGGGATGTCCCAGGACCGACAATCGGCGTCGACCACGGAGGTGCGTGGGTCGGCGCCCATGCGAGCCGTGCCGTTGAGATGGCATGTGTCGTCGGCCTGGTCCCAGACCTCGCGGCCACCCGCGGCCGACAGGGCCTCGCGCATGAACCTGAGGGCGTGCCGGTTAAGCGCCCTGTCGTTGTCGCACCACGAATAGGTGACGCGAGCCACCGGCAGCCCGTACTGGTCCTTCACGTCCGAGAGCGTCACCCGGTTGCGCTCCTGGGGCATGTACTCGGAGACGACCTTGAGCCCGGCGACGTGGTTGTAGCGCTGCATCTCGGACATCAGCGCCTCACCCCACAGGCCGTGCGCGGAGGCCTGGGTGTTGGCCCAGAGCTGTGGCAGGGGCCCTTGGCTCATGTAGGAATAGCCGCCGAAGAAGTCCTTGGCGAAGGGGCCATAGCCCTTGTCGTCGTAGTTCCAGTGCTCGCTGATGGCGAGCGAGGGCGGTCCCTTGTAGCTGCGGATCTCCTCGTCGAAGACGCCCCAGACCGCTTGGTTGCCCTGGACCATCAGGTTCTTGCCGACGAGGCCCGTGGAGTTGGCGAGCCCGTCCGGGAACTCCTGGTTCGCTGAGTTCAGGAGCAGGCGCGGCGTCTCGATGGCGTATCCCGCCACCACGACATTCTTCGCCCGCTGGAAGCGCCAACGCCCCTCGCGGAAGTAGTGGACGCCCGTCGCCCGGCCGTTCCTCGTCTCGATGCGCCCGACCATTGCGAGGTCGCGGATCTCAGCGCCGGCCTTCAGGGCACGGGGCAGGTAGCTCACGAGCACGCTCTGCTTGGCGTTGGTGGAGCAGCCCAGGGTGCAGAAGCCGCGGTAGACGCATGGCGGCGCATCGCCGTGCGGGGCCGAGACCGTGGCGAGCGGCGTCGGCGTCCAACTGACGCCCATCGCTTCGGCGCCCCGTGCCAGCACCTTGGCGGCCGCGTTGATCTCGTGCGCGCGCCGGTGATACCGGCGCCGGTGCGGCCCCCAAGGATAGTTGACCGGGCCGGAGATCTTCAGGTCGTCCTCGACCTGATCGTAGTAGCGCCACATCTCCCGCCAATCGATCGGCCAGTCGGCGCCGTAGCCCATCAGGGTGCGCGCCTTGAACCATTCCGGCCGGAAGCGCAGGGCCACCATGGCGTAGTGCACGGTCGAGCCACCCACGGCCTTGCCGGAATTGTTCGAGCCCATCTGCAGCGGGTTCTCGCCGTCGACGATGCGCTCGTCGGTCCAGTACAATTTGGACTGATGGCTCTCATCGGAGGCGAAGTCCTCCAGCGGACGGAAATACGGGCCGGCATCGAAGGCCACCACCGACAGGCCGCCTTCGGCGAGCCGGCAGGCCAGGGTACCGCCGCCCGCCCCGGTGCCGACGATGGCGAAATCGACCTCCTCCTCGTCACGGTGCTGGCGCATCGGCACCCACTCGCCGATCCGCATGACGTTCGGCGCCCGGCCATCGCGGGCGCGGGGATGGTGCTCCGGGTCGTCGCTGGGCGTGACGTACCTGGGGTTGTCGGCGGCGTTGCCGAGGCCGGGGATGCGCATCGACTTAGGTATCCTTATCGGCCTACCCGGAGGTTCTCTTGGTAAGCCTCGTCCTCGCGGCCGGGCTTGGCCTCGGCGGCCTCCCAGGGGTCGCGGCGGTCGAAATCCATACGGACGTAGCCCCGCGGGCTCGCCGGGCCGCCCCAGCCGATCTCGTTCCAGGCGGTCGGGTGGGCGTAGTAGGCCTTCACGACGTCGGCCAGGATGCGCTGGTGGAAGAACAGCTTGGAGGGCATGTCCGCCCAGGCGGCGTCGGTGAGTTCGCCGTTCTCGGCGAGCTTAAGCAGTTCATCCTGCGCCCAGGCACCGAGTTCGTGGAAGCGGGCGCCGAACCGTGCCCGCGCCTCCGCGTCGAGGGCCTGCAACCCTCGGCGCCACGCCTCGCGCTCCTCCGGCATCGCGGCGTTGCGGTAGCCGTCGCGGGTATCGGTCGCGAGTTTGTGGTCGACGAGGGCGGCCACTGGCACCGGATCCCCCCGGTCGGCGGGTTGCGGCACGATCCGCTCAGCCAGCGCCGTCATCGTCGACCATTCGGCCTCGTCAAAGAAGCGACGCGTCTCGGGGCCGATCGCCAGCCGTTCTTCCAGGACCTCGCGGGTCTTGGCATTCCAGGACGGGCCGTCGCGCTTCGCAAGCACGTCGTAGCCCGGATAAAGGTCCAGTCTCGGACGCATGATGTTCTTTCGGGTCAGAAGCGGAAGCGGCCGCGTTCGATGAGTTCGAGGGCGGCAAGACCGCCGAGCGCGACACCGGAGAAGGAGGGTGGGGCCGGCAGCGGCGGCCCGTCGATCAGGTTCTGCCGCCAGTTGTCCCAGCCGCCCATCATCCGGGCGACCCCGTAGGCGTGGAACGCGACCCCGCCGATGCCCATGGCGGACACCGCCCACATTCCCCACTTGGCGCCCACCTGGCTCGCCCCTTCCGGCTTGGCCGCGGCGCGCACGAGCAGCGCGGCGGCGAGTGGCGGGAGGGTGACGGGGACGAACATCGCCGGGTTCTGGAAGGCGCCGCGGAAGTGCAGCAGCCCCGCCTCCAGGGTCGTGCCCGCCAGCATGCCGGCGGTGGCGACCGCCAACGCCCGCCCGGCCGGCAAGCCGGCGAGCCGGGGCTCGCCGGGATCGGCATCGCGGACGCGCTCGGCGACGACGCCGAGGATGCCGGCCAGCGTCAACGCCATCGGCGCGCCGATGGGGGCGGAATAGAACAGGTTCTGGAAGGAGTAGCCGCCCTCGCGCTTGCCGACGTTGTAGGCGTGGAAGCCGAAGCCGATCAGCCCGGTGAGGCCGGCGAGCGCCTGCACCCCGTGCCGGACGCGGGAGCTGCCGGGGTCGGTGTCGCCCGCCCCGTGCAGGGACGCCGCCAGGGTGACGCTGGACACGATGATGGGGGTGTACATCGCCCGGTTGAAGAACTGGCCGCGGTAATGCTCCAGGCCGGAATCGAACAGCACCGAGGCGGCCAGCATCGTGGAGGCGTGGTTGAGGCGCTGGGCGGCGCTCGCGGTCACCGCGCGCCCACGCGGGCTGAAGCGACGACCCGCCGTGGCCGATCCGAGGCGCTTGGAACGTCCGGCCGCGAACCATGTCAGGAGACCGGCCCCGGCCGCGGCGGCGACGAGGACGACCACCGGGTGCACGGTCGCTTCGGCCCTCACCGGGGCGACGCGCCGCTTTATCCCCGGGGCGTGATGGCGCTCCGGCGGGCGGCCGCCGTGATCAGACGGCATAGGCATCCGCATCCCTTTTCTTGAGGGTGAGGCCATGGCCCGGCCTGGTCGGATCGGGGGTGATCGCGCCGTCGCAGGGCACTGGCGCCCCATCGAACAGCATCCGCTCGATGCGGACGTGGTCGTGGAACCATTCCAGGTGCCGGAACCGCGGCGCCGAAACCGCCACGGGCAGGTGCAGGGCGGGTGCGCAGTGGCCGGACAGGTCGATATGCGCCGCCTCGCAGAGGGCCGCGACCTTCAGGAAGCCGCTGTATCCGCCGCAGCGGGTCACGTCCGCCTGTGCGACGTCGACCGCGCCGGCAGCGAGCAGGCCGTGCAGGTCGTCCAGGGTGTAGACGTATTCACCCGCCGCGATCTCCATGCCGGCGGGCGCCATCGCGCGGACGGAGGCCATGCCGGCGGGATCGTCGCTCGTCACTGGCTCCTCGAACCATGCCACGCCGAACTCCTCGGCCGCCCGCGCGACCGCGACGGCGTGCTTCGGGGTGAAGGCGCCGTTGGCATCGATGAACAGGTGGGCGTCGCCGATGGCCGACTTCGCCGACGCCATGCGTGCCGGATCACGCTCCGGTCGGCTGCCGACCTTCATCTTCGCCGCCCGGCAGCCGTCCCGCTCGACGAAAGCGGCGAGCTGATCGCATAGTTGCCGGTCGTCGTAGCTCGTGAAGCCGCCGCTGCCATAGATCTCGACGGCGTCCCGTGCCCGACCGAACAGGCTTGCAAGCGGCGTGTCGAGGAGGCGAGCCTTGAGGTCCCAGAGCGCGGTGTCGAGTGCCGAGATCGCGGTCGCCGCAAGCCCGGAGCGACCGAGGTTGCGCACCGCGCCCCATAGCACCGCGTTCGCCCGTGGGACGTCGAACGCAGGGATACCCGTGAGACGCGGTGCCAGCGTCGCCTCGCTCAGGCGCGCGACGCTAGCATCGGCGTAGCTGTAGCCGAGGCCGGTCTCACCACCGGCCTCGACGTGGACGACGACGAGGGTCGTCCTGTCCCAACTGAGCGTCCCGTCCGCCTCGGGCGCGTCGGTGGGTACGGTGTAGGCCCGTGCCCGCACCGCCCCGATCTTCGGATCGTCACGCATGCCGCGGAAGCCGTCCTACTTGCTGCCGGGCAGGACGGAACTCAGCACCTGACGCGCGGTGTCGACCAGGAGATGACGCTCCTTCGGGTCGCCCTTGCCGAGCATCGACATGAAGTTCTGCACCTGCTGGAAGGTGAAGAACGGCGGCAGCGGCGGCACCTCGGGGTCGGTCTTGACCTCCAGCACCACCGGCACCGGGCTCGCCAGCGCCTCGTCCCAGGCAGGACCGACCTTGGCGGGGTCATCGACGTAGATGCCCTTCAGGCCGATCAGCTCGGCGAACTTGTGGTAGGGCACGTTCGGGATGGTCTGGCTCGCCTCGAACTTCGGGTTGCCCTCCATCACCCGCTGTTCCCAGGTGACCTGGTTCAGATCCTCGTTGTTGAACACGCAGCAGATCCAGGTCTTGTTCGACCAGCGGTGCATGTACTTCGAGACCGTGATCAACTCGGCCATATTGTTCATCTGCATGGCCCCGTCGCCAACCAGCGCGATCACCGGACGGTCGGGATGGGCAACCTTGGCGGCGATGGCGTAGGGGACCGCGGCACCCATGGACGCGAGGCCGCCTGAGAGCGAGCACATCTGGCCACGGCGCATCTTCAGGTCGCGGGCGAACCAGTTGGCGCAGGAGCCGGAATCCGATGTGATGATCGCCCGCTCGGGCATGCGGGGCGACAGTTCCCATGTGACGCGCTGCGGGTTGACCGGGTTGGCCTTCGCCATCGCCCGGTCCTCGGCCTCCTTCCACCAGGAGACCATCCCCTTCTCGATGCCGGTGCGCCAGGAGCCGCCCTCCTTCTTCTGCTCCAGCAGCGGCAGCAGGGCCCGCAGGGTCTCGGCGGACTCGCCGCACAGCGGCACCTCCATCGGGTACCGGAGCGAGAGCATCTCCGGGGAGATGTCGATTTGTACCCCGCGGGCCTGCCCCTCCTTCGGCAAGAACTCTGCCCAGGGGAAGCCAGAGCCGATCATGAAAAGGGTATCGCAATCCTCCATCATGTCCGACGACGGCTTGGACCCGAGCAGGCCGATGGTGCCGGTGACGAAGGGCAGGTCGTCGGGCAGCGCAGCCTTGCCGAGCAGCGCCTTGGCGACGCCGGCCTGGAGCTTGTTGGCGACAGCGATGACCTCGTCGGTGGCATGCAGCGCACCGGCGCCGACCAGGATCGCGACCTTCTTGCCTGCGTTCAGCACGTCGGCGGCGCGGCGCAGGTCGGCATCGAATGGCACGACCTTCGGGGCCGTGTAGCCGACGCCGGAGAACGTGTTGCCGTGCTTGCGCACCGGCGCCTCGTAGGGGACGTCCTGCAGGTCGTTGGGCAGGATGATCGCGGAGACCTTCCGTTCGGCCTTGGCGATGCGCATGGCGCGGTCGACGATGTGGCGGACCTGCGCGGGCGAGGAGGCCTGCTGCACGTAGGCCGCCACGTCCTTGTAGACGCTCGTGAGGTCGAACTCCTGTTGATAGTGCGCGCCGTTGACGTTGCGCGCCTGCTGGCCGGCGATGGCCAACACCGGCACGTGGTCGAGATGGGCGTCGTACATGCCGGTGAGCAGGTGCGTCGCGCCGGGGCCGGAGGTGGCGAGGCACACGCCGACCTCGCCGGTGAACTTGGCGTAGGCCGCGGCCATGAACGCGGCCATCTCCTCGTGCCGGACCTGGATGAACTCGAACGGCAGGTCGTTGCGCTGCAGAGCCCCAAGCAGGCCGTTGATGCCGTCGCCGGGATAGCCGAAGATCTTCTTCACCCCCCACTCGGCCAGGCGTTTCCAGAAGAAGTCGGCGACGGCTTCGGCCATGTGAAATCCTCGGGGAAGGGTAGCGACGACGCCCGTCGTGCGAACGTACGTCGGAGGAGGCGGGATCGAGCCGACGTGTTCCATCGGGCGCCGTCCTTCGCTCGGGGCCAACACGACATCCGGTGCCCGGTTCCTGCCGTCGTCCAGCGCGGTCTAACGATACCGTGATGTCGCCTCAGTCGGCAGGATCGGCCAGGTCGAGGGCGTAGAGATGCTGTTTCGAGGTGACGAACAACCGTCGCTCGCCGGGAGAGAAGCAGAGGTTGGAGCACGCCTGCGGCGTCGGGATCAGGCCGAGGCGGTGCCCCTCGGCGGAGAAGACCTGGACCCCTGCCTCGGAACTCGTCCAGATCCAGCCGCGGCGGTCGACGCGAAAGCCGTCCGGCACGCCAGGCTCGACCTCGGCGAACACCCGTCGTTCGCCCAGGGTCAGGTCGTCCAGCACCGGATAGGCGTAGATCGTGTGCCCGTCGCCGCCCTCGGTTCGAGAGGTGTCGCTGACGTACAGGGTGCGCCCGTCCGGCGCGAAGGCTAGCCCGTTCGGTTGGCCGAGGTCCGCCATGCGCCGCGCCGCACCGGTGGTCGGATCGACGCGGTAGACGCTGTGGTGGCCGAGGTCGGACTCCGCCAGCGTCCCCTGCCTGGGCAGGCGGAGGCCGTAGGACGGATCGGTGAACCACAGGGCGCCGTCGGCGGCGCAGACCACGTCGTTCGGGGCGTTGAAGCGACGTCCCTCGTAGGTCTCGACCAGGGCTTCGTAGCGCCCGTCCGGGGACGTGCGTGACAGGCGGCGGTTGCCATGCTCGCAATGGATCAGGTTGCCGTCCCGGTCGACCGTGTTGCCGTTGGTGAACGGCGTGGCATCGATGACGACCCGCACGCAGCCGTCGGCGTGCCAGCCGAGCACTCGGCGCCCCTCGACGTCCGACCAGACCAGGATGTCCCGTGCGGGCCACCAGGTCGGACCCTCGCCAAAGATCGCTTGGTCGTAGAGCGAGACGAGGCGGGCATGGTGGGGCACTACCTCAGTGAAGCGCGGGTCGGACGCCCGGGGTGGATCGACGTGGGGGACGGGCTCGGGCGGACCGGTTCGACGCAGCAGGTCCGACGCGGGTTCAGCGTTCATGATCCCTCCCTGATCGAGATCTTGAGGCACCCAAGTGAGGAATGTCTCGGATGGCTAATTCCGTCGGGTCGATGTCGTTCTCCCGCCACCCCGGCTTACTAGTCGGGTACGATCTAAAGAACGCGGGCTCGTCGAAGGTCATGAGTCAAGGAGAACGCCGACCTGTTCGATATCGACCGCAACCGGCCCCTTAGGGGCAAGGTTACTGTCGGCGCGCGTACCCGATGGTCGAACGCAATCGCGAACCTCGTCGTCGGCGCGGCATGGATGACCATTTTGGAGACGGGCGCACAGGTGAACGCAAGCCCGACCACAGAATATCGTTCGGTAGTGTATCCTCCTACAAACGGCTGATCGCAGCTGGTAGCAGTTGCTTACGGGACGTTGTCAAAGCCATGTCTATGATCGGGATGGGCGCATCACCGTCATAGCAACGGCCCAAATTACGTCTGCTTTCGGGAACAGCACGGTCGCGCGTGAACGACTGCGTTGGGTCGCAAGCAGACGGGTCGCAGACCTCCATGGATCAGCCATGAAGGCTACGCCGGGAGAATCAGGCAACCTACGTCTGCGAGAGTGAAGTCAGGGTTCCAGGCCACCTCCCACACAAACCCATCCGGGTCGCGGAAATGGCCGTGGTATCCACCTCAGACTGCGTTCTGCGCCAACTGGGTGATCGTCCCTCCAAGCGCCTCGGCACGCGAGAGCACTTCATCAACTTCGTCACGGCTGCGCGTGTTGTAAGCGAGCGTGAAGCCCTGCGAGGGATGGCTCTGCATCGGGACGCCGGCATCCGCGGCTAGTTCAGCACGTGAGTAAAGCAAGAGGCCGAAATCGGCCAGCTGAAAGAAGGCGACCCCCTGCGCGGCAATGACCCGGCGGGGCCAGCTCAACCCGTCGTAGAAAGCTACTGCACGGTCAAGGTCCGTGACGCCGAGACTGACGGGGCTGATACGTGGCTCCAAAGCAGGCCCTTCTCCCAATCGGCGGCAAGTCCTTCAGGCTAGGATCAGATCGCGTCCGCGAGATCCGATCAGTTCGATAGCTGCTCCTCGCGGCGGGTGCCAAGCGTCGGATTTCGGCCACTAGGATCAAGCCCGCGTCGGAAGCCAACGTGTAGCTGCGGGCAGCGCGACCGCTGGGGAGGGGCCAAGCAGGGTCGGACCATCATCGTGCTCCTCAACGTGAGGTTGGGCGGCCGCGGGCGAGGCGGGTTACAGCGTGAACGACGGCATCGCCTATCCTCGATGTCGAGGCTGTCCCGCCGAGACCTGCGGTCAGCGTTCCTGAGCCGGTCACCGCCCCTACTGCTTGGTCGATCAACCCAGCCGCCGTCAGCGCGGCTGTGTCGCCGTGCTTCGTGCCAAGCTAACGCAGCATCATGCTGGCAGATAGGATTGTGGCGATCGGGTTGGCGACCCTACGCCTGGCCAATGTCGGCGCCGAGCCGTACGAGGGCTGAAACATGCCATGCGTATCGCCGATGTCGCCGGAGGGCGCCATGCCGAGGCCACCGCACAGTGCGGTCGCCAGGTCAGGCAGGATGTCGCCGAACATGTTCTCCATAACAAGCCCGTCGTAGCACGCCGCCTCCTGGAGCACGGCGAGCGACAGGGCGTCGGTGAGCGCGTAGTCGTGGACGATCTCGGGAAACTCTCCATGCGCCACTTCGGCGATGACGCGGCGGAAGAAGGCCATCGAGCGGAAGATGTTCGCCTTCGACGCAGGTCGCCAGCGGCCTGCCGTCGAGCTGCCGGCCGGAGCGGCCGCGCGCCGATGCAACTCTGAAAAGCATCGCCCCGATCGGCGATGATCCTCTCGTCAGCCTGCCCGCTCTGGCAGCCTGAGCATCCCGGCCCCGGCCGGTGATCGGGGTGGCCCTCAGCGAGCTACACCATGTCTAGGACACGATTGTCAGGTATCAAATTCGGTCCGCCCTGCTCACGCGACACCAAAGACGGATAAGCGGTGCACAGGCTCTTTTCGCGAGCCCAAAGGGCCTCGACGAACTGACGATTGACGCTCGCGGCGTCAATTGCCTTTGATGGTAGACCGGTCCCTATTTCCCATCTTGATCTGCAAGGGTGCAGATTTCCCCGGTGCAAAGCCTCCCACTAACCCCACGGCAATCGGCTTGCGGGTGGGGATTCCTCCCTCTCCTGCACCGCTGATTCAGCCTCGATAACAGCGTTGCCGCTTTTCCCAGGCCCGGAAGGGCTTCAAGGTCTCGTGCTTGATCGCGTTGCAAAGTGGCGCGCCATCACCGCTGCCGAAAAGCAGCTTGTCGAGCAGGCGATCCTCGAAGGCGTGGCATAGGCGAGCGCGATCACCGGTGCGCAAAGGGCGTTTCGATTGGCGATAGCCCGGGCCGAGCACCTCGCCACTTTCAGGATCAATCCGATCGCCCTGCGAGTAGATCCGGTACTCTTTCTGAGGCCCTTTCAGCGCGTAATACAGCTTGTCAGCGACTCGTGCGGGGTTGACCAACCTGACGTCGATGCAGGGGCGATCCGGTATGAGACCCGATCGGCTTCGCCGTATGCTTTTCGTGGCATCGTTGATCGCCTTGCGGCTCGCCCCCCACGTCAGAACGTGCGCGTGCCAAGAAACGAAGTCGCCAATCTGCGGACCGGTGGCCCCGAAATTCCGGTAGAGCGCCCCCTCGATCATGCCGACAAAGGAGATGCCCCCCAAGGCTTGGCGAGTAAGCCCCTTCACGCGCCGACAATCGAAATCCTTGGCCTCAGCGAGGGGCACGGTGTGTTCGGCCACGGCGAGCGTCACCAGAAAGATCGGTCCGGCCTGAACGCCCTGGTGGGCGAGCACACGGGGCACGACCGCATCTGCGAAGGCGATGCGCGACCAAGGATTGTTGGCGTAGAGGGCACGTCGCTGGTGCGGGTCAAGCTCGAACCTGATCCGACCCGGCAGGCGCACGTAACCCGTCCGAGGGCATTCAAGGTAATTCTGCAGGAGTTCGGCTTGAACGGTGTGAGCCTCGACGAAAGTAGCTCTGTCGCGAATGGCGGGTAGGGTTTCGGCGCGAGTGGGTTGCCGAGGGGGGCGTTTTAATGGAATTGTAGTCTGAAGCTCACGATGGGCTGTTGAGGGTGCCTGATGGTCGGTTGATGGCATGTTGAAGCCTGTCGCTGAGGTGATGTGTATTTAAAGGCCTTATTGAAAGCGAGGTCAAAAGCCTGGTGCTTCGATCAAAGAAAACGCCTTTAAACTTCCTACCGCACGTTGACCAAAAGAGATGGGGCTGCGCGCCAGAGCGGCCAATTTGCGATGATTGACGCCTTGAGCGTCAATCATCGCGGGCATAGAGAGCCGCCCTCAGGAAAGTCGCAGTTCCTTCGGACAGCGACGGTGTGCGTGGCGGGCAGGACAGCCACGCACACCTTCGCGACGCTCGTTAGCCTTCAGCAGGCGGATTCAACATCACCACCGCACCTTCCGGCGCCACCTCTCTGATGCAGAGGTCGACATAATCTCCATCGAAGGGCCGCCCCCCAATGAGCACCCATCTCTCCTCTACTGGACCCACATTCATCAGCGTGCTGAAATCGCAGTCGGTCAGAGCTTGAAGGTTCACAGAGTGTTCAGACTTTGCCCAATCAGGTTTCCTGGGTTTCGGTGCTCGATGCTGATCTGACTCGGGCGAATCGGATTCTGAATCCTGCTCGAAGACGTCGTCGCCGCTCGATGTCGGCTTGTCCGAATTCTGATCTTCTCCTTCTCCTTCCGTTGCCGACTCGGGATCAATCTCTGCCACCTCCTCAGTATCGACCGACCGTGGATAGGTCTTTACTGCATAGTTGTATGCCTTCGTGAAGCTGCCATGGCCTGCGATGAAGTCGGGAAACCCCCACGGTTCAATTTTTTCCCGTAAGCAGCATTCAACAACTCGACCAATCTTGTAGGCCACTTTTTTCCTCCGCCTGATCTTTGCATTGCAAGCGAATTGAGCAACTGTGTTGGGTATGTCACTGATGTTGAGTTTCCTCCCGGGCTTTTTTGCTTGAGCTATAAAATATTTTTTGTTGCAGAATTTTTCATATGCTCTGGAGTCGTCGAGATACTGTACTGTTACGCCAAGAACTTCATGAGCTACAGTGACTTTCGTTCGCTCATGCCGCTTATCGCTGGCCATGAACCGCTTGCGAGCTGCCTTAACACGGGATAATGGAGACATATTCCGGCTTCGTTTAGCTTTACTCTCACTTGAACGGCGCTGCTTCGCCGTGGTTTTTGACAGTTTCATTGTATCACCTGTGCGTGTGCGTAAGACATAAATCCAGTGCACGAGTCGATGACGTTGCTATAAGCGCGTCGGCAAGCATTGCCGTCACACGCGTATTCGCACGTTCGTCGGCTGCGACGATTGTCATCCCTCGTGATGTACTGGTCGACTTCGTTTAGCGACGACGCTGGGGCATCGTCCCCGCAGTGCCGGCTTCAGCGCGCGTCAATAGCTACTAGATGCAATCATTGGGATTGTCCGAAGATCAAGTTGCGCAAGCGATTCCGGCCAATCGCCGACGGACGATCGGTCTATGCTTGGATAGCCGAGGCGAACCCGGCGTGCGCAGATCAGTGGTCGATCTAGCCACCCGCGCTGAGGCGCGCGAGCCCATCGAGCCAAAAAAAGATAATCGGTAAACGCAATTGTGAGCTGCTTGCTCGACGTCGTCAAGAGATAATTTCCAGGCCATTGCGGATTCGGTCATGCGTTTCCGCGATCTTCAGTACATGCACCCAAAGAGGAAATGCTTATATGCGAACCACAATGTTTACGGTCGAGGTTTTTGAGATGTTAACTGGCAAATATTTGTAATTTTCCCGTGTAATTCATCGCTATTTTTGTTATATTATACCAAATTAACCGCAGGAGATACTAACTCTTATAGATCGGCACAAATTACCCACGGGAATGTGCGAACCAGACGTGGCGCTGGCAGAGCCGATGTGGGGCGCTCGCGGTGCCTCTTGCCGAAAGCCGATTTCGCTGATGCTCTCAAGAGATGGGCCGCAGCGAACTGAAACGGCTGAGCCGCGAAGAGCTGATCGCGCTGGTGCTGCGGCTGCAGCGGCCAGAGAAGACCTCACGCACCTCATCTAAGCCGCCCGCGACGGATCGCATGAAGCAGCGCGCGCACTCCAAGCCCGGCGGCTCCAAGCCCGGTCACGAGGGTCACCGCCGGGTGCTGACTACCGATCCCGATACGGTCGTCGAGCATCGTCCCGAGGCGCGTGCGTGCTGCGGTTGCCGCCTGCACGCCGCTCTTCCAGCAGAGATCGTCAGCGTCTCTGAGCAAATCGAGCTGCCCGCGGTGGCGCCGATCGTGACGCAGCACCAGCGTCTCGCGGTCTGTTGCCCGCGCTGTGGGGAGCGGGTGGTCGCACCGGTGCCGGAGGCGGCGCGCGGCACGCCTTTCGGTCCACGATTGCATGCGGTGGCGACGTACCTGAAGACTTGCCAAGCCCTGTCTTATGAGCGGCTGCAGGCGGCGCTGTCTGACCTGTTCGGCCTGACGCTCAGCCAGGGCGGGCTGATGAACCTGCTCCGCCGTGCCCAAGGCTGCTTCCGGTCTGGTCGCGACGCGGCCATCGCGACCCTGCGCAAGGCTGACGTCGTCGCCTGCGACGAGACCGGCGTGCGCATCGAGGGCTCGAACGCTTACCACTGGCTGTTCCACTCAGCCGCGGCCGTGGTGCACACGGCTTCGCCGACGCGCGGCGCTGTCGTGGTGCGGGAGATGATGGACAGGCGCCGGCCCGCGGTGTGGATCTCGGATCGCTACACGGCCCAACAAGGCCACGCGGATGAGCACCAGACCTGCCTGGCGCATCTGGCGCGCGATGTTGCCTACGCTGTCGAGTTCAGCGACGATCCCGTCCCCTGGCGTCTGCAACTCTGGCTACAAAGCGTGTTCGCCCTGGCCGAGCGCGTCACAGACTTGGCTGCCTCGACGCTCTCGGCCAAGCACCGGAGCCTGGATCGGCAACTCGGCGCCATCCTGGGAACGTCGAGCCGCTGTGACCTGACCCGCGAGCTTCAGGTCAAGAGCGGCCGTGCGCGCGATCTGCTCCTGATCTTCCTCGCCTTTCCCGGAAAGGTCGAGCCGACCAATAACGGCTCCGAGCGGCTGCCTCATCCGGCTGTCGTGCGGCGGAGGGTAACCAACGGCTACCGCGCCATGTGGGCCGCCGAGGGCGAGTCCGCCATCCGCACCGTCGTCGACACCGCCCGCCTCACAGGTAGCGGTCCCTTCAGCACCGTCCTCGAAACCGTTGGCGCTTGAACCCTGCCATCACAGGCCTGGGTAATTACAATCCCTCATCGGCCATAATGCGCAGTCAGGTACTTACGCAGCCCTTAAAGTATTTTCTGCTTTTTTTAAGAACAAAGCCAACGCAATTTCGATATTTACATACTTATCGTGAGAAATTTTGTAATCTAGTTTCCTTGATAATACATCGTTCGGCCCATCTTTAAGATCGTCGAGGTACTTAATGTTCTTCTTCACTTGTCGCTTGAGCGCGGCTTTTCTCGACGCCACGCCGGTCCGCCGCATCCCTTCGATGCCACCATGCTTATGAATGATCGCAGCAATTTCCTCAGGCGGAACACCAGCGTTGAATTCTTTCTCCAGCATCTTGGCGTAACGATTGGTGAGATTTATCTCGCTCGTACTGCGGGCGAGAAACACATAGCGCATGACATAAGCTAGCGCTTTATGCCGACCCTGCAGGCTATCCTTGGGCCCTCGCTTAAATTGCTTCCAGTAGGCATTCTGGCAGAACTTCTGCCATTCCCCCTGAGCGGCCAGCATGTTGAACGCAATGCCGACTACGGCACCCAACAACTCATACTTCCGATTAAGGAAGCCATCATGCAACGCCTTGATCGCGATCTGACAGCTGCTCGCTGCATCATTCGGCTGTGTTTTGGCCAACCTGATGATGTCCAGCGGATCGGTGATGCTGATGCTGACCTGAGACCCAGAGACAGTATTCTCACTTGCCCCGGAATCGTGCGAGTCGCACGGTTTCGAGCGCTTGTCCAAACTTGCACCGGCGTGTTTGCCATTTTTTTTGCGCATGTTGTCCTCCTACGAACTTAACGCATTCAGATGTCGGATTGCAGGCATACCAGTATGCGTGCGAATGTCTGGGATGAAAAAATTTTTCGATGTCCTATCCGATTGTACCCACGGCGTTATTTCTATAATATCACGCTGCCTTGCAATCTTAGGACGGATTAGTATTGGAACAAATCTTAGTCTTATCAGTGTAGGAGTTAGATTTAAAAATTAATTCCATCATCCGAGGCAGCGGAAATCGTTTTTTCTGAATGCTGTCTAATCCTGTGCAAGACGCATGACCTATCAAGTTGCTGAGACAAGCCTCGGCAATTGTAGAACGGGCTGGCATCGTGAGCCGCAATCGTTACCCGAGCATCATCCTTGAACGGAAGGTGTTCGGGTAACGGAGTGCCATAAATTATAACGCGGCGCTCAGATTTGACAATTTGCGTGGACCGGCGGTCGAAGCACCAAAGCAGCTCGACGTAAGTACAAAATGGTGGTACAAAGCCGCTGTCGGGGTAAGTCGTAAGTGCTTGTTCTTGCTCGATCCGCGGAAGAACGTGCTCAAGTAGCCCTTCGGCACGTGCGCGCCGAACCCCTCGGCGATCAGCGTCATGCCGATCATGATCAGGAAGCCGAGCGCCAGCATCACCACGGTGGGGTTCCGGGCGATGAAGGCCGAGAGCGGCTCGGCCGCGACCAGCATCACCACCACGGCGACCACCACCGCCACCATCATCACCGGCACGTGCTCGGTCATGCCGACCGCCGTGATGATCGAGTCGATCGAGAAGACGAGGTCGAGGAGCAGGATCTGGCCGATCGCCGCGCCGAAGCCGATCGTCCCGCCGCGCGCCCGCTCGGTCTCCGGCTCCGGATCCACCGTGTGGTGGATCTCCTTGGTCGCCTTCCAGAGCAGGAACAGGCCGCCGCCGATCAGGATCAGGTCGCGCCAGGAGAAAGCCTGGCCCAGCACCGAGAAGACCGGCTCGGTCAGGTGCACGATGAACGCCACGGTGCCCAGCAGTCCCAGCCGCAGGATCAGCGCGAGCCCGATCCCGATGCGCCGCGCCCGGGTCTGCTGATCGGCCGGCAGCTTGTTGGTCAGGATCGAGATGAAGATCAGGTTGTCGATCCCGAGCACCACCTCCATCACCACCAGGGTGGCGAGGGCCGCCCAGACGGCGGGTTGGCCGGCGAGCGCGATCAGGTCCGTCACAGGCGGGGGGCCTCGCTGGTCGGGAACAGGCGGCTGCCCAGGGCGGCGAGGTCGAGCGGGGCGGGCCCGCGCACCGGTTCCGGGGCGAAGACCTGCAGGATCTTCGGGATCACCTTGAAATGCGCCGGCGTCTGGGTGGTCAATTCGCCGTCGGTGTTCACCGGCCGGGGCCGGCGGGTCGTGAGCTTGATCTCCTGCGCGTGGAAGGCACGCACGTCGGCGGCGCGCCCGTGCGTGCCGCGCCGCAGGGCGGGGAGCAGCGCGAGCAGCCGCCACCAGTGATTGATCTCCAAGCTGTAGAAATCGAGCTTGCCGTCATCCACCGCGGCGCTCTCGGCCACCGTCATGCCGCCGCCGTAGTGGCGGCCGTTGCCCACCGAGACCTGGATGGTGGTCACCTTCTCGACCGTGCCGTCGTGCTCGATCGTCACCGTGAAGGGCCGCACCCGGCGCAGCACCCGGATGGCCGCCACCGCGTAGCCGAGCACGCCCCAGGTCTTCTTCGATTCGGCCGTGAGCTCACCCGCGAGTTCCGCCGAGAAGCCGACGCTCGCCACGTTGAAGAAGTAGTGGCCGTTGACCCAGCCGAGATCGACCGGCCGCGCCTGCCCGGTCGGGATGAAGCGGGCCGCCGCCAGGGGATCGAGCGGCAGGTCCAGCGAGCGGGCGAGATCGTTGGCGGTGCCCAGCGGCAGGATGGCGAGCGGGAGACCGGTCTCGACCAGGGCCGGTGCGGCGCAGTTCATGGTGCCGTCGCCGCCGCCGAGGATCACGAGATCGACCTCGCCAGCCCGGGCCCGGATCACGTCGCAGCAATCGGCGTCCGGCGGCGGCTCGACCGGCTCGATGCCGCCGTCGCGGAGGATCTGGCGCACCTCGTCCAGGTCGAGGCCGCCGTTGCGGGCTTTGGCGTTGCAGATCAGCAGGGCCCGGCGCGGGGCGGTGCTCATCGTGAAAACCCGGGCTGCGGGCCGGATGGCGTCTCGATCTGGGGTTGGGCCACGGGATCCTCGATGCGCGGCGGCGCGGAGCGGGAGGGCGCCTGGGAACGGTCGAAGACCGGGCGAGGCCAGGACTATCCCCGACTTGGTACCCAAACGCACGAACGCAACCCCATCATCCCCGCAATCCCGGGCTGGTCGCGGCCGCGCAATCCGGCAGGATGGGGAATGTGCCCGCGCTGTCCCCGGACCTTCCGGGACTCGCGGGTGCGTTCCCAGCCACGTCCAACCCGGCCGCCAGGAAGGCACCGATGCCCGCCACCGTTTCCCACCGCCCGCACGCCCTCGCGCTCGGCCTGATCCTGCCGCTGGCCATCGCGGGCGCTGCCTCGGCCCAGCAGAGCGCGGCCCCGCTCTCGGCCTGGGTGGATCCACCGCCCCGCACGGCCGCGACGGTGCCCGGCGCCGCGACGGTGCCCGGCGCCGCGACGGCGCTTCCGCGCGATGCGGCGCCGGGCGGCCGGGACCGGGCGGGGATCGCGGTCCAGGACGTGGTGGTCGCGCGGCGGCCGGCGGACCGGGCGCAGGATCGAGCCGGCGAGGGCCGGGAGGCGCGGCCCCTCCGCCAGGCCGCCAGGCCGGAGCCCCGCGAGAGCGCCCTGCCGAAGACCGCCGCGACGCGGCCTCCGGGGCCGAAGCGGGCCGCCGCCCTGGAGCGCTCGGTCGGACGGGGAACGCCGCACCGCCACGGCCACCTGGGGTACCGGTACGCCGAGGCGCCGGTCGCCCCCGGCCCGATTCCCGCCGTCTCCGGCGAGCGGGCCGCCGCAGCCCGGGCGCTGACCGCCGACTACCTCGTCACCGTCTCGGGCCCCGGCGACGCGATGATCGGGGCGGCGAACCGGTTCTACGCGACCCGCATCCGCTTCTACGGGCACCCGGTCACCACGGCCGGACTCGCCGCCGAGAAGCGCAGCTTCGTCCAGCGCTGGCCCGTGCGGCGCTATGAGCCGCGGGCGATGAGCACCGCGTGCGACGCCCAGACCTGCACGATCCGCACCCTCGTCGACTTCCGGACCGCCAACCCGGAGCGCGGCGCGGTCTCCAGCGGGGAGGCCGAGCTGATCCTGGAGGTGGGCTTCGCGGGCGCCCGGCCCTACATTATCGGTGAGACCGGACGGGTCCTGCGCCGCAGCCTCCAAGCCGGCACCCTGGCACCCTCGCCCGGCAAGGCGTAAGAGGCGTCCGGGAAGGTCCCGGGTGCCGTCGGGCGCAGAGGGATACGTCCCGGCCGTCGAACGTTCAGCGAGGCGCACGCGCGCCGGCTTCGTGCCGCGCGGGGTGGGGCCGGGATCGGGTGTATGACGTCTTCAACGGTGGTGGCGAAACAGGATTCGGGGCCGGCGCGTCCGGCTCTCGATGATCCCGGCCGCACCGCCCTGCGCGCGGTGATCCGGGCCGAGATCGCGCGCGCCCGTCCGCGCCCGGTGGCCGTGCGGACGCTGGAACTCCTCGCGGAGGCCGCAACCGCCCCCGAAGGCGCCGGGCCCGGCATCCGGGTGCTCGACCGGCACGGGGCCGTGCGCCTGCGGGGGGAGACCGCCGAGCCCATGACCCTGGCGGACCTGATCGCGGAATTGCAGGAGCGGCATCCCGCCCTGTTCCTGCCGCCGGAGCCGGTGCCGGAGCCGGTGCCACAGGCCGAGGAAGCCCGGGATTCGGCGCTGCTGAGCAGCGCCTACGAGATGAAGGCCGCCACCGCGCGCTTCGTGGAGACGCAGTCGGAGCGGGCCCGATCCCTGGCGGAGCGCTCCTCCGTGCAGGGCCGGGCGCTGGCCCAGACCGCCGCTGGCCGGTTCGCGACCCTGCGGACGCGCCTGCAGGGCCGGTTCAACCGGCCGGTCGATGCCGCGCCCGGCGAGACCGTCACGGCCGAGGCCGCGCGGCCGGCCGATCCCGTGGCGGCCTGGAACACGGGACCCGGCCGGCTCGGTGAGTCCGTGCGCGACGGCCTGGAGGGCCTGCGCGACCGCCTCGGCTTCGGGCGGGACCTCGGAGACGAGGGGGCCAACCGCCAGCGGCGCTGGCTCACGGGGGCCAGCGTGGCCGCCCTGGTGGCGGTGATCGCCGCGGGACTCGTCCTGGAGGGCCGCCCGCCCGAGACCGCGCGCCCCGCGGCTCCCGAAGGAACGCCCCCGGCGACGACGTCCAGGGACGCGGCCCCGGCCGCGCCGCCCGCTGCGGCGCCCTCCGTCCCCGACACGGTCACGCCGCCCCCCGAGACCGGCGGCGATCCCGAGCCCGATTCCACGCCGCCGCCCCCGAATTCCGTGACCGGCCCGGTGCAGGTCGTCGACACCGCCACCCTGAAGGTGGGCGGCAAGGTCGTGCGCCTGTTCGGCGTCGAGTGGGTGCGGGGCGGCCAGGCGGGGGAGCTGGCCCGCTACATCGGCAGCCGGTCGGTGACCTGCCAGCCCGCCCCCGGCAGCGAGACCATGAACTGCCTCGTGGACGGGCGCGATCTCTCCGAGGTGGTGCTGTTCAACGGCGGCGGGCGCGCCTCCCCGGAGGCGAGCCCGGAGCTGGTCGCGGCGGAGGACCATGCCCGGAGCGAGCGGCTGGGCGTCTGGAAGCGCTGAACCCCCCGGTTTCCCGGCGGGGGGGCGGAGCCCTCCGGGGCCTCGGCGAGGGGGACTCGGCGCACCGAAGAAACACGACCCGCGTCCGGAACGGCCTCGCGCGGCCGTCCAATCCGCGCGCCCATCCCGAGGCACCGCGGGGGACAGGCGGCGCGTGCGGGGGCCGTGGTGTGTACCGTGCGGCTCGTGACGGGCGCCCGCTCGGCCGCGTTGCCAGGGAGCGGAGGGACACATGCCGAGCGAGGTTTTCGGTCACACGGCGGAGGGGCAGGCGGTCACGCGCCACGTGCTGAGCCGGCAAAATCTCCGGGTGGCCGTCATCGATTTCGGCGCGGCCGTCACGGCGATCGAGGTGCCCGACCGCGCCGGGCGCGTGGCCAACGTGGTTCTCGGCCTCGACACCCTGGAGGGTTACGAGACCGTCAGCCCGAGCTTCGGCGCGGTGGTCGGCCGCTACGCCAACCGGATCGCGGGCGGACGCTTCAGACTCGACGGCCGGACCTACCAGCTGCCCGTGAACGAGGGTCCCAACACCCTCCACGGCGGTCCGGCGAATTTCGGCAAGCGCCTGTGGCGGGTGGAGCGCTCCGAGGCGACGAGCCTGACCCTGGCCCGCCGCTCTCCCGACGGGGAAGAGGGGTTTCCCGGCACGCTGGACGTCCGGGTCCGCTACAGCCTGCCGGCGGACGGCGTGCTGCGCATCGACTACGCGGCGACGACCGACCGGCCGACGGTGCTGAACCTCACCAATCACAGCTACTTCAACCTCGCCGGGGAGGGGACCGGCAGCGTCCTCGGCCACGTGGTGCAGCTCGCGGCCGACGCCTACACGCCCACCGACGCCACTCAGATCCCCACCGGCGCGTTCCGGGCGGTGGCCGGCACCCCGTTCGACTTCCGCACCCCATACCCGCTGGAGGCGCGCATCCGGGACGGCGACCCGCAGCTCGCCATCGCCAAGGGCTACGACCACACCTTCGTGCTGCGCGGTCCCGCCGGGACGCTCCGGCCGGCGGCCACCTGCATCGAGCCGGTCGGCGGACGGCGGCTCGACGTGGCGACCACGCAGCCGGCGCTGCAGCTCTACACCGGCAACACCCTCGACGGCACGCTGATCGGCCCCTCCGGGCGGATCTACCGGTCCGGCGACGGCGTCTGCTTCGAGACACAGGCTTTCCCCGACGCCCCGAACCAGCCGAGCTTCCCCGCCGCTCTGCTCCGCCCGGGCGAGACGTTCGCGGAGACCACGGAGTTCCGGTTCTCCGTGGTGTGAGGAGGTCGAGCGGCCTCAGGCGGCAGCGGGCAGCGTATCCCCGGCCGCCGGGGCGATCGGGGACACCGCCGGCGCGGCCGGATGCGGTCCCCAGGTCTCGCCGAGGGCGAGGAGGGCGACCTTGACCGCGTCGAGGCGCGACGGCTCGCCCGCCGTCATGCCCTCGGCGGCGGCGACGTCCTTCAGGTACTCGTCCCAGGCCCAGCGCCGCAGGATCTCCCGCTTCAGGGGGCGCAGCAGCCGGGGATGGTCGAGCAGAGCGGCGGGTGTGGCGAATACCGCCGCCGGGTTGACCAGGGCCCGCTCCAGGTCCGGCATGGCCGCGGGGGCCGGGGAGGCGATGCGTGGGGCCGGCGATGGGGCAGGGGGCTCCGGACGGGCCGGCACCGGACGGGCCGGCACCGGGCGCGCCGCGGCGGATTGGTGCGACCGCCGGACCCGCCAGGAAACCGGCCCGGACCGCGCCGCGGGCTCGGCCCCGGAGCTGCCGGAGAAGTCCGGACACCCGGCATGGGCCATCGCCTGCGCCCGCGTCGGGCTGCCCGATGCCAGACCGGCGGCGCGGCGGTCCGGACCGCCGGCCCAGCCCGGCGGCGGCCCGGTCTCCGCCGGCGTCTTCCCGTCGACGCCGAGCACCCAGGCGTCGGCCCGGGTACGGCCCCCGGACTCGACGGCGCGGCCAGCGCGCCACGGAGCCGCCGCGGCGGACGGGTTGTCGTGTTGAGGTCCGATCCTGCCATCCTGCATGGGATCCTCCAGGGTTGCCTCCTCGTCGCGCGCGCCCGGTCAGAGGAGCCCGAGGCGCGCGGCGGATTGCACGCCGAAGCTCGCCGCGAACGACAGCAGCGCGGCGTCCCAGGCGGTCGGGTGCGGCGCGTGGGCGGGCGGCCCGGCCTGCGTGATCGCGAGGCCGAGCCAAGCGAAGCCCGACAGGCTCAGCAGCCCGGCCAGCATCCAGGGCCCGAGCGGCGGCCCGCAGAGCATCGCCAGGGTGAGGCACAGCAGGGCGGACAGACACCAGCCGCCGAGCACGCCCCGGCCGCCGTCGGAACGTCCATCCCTCCAGGCGCGGCGCAGCCGCGACCGGCGTCGGCGGCCGTCTTTCAGGTCGAACGTCGTCATGGGCGACCTCCGCGCCTCAGTTCAGGGACCGGCGGCCCGTCGCCGGGCCGCGCTGCCAGCGGCGGGTGAACGCCTCCGGGTCCAGGGGCCGAGGCGAAGCCGCCGGAGCCGCGCCGCCCTGGGACGACCCCTCGTCCAGGGCCTGGAGCGCTGCCAGGATCTCGTCGATGGGCACCGGTTCGGCGCGGCAGCCCGGCAGGCAGCGGAGCGTCGGGCAGGATTCGACCGCGCGCGCGTCCGAGGCCCAGGAGGCCAGGACCGCCCGCTTCTCGGCCCGCGACAGGCCGGGATGGGCCAGCACCGCACGCGGGTGGCGGAACACGTCGCCGGGCGCCACGAAGGCCTCGAACGGGTCGACGGCTGCGGACTTCAGGTTGGCGGCGACCAGGGTGCCGAGAGGGCCGGCGGGGCTCTCGGTCTGCAGGGTATCGATCGGCTGCATGCGATCCTCCGTGGGGTAAGCCAAGGTTGGGGCGGCCGGCACGACCGACCGGTCCGTGCCGGCCGCGTCATGCGTTCGGGCCGGTTGTGCCTCCGCGCGTCGACGGGCGTGCCGGTTCGGCGCGCGGGTGGGTCGGGGCTCCGAGCCGGCCCCGCGGCGCTCAGTGCCGGGATGCCGACGTGCCGGTGCCGGGGCCAGGACGGGTGTCAGGATCGGTGCCGTTGATCGCGATCCGGCGTCGGCGCTCCGGCGCCGCGGCCGCGCGCGGCAGCGTCACGGTGAGCACGCCGTTGCGGAACGCCGCCTCCACCCGGTCCTCCTCGACCGGAACGGGGAGGGCGATCGACCGTTCGAAGTGGCCGTAGCTGCGCTCCGTGTAGCCGCGGGCCGCGTCGGTGGTCTCGGCGCGCTTCTCGCCCTTGAGGGTGAGCACGCCGTCCGCGATCAGGAGTTCGATGTCCTTCTCGTCGAGGCCGGGCAGTTCGGCCGAGACCCGCAGGGCCCCGTCCGTCTCCACCAGCTCGATGTTCGGCCAGCCGAGACTCCGGCCGGCGAGGCTCGGGAGGCCGCCGAAGCCGCTGAACACGTCGTCGAACAGGCGGTTCACCTCGCGGTGGAGCGTCAGGAAGGGGCTGGCCGGCTCGCTCGGCAGGGCGGCCGGCGCCGGGGCGCCGGTGCCGCGGTTCCAGGGGATCAGATCGCGCATGTTCATGGTCCTATCTCCATCGCAAGCGCTGCCATCGTGGGAACAGGCCCGCGGGTCCGCGGACCCGTGAGGGATGTCGTCTGCTCAAGGCCGGGGGCCCGGGCTTCGGGAGCCCGGACCGACGCCGATCAGGCGGCCGTCCTGGCGTCCGCGACCCTGGCTTCGGCGACCCTGGTCTCTGCGACCTTGGGCTCGGCAGTCTTGAGCTCGGCAGCCTCGGCCTCGCGGGCGATCTGCGCCGGCGCGTTGTCCTGCCCGGACGCCGCCGTGACGCCGCCGATGGCGATGCGGCGGGGTTTCAGGGCCTCCGGCACCTCGCGCTTCAGCGCGACGGTGAGCAACCCGTTCTCCAAGTCGGCCCCCACGACCTTCACGTGCTCGGCCAGGTTGAAGGTCTGGCGGAAGCCGCGCGCCGCGATGCCGCGATGCAGGTAGTGCCTCTGACCCTCCGTCCCCGCCTTCTGGCCGACGACCAGGAGCACGGTGTCCTGCTGGGTGAGTTCGATCTCCTCGGGTGTGAAGCCGGCCACCGCCATGGTGATGCGGTATTGGTCGTCGGCGACCTTCTCGATGTTGTAGGGCGGCCAAGCCGCGGATGTCTCGACGCGCTCGGCCTGGTTGAGCAACTCGAACAGGCGGTCAAATCCGATCGATGACCGGAACAGGGGCGAAACGTCGTAGGTCCTCATAACCACATCCTCCAGCGAGCAACGTGACTACAAGCGACGCCGGACACCATGCCCGGCGCCCTGGGCGAGCCCGGTCCTGGGCCTCGCACGCGCGTAACGTGGATGTCGGGTCTCGGGTTCCCGCCAGGAGCAGGTTTTTTGCGCCTCATCGCGCAGGGCGCTGTCGGGTCTGCGCGTGCCGCCGACGTGGGCAGGGCGCTCCCCCACGGCCCTGGGCGGTCGAAGGGCTGCTGGCCGCGCGATCTCCGCCGCGCGTGCGAGCGCGCGTGCGAGGGAGCATCGCGATCCCGGTCCCGATGCGGAGGGAACGCGGCCGCGTCGCCCCGTCATCCCGGACTCACCGACCTGGCCCCGGATGAGCGCGCCGATCAGCAGGCGTGAACCGTCGCCGACGCTGCGGTCTCAGATCCCAGGGGCCCGTCGCCCGCAGGGCGGGCGGCACCCAGACCCGGCGGCCGGGACCCGGAAGGGCCGGTACCGCGCGCTCCCACGACCATCCATCGGGGGCGCGCCGGGGATTTGCCTCCCCGCCTCCTGGCCGGCCGCCCGGGGGCGCCGGTCAGGCGATGCCGGCGCGCAGCAGGTCGTGGACGTGCACGATGCCCACCGGCCGCCCGTCCGTCACCGCGAACACCGCGGTGATGAGCCGGCGGTTCATCACCTCCAGGGCGGTCTGGGCGAGCTTGTGCGGCTCCACGGTGATCGGCTCGCGGGTCATGACCGTGGAGACCGGCGTGTCGAGGAGCGCCGGGCCCATGTGGCGGCGCAGGTCGCCGTCCGTGACGATGCCGACGAGCCGGCCCGCCGCGTCGGTGACGCCGACGCAGCCGTAGCGCCGCGCGGCCATCTCGATCAGCACCTCGGACATCAGCGCGGTCTCGTGGACCAGCGGCATGTCCTGGGGACCGTGCATCACCTGCTGCACGGTTTTCAGACGGGCCGCCAGCGTCCCGCCGGGATGCAGGGTGTGGAACCGGGCCGAGGTGAAGCCGCGCCGCTCCAGCAGCGCCACCGCGAGGGCGTCGCCGAGCGCGAGCTGGACCAGGCTGGACGAGGTCGGCGCGAGGTCGTGCGGGCAGGATTCCCGCACCCGGGGCAGCTCGAGCAGCACGTCGGCGGCCCGGCCCAGCGTGCTCTCGCCGTTGCGGGTGATGGCCACCAGGGGGATCGAGAAGCGGCGGCTGAAGCCGACGAGGTCGGACAGTTCCGCGGTCTCCCCGGACCACGACAACGCGATGATCACGTCGTCCCGGGCGATCATCCCGAGGTCGCCGTGGCTCGCCTCAGTGGGATGGACGAAGAAGGCGTGGGTGCCGGTGGAGGCCAAGGTCGCGGCGATCTTGCGGCCGACATGGCCGCTCTTGCCGATGCCGCTGACGATGACCCGCCCCTTGCTCTGCAGGATCGTCTGGACCGCCTCCTCGAAGGCCGCGCCGAGCCGGCCCTGGAACGCCGCGCTCGCCTCCTGCAGGGCCGCGATGCCGAGCTGCAGGCTGCGGATCCCGAGGTCGCGGGTGGTGTTGAGGTGCGCGGAGGGCGCGTCGTAACGATCGTCGCGCAGGGCGCTGGAGGCGGGAGCGTTCATCGTTTCCGTTCTGGACCCGTCGACCGGATCCGGCGCCGGGGGCCGGACTCGGGGATCTGCGAAGCGAGGCGTGTCCGGCGACGCTAGGCAGCCGTCGTGGTTGAAATGTGACGCGGGGACGACGCAGCGCCGCAGGCCGGTTGAAGGTGCGGCCGCCGGGGTCCATGCTGCCCGTACGCCATCCCGCGCCGCGGGCCCAAGGAGGGCACAGGCCCCATGACCATCCGCTTCCCCGACCCCGATCCCGCGATCCTCGCCCGCCGCGACGCGATCCTGGCCGGTCTCGCGCCCCTGGTCGCGCCGGAGGCGCTGGTGGTCAGCGAGGACGAACGCCGGGCCTTCGAGACCGACGGGCTGACCGCGTACCGGCAGATGCCGCTGGCCGTGGTGCTGCCCTCGACCACCGCGGAGGTCGCCGCCGTGATGGCCTATTGCCACGCGAACGGCGTGCGGGTCGTGCCCCGCGGGGCCGGCACGTCGCTCGCGGGCGGCGCCATCGCGCAGGCCGACGCGATCATCCTGGGCGTCGGCAAGATGACCAAGGTCCTCGACCTCGATTTCGCCAACCGCACCGCCCGGGTGCAGAGCGGCATCACCAACTTGGCGATCTCCGGGGCCGTCAGCCACGAGGGCTTCTTCTACGCCCCCGACCCGTCGAGCCAGCTCGCCTGCACGATCGCCGGCAACATCGCGATGAATTCCGGCGGCGCGCACTGCCTCAAATACGGCGTGACCACCAACAACCTCCTGGGCGTCACCCTGGTGCTCAACGACGGCACCGTGGTGGAGATCGGCGGCCCGCACCTCGACAGCGGCGGCTACGACCTGCTGGGCCTCGTCTGCGGCTCGGAGGGGCAGCTCGGCATCGTCACGGAGGCGACCGTGCGGATCCTGCGCGCGGCGGAAGGGGCGCGGCCGGTGCTGGTCGGCTTCTCGAAGGTGGAGGACGCGGGCGACTGCGTCGCCGCGATCATCGCGGCCGGCATCATCCCGGTGGCGATCGAGTACATGGACCGCGAGGCGATCCTCATCACCGAGGACTTCGCCCAGGCCGGCTATCCCCGCGACGCCGAGGCGATGCTGATCATCGAGGTCGAGGGCTCGGACGCCGAGTGCGACGCGATGCTGGCGCGGATCGAGACGATCGCCAAGGATTTCCGCCCGACCAGCGTGCGCGTCTCGCGCTCGGAGGCGGAATCGGCCGCGATCTGGAAGGGCCGCAAGTCGGCCTTCGGCGCCACCGGCCGGATCTCCGACTACATCTGCATGGACGGCACGATCCCCACCGGGCAGCTCGGGCCGGTGCTGGAGCGGATCGGCGCGATCTGCGCCGAGAAGGGCCTGCGGGTCGCCAACGTGTTCCACGCGGGCGACGGCAACCTGCACCCGCTGATCCTGTTCGACATCAACAGGCCCGGCGAGCTGCAGAAGGCCGAGGCCGCGGGCGACGAGATCCTGAAGCTCTGCGTCGAGGTCGGCGGCTGCCTCACCGGCGAGCACGGCGTCGGCATCGAGAAGCGCGACCTGATGCGCTTCCAGTACGATCAGGTCGATCTCGAGCAGCAGATGCGGGTCAAGGCGGTGTTCGATCCCGACTGGATGCTGAACCCCGCCAAGGTTTTCCCGCTGGAGGGACGGCTCGCGGCCTGATCCGGCCGCCCCGTCCCCCGGAGGCTCAGGCGGCCTCGACCTTGCGGTTGGCGCTGCCGCGGCCCTTGGCCGGAGCGGACCCGCCCTTGCGGCGGCTCTCCGCGGGGGCGGGCGCGGCCTGCTGTACGGGCTCGAACTCAGGCTCCTCGAAGCCGGATTGCTGTGCACGGCCGGGCTGGCCGAGGCCCAGGCTCTTGGCGAGAGCCGAGCGCTGCGCCGAGTAGTTCGCCGAAGTGGTCGGATAATCGCTCGGCAGCCCGTAGCGCTCGCGGTAGCTCTGCGGATCCAGGCCGTGCTTGGTCAGGTGACGCTTCAGGGTCTTGTACGACTTCCCGTCGATGAAGCTGACCAGGCCGTCGGGGCGGATCGACTTGCGGATCTGGGCGGGGGTCGGCCGCTCGACAGCTTCGTCCACGACCGCGACCGGGCCGGACCCGATCGAGTTCAGAGCGTCGTGGATGCTCACGATCAGCGCCGGCAGTTCGGCCGAGGGCAGGGAGTTGTTGGAAACGTAGGCCGCGACGACGTCTACGGTCTGTTCGATATAATCCATCTGGGATGTCGGCGTGGCGTCAGTCATACTTTCTTTCCTTGGCTTCGAAGCCTGCGAGGTCCCCTCTTTTCGCGAGTTAAGACACCGTCCGAAAAATGCAAGGTGATCCGTACAATGCCCTGTGCTCCGTCGGAAGTCTAAGGATGCATTGCGGGGCTTGGGCTACAGGGCAAGGTTGCATTCATGGCACTTAGGGGGGACTTCCGGGAGGATTTACCGGTGCCAGATCTATGAATGCACGATGGAGCCGTCGGCCGGGTTTTCGCTTGCGGCAGAGACCTTTACCCGCGAGATGTCCAGGCGATTTAGACCGTCTTGCCACGCCGCTCGACGGTCCTGTTGAAAAAGATGCGCACTCTTCGTGCAAAATTCCGCGATCAACGCGTGACTTCGCGTCCGGCGGCTCGGTATCCGGGCGCCGGCGTCCTGCCAAGTTGCCCGCCAAGTTGCCCCTCAGGCGAAGGTCTTCCGGGGATCGAAGGCGTCGCGCACCGCCTCGCCGGCGAAGACCAGCAGGCTCAGCATTACGGCGATGACCAGGAAGCCGGTGAGACCGAGCCACGGCGCGGTCAGGTTGTCCTTGCCCTGCGCCAGGAGTTCCCCGAGCGACGGCGAGCCCGGCGGCAGGCCGAAGCCCAGGAAGTCGAGCGAGGTCAGCGTGGTGATCGAGCCGTTCAGGATGAACGGCAGGAAGGTCAGCGTCGCCACCATCGCGTTCGGCAGCAGGTGGACGGTCATGATGCGGATATTCGACAGGCCCAGGGCCCGCGCGGCCCGGACATATTCGAAGTTCCGCGCCCGCAGGAACTCGGCGCGCACGACGCTCACCAGCGAGACCCACGAGAACAGCAGCATGATGCCGAGCAGCACGAAGAAGCCCGGGGCGATGAAGGCCGAGATGATGATGATCAGGTAGAGGGTCGGAATACCGCCCCAGACCTCGATGAAGCGCTGGAAGGCGAGATCGACCCAGCCGCCGAAATAGCCCTGCACGGCCCCCGCCACCACGCCGATCACCGAGGAGACGGCGGCTAGGATCAGGCCGAACAGCACCGAGATGCGGAAGCCGTAGATCACCCGCGCCAGCACGTCCCGGGTGGTGTTGTCGGTGCCGAGCCAGTGCTGGGGAAGATCCGCGCACGTCGTGCCGCCGAGCTTCTCCGCCACGGGCCGGCACTGCGCGTCCGACAGCATCCAGGTCGGCGGCGACGGCGAGGGGGTCGGCAGGTCCTCGTTGATCGTGTCGTAGGAGAACCGGATCGGCGGCCAGAGCGCCCAGCCGTTCTCGGCGATCTCCCTGCGGATCTCGGGCGACCGGTAATCGGTCACGGCCAGGAAGCCGCCGAACTTCTCCTCCGGATAATCAACCAGGACGGGCACCAGCCACTCGCCCTTGTACGACATGAGGATCGGCCGGTCGTTGGCGATGAACTCGGCGAACAGGCTGGCGATGAACAGCCCGGCGAAGATCAGGAACGACGCGTAGCCGAGGCGGTTGCGACGGAAATTGTCGAGCCGGCGCCGGTTGAGCGGCGACAGCCCGCTGCGGCCGGTCGGAGCGAGGGGCGGAGGTGCCCCTTCGTCCGGACGCAGCACGAGCGGTTGGGCACCGGGCATCGGCGCCGGCACGACCTCGCTCTCGCCGGGACGCGCGACCTCGTTCATGGCTGATGCCTCCGCGGCGGTCCCGCGACGCCACAGCCCCCCGTACGGGCCGCGCCGTTGCCGCATCGGGGCCGGGTCGATCGGGACCTGCTTCCGCGCATCTGCCCCTCTCTGCCGACGAGAGTGGCCCCCGAGGGGCGGGGGGCGACGGCGCGGAGAGACGCGCGATCCCGCATGAGGGCCGCGCCCCGTCCGGAAGCGGGGGTCCCCCCTCCCGCACTCCGCCGACACAGGGGCTCCTCTCCCCCGCACGGAGGAGAGGGAGCGGGAGCGGCGCCGACGGCCTTCAGCCGTCGATCCGGGTGGCGGTGCCCTCGATCTCGCTCGGGCGCAGGCCGCCGCTGCGCTCCATCCAGCGGCGCAGCAGGCCGACGTTGCGGCGGTTGGCCTTGAAGGCGGCGTCGAACAGGTCGCCGGCCACCGGCACCGCGCCGATCAGGCCGTCGAACGCGACGTTGAGCCCCATCCGCGCCAGCAGCCAGCGGGGGGCGCCGAGGCGCTTGGCCTCGTAGACGATGAAGGACGAGATCACCATGCCGGCGACGTCGCCGATCACCGGCACGAGTCCGATCAGCGCGTCGAAGCCGACGCGCCGGTTGAGGCCCGGGATGACGAAGGCCGTGTCCATCAGGTGGGCCAGCGTTTCCAGGCGGGCGAGGCTCGCCTCGCGGCTGAGATCCGCCGACAGGAAGGGCGGCCGGCCGCCGGAGCGGGCCTCGCCGCCGGACATGGTCTCGGCACGGGAGAAGCGCCCGGCCTGGGGAGCCTGGGTGAAGTCCATGGTCGGGATCCGTCGGGAAGCCATCGTCCACAACGATGTGGTCCCCCGATCGGATCCCCGCAAGGACGGCCGCCCCCCTCACGCCGGCCCCCCGCTGAGCCCGCGCATGCGGTCGAGCGCCGCATCCAGGGTGGCGTCCTCCTTGGCGAAGCAGAGCCGGACGAGGTTGGACACCGAGGCGTCCGGGTAGAAGGCGCTCACCGGGATCGCCGCGACGCCGTGACGGGTGACCAGCGCCTCGCAGAACGCCGCGTCGTCGGCGTAGCCGAGACCCGCGATGTCGATGTTGAGGAACCACGTGGCCTGCGCCGGCAGCACCGTGAAGCCGAGGCCGCGCAGGCCGTCCGCCAGCCGGTCGCGGGATCGGGCGTAGCCCGTCCGCATGGCCTCGAACCACGGGGTCAGCTTGCCCAGCCCGTAGGCCACCGCCTCTTGGAGGTTGGGCGGCGTAGTGAAGGTGAGGAACTGGTGCGCCTTGGCGAGGCCGCGCATCAGCCGGGCATCCGCCATCACGAACCCGACTTTCCAGCCGGTGAGCGAGAAGATCTTGCCGGCGGAGCCGATCTTGACGGTCCGCTCCCGCATCCCGGGCAGCGCCATGAGCGGCCGGTGGCGGGCGCCGTCGAACACCACGTGCTCCCAGACCTCGTCGCAGAGCGCGATGACGTCGAAGCGTCGGCAGTAGCGGGCGAGCACATCGAGGTCGGCGGGGTCGATCAGGGTCGCGCTGGGGTTCAGGGGGTTGTTCAGCACCACGACCCGGGTGCGCCCCCCGAAGGCCTCCGCCAGCGCGGCCTCGTCGAGGCGGAAGGCCGGCGGCTGCAGCGCCACGATCCGCGGCACGCCGCCGGCCCGCCGGACCAGCGGCAGGTAGGCGTCGTACATGGGCGCGAACAGCACGACCTCGTCGCCGGGCTCGATCAGCGCCAGGAGCGCACCGGCGATCGCCTCGGTGGCGCCGGACGTCACCATCACCTCGGTCTCGGGATCGAGGGTCAGTCCCTGATGCTGCCCGTAATGCGCCGCCACCGCCTCCCGCAGGGCCGGCAGACCCATCATCGGGGGATACTGGTTCCAGCCGTCGCGGAGCGCCCGGGCTCCGCACGCGCGCACGTCCTCGGGGCCGGGATCGTCCGGGAAGCCCTGGCCAAGATTGATCGCGCCGTGGACCTGCGCCAGCCGCGACATGGTCTCGAACACCGTCGTCGGCAGTGCGGCGAAAACGGGATTCATGCGGCGCTGAACGGGGCGCCGGACCGCGAGGGTCTCGACATGGCGGGGCTCGACATGGCGGGGCTCGAAATGGCGGGGCTCGAAGCGTCAGGTCTCGGCATCGCCGGCCTGTAGCATGAGCGCCGCGCGTTGCGGAATGTGCGGCGCCGCACAGAGCCCGATCCCCGCGTGCCGCGGGCGACTGACGAATGTTGACATTCATCACTCGTATCGTAGGTTTCGGTCACGGCCGGAGCGGTGCTCTCGACGGCGGGGCTTCGCCCCCTCGCTCCGTCAGCGGGATGCCGCTCCGGTCGTCACGAAGGGCCATCGACTTGCGGGTCGGTGGCCCTTTCGTCATGTCCGGATCCGGCCGTTCCGATCGTCGGGTCGGCGCCTTCGGACCCGACATGCGGACGACATCGCGCGGCTTCATCGGCTGCCTGTTCCTGGCACTTCTGACCGGCCTCCTCGGAATCGGCCTGCGACACGCCGTAGCGGTCACCCCGGTGGATGTTGCCTTCCGGGCGGTGCTGCGCGCCCACGCGGCGCCGGAGCCGTCCGGCACCAGCAACACGGGTGAAACGTCGCCGCCCTAGTGACGGCGCATTGGGCGGGCACCGCTGGATCCGCACATCCACGCCGCCCGGTGAACACGTCGCCGCGGTCAGGAGCCGTTCGGGGTCCGGACAGCTTTATGGGCGTACCCTCCCGCGTGCGGGATGGAAGCCGGCATTCCCCTGGGATGGCGGCTTCAACGCGGGTCTCCGGGGTGCGGCAGGACGCGGCGCAGCGGGGGCTGGAATGGGGGCTTGGACAGCGAGGGATAGGGTGCCGACGGTCGCGCAGGCGGCCGTCCTGTGCTCTAGTCAGGCATGAACGAGAGTTCACCGATCCGGACCGACACGGCCCGCGCCTATCAGCCCGGCGAGGCGCCCGTGCGCGACGTCCGCCGGCGGCGGTTCCGGCCGATCCGCTGGCTCGTGATCCTGGTGCTGCTCGCCGCTGCTGGGGCGATCGGCCATCGCTGGTACGAGGCCCGTACCGACAAGGGCGCGGAGCCAGCGACCGCGCACCGGACCGGAGGCCGCGGCGGCCGGCACGGCGGCATGGACATGCCGCAGGCGGTGGGCATCGCGTCCATCACGTCCGGCGACATGCCGGTGGTGCTCCAGGGACTCGGCACGGTGACGCCGCTCGCCACCGTGACGGTGAAGTCGCAGATCAGCGGCTACCTCACGCAGGTGCAGTTCCGGGAAGGCCAGATGGTCAAGGCGGGCGACGAGCTCGCCCGCATCGATCCCCGCCCCTACGAGGCGCTGCTCGCCCAGTACCAGGGCCAGCTCGCCCGCGATCAGGCGCTGCTGCAGAACTCGAAGCTCGACCTGCAGCGCTACCAGATGCTGAACCGGCAGGACTCGATCTCGAAGCAGAACGTCGACACGCAGGGCGCCCTCGTGAAGCAGAACGAGGGCACGGTCGCGGCCGACCAAGCGCTCGTCGACCAGCAGAAGCTCAACATCGCCTACACGCACATCATCGCGCCGGTGGAGGGGCGGGTCGGCCTGCGGCAGGTCGATCAGGGCAACTACATCTCGGCCGCCTCCACGGCGATCGTTGTGGTGACCCAGCTCCATCCGATCTCGGTGCTCTTCACCTTGCCGGAGGACGACGTGTCGCGGGTGATGCGGCAGGTGCGGGCGGGCGCGAAGCTCACCGTGCGGGCCTACGACCGGGGCGACGCCCACGAGATCGCCACCGGCCGGCTCGACACCGTCGACAACCAGATCGACACGACCACCGGCACGGTGAAGCTGCGCGCCCTGTTCGACAACGCCGACGAGGAGCTGTTCCCGAACCAGTTCGTCAACGCCAAGCTCACCGTCGACACGGTGCGGGCCGCGACGCTGGTGCCGAATTCCAGCCTGCTCCAGGGCACGCCCGGCACCTACGTCTACCTGATGGATGGGGACAGCAAGGTCACGGTCCGGCCGATCAAGACCGGCGAGACCGACGGGACCCACACCGTGGTGGTCTCCGGCCTGAACCCGGGCGACCGCGTCGTCACGGACGGCACCGACCGGCTGAAGGACGGGGCGCCGGTCCGGATCACCGAGGGCGCGCAGGCGGCCGCGGGGGACGGTAAGGGAGACGGCAAGGGAGACGGAAAGCCCGCGGCGGCGAAGCCGGACGGCACGGGGGACGTGAAGTCCGGCGCGCCGGCCGAGGCCGCGGCGGATTCACAAGGGGCAGCGGAGGGCGGTCGTCGGCACCGGCGCCGTCAGGCGCAGTGAGTTCGGGGTTTGCGCAACGCCCTCCCCCGCCTTGCGCGGGAGGGTGGCCCGCGAAGGCGGTCGGGAGCGGGGAACCCGGATCCCGGAGGGGAGGGGGGGTGTTGCCATGAACCCGTCCCGCCTCTTCATCCTCCGCCCGGTGGCCACGACGCTCTTGATGCTGGCGATCCTGATCGTCGGCGGCGTGTCGTACCTGAACCTGCCGGTCTCGGCGCTGCCGGCCGTCGATTACCCGACCATCCAGGTCCAGACCTTCTATCCCGGCGCCAGCCCCGAGGTGATGACCTCTTCGGTCACCGCGCCGCTGGAGCGGCAGTTCGGGCAGCTCGCCAACCTCAACCAGATGACCTCGCAATCCTCCGCGGGCGCGTCGGTCATCACCCTGCAGTTCAGCCTGGACCTGCCGCTGGACATCGCCGAGCAGCAGGTCCAGGCGGCGATCAACGCCGCCGGCAACCTGCTGCCCTCGGACCTGCCGGCGCCCCCGATCTACGCCAAGGTCAACCCGGCCGACGCGCCGGTCCTGACGCTGGCGCTGACCTCCAAGACTCTGCCGCTCACCCAGGTGCGGGATCTGGCGGAGTCGCGCCTCGCCCAGAAGATCAGCCAGGTGGCGGGCGTCGGCCTCGTGAGCATCTCGGGCGGGCAGCGCCCGGCCGTGCGGGTGCGGTTCAACGCGCGGGCGCTCGCCGCCTACGGGCTCAACATCGACGACCTGCGCACCACCATCACCAACCTCAACGTCAACACGCCGAAGGGCACGATCGACGGGCCGAAGCAGTCCTACGCGATCAACGCCAACGACCAGATCCGCGACCCCAAGGCCTACAATGCGGCGATCATCGCCTACCGCAACGGCGCCCCGGTGATGCTCTCGGAGGTGGCTGACGTGGTCGAGGGGCCAGAGAACACCAAGCTCGGCGCCTGGGCCGACGCGACGCCGGCGGTGATCCTCAACATCCAGCGCCAGCCGGGCGCCAACGTCATCGCCACGGTCGACAAGATCAAATCCCTGCTGCCCCAGCTCCAGGCGAGCCTGCCTGCCGCCGTGGCGGTGGCGCCGCTCACCGACCGCACCACCACGATCCGCGCCTCCGTGGAGGACGTGCAGTTCGAGCTCGGCCTCGCCATCGCCCTGGTGGTGCTGGTGATCTTCCTGTTCCTGCGCAGCCTGTCGGCGACCCTGATCCCGAGCCTGTCGGTCCCCCTGTCGCTGGTCGGCGCCCTGTCGGTGATGGACCTCTACGGCTTCTCCCTCGACAACCTGTCGCTGATGGCGCTGACCATCGCTACCGGCTTCGTGGTCGACGACGCCATCGTGGTGATCGAGAACATCGCCCGCCACGTGGAGGCCGGCGACTCGCCGCTGGAGGCGGCGCTCAAGGGCTCCCGCGAGATCGGCTTCACCATCATCTCGCTCACCGTCTCGCTGATCGCCGTGCTGATCCCGCTCCTGTTCATGGGCGACGTGGTCGGGCGTCTGTTCCACGAATTCGCCATCACGCTGGCGGCGACCATCATCATCTCGGCGGTGGTGTCGCTGACGCTGGTGCCGATGCTGTGCGCGCGGCTCCTGAAGCACGTGCCCGAGGCCGGGCGCCGCCGCCGGGAGGGCGTCCTCGCCCGCCTCGGCCGGCGCGCCGTCGACGGCACCATCGAATCCTACGGCCGCTCCCTTCGGGTCGTCCTGAACCACCAGGGCCTGACGCTGCTGGTGGCTCTGGGAACGCTCGGGCTCACGATCTACCTGTTCGCGGTGATCCCGAAGGGGTTCTTCCCCGTGCAGGACACGGGCGTGATCCAGGGCATCACCCAGGCCGACCAGTCGGTCTCCTACGGCGCCATGGCCGAGCGCCAGCAGCGGATGGCGGAGATCGTCCTCAGGGATCCGGACGTGGCCAGCCTGTCCTCGTTCATCGGGGTCGACGGCCAGAACGTCACGCTCAATTCCGGCCGGATGCTGATCAACCTGAAGCCCCGGGAAGCGCGCACGGCCTCGGCCAGCGCGATCATCCGGCGGATCTCGGCGGCCGCCGCCAATCAGCCCGGCATGCGGCTCTACATGCAGCCGGTCCAGGACCTGACCATCGACACCGCGGTCTCGGCGACCCAGTACCAGGTGATCCTCGAGAGCCCGAACATCGCCGATTTCGAGACCTGGGTGCCGCGCTTCACCGAGGCCTTGGCGAAGTCGCCCGTGGTCATGGACGTGGCGAGCGACCACCAGGGCGAGGGGCTCGCCGCCTACGTGACCATCGACCGGCCCACGGCCGGCCGCTACGGCATCACCCCGGCCACGATCGACAACGCCCTCTACGACGCCTTCGGCCAGCGGATCATCTCGACGATCTTCACCCAGTCGAACCAGTACCGGGTGATCCTGGAGGCCGACCCGAAGCTGCACACGACCCTGCGCAGCCTCGATTCGATCTACCTGCCCTCCTCCACGGCGACCAACGGGCAGGTGCCGCTCTCCGCGGTGGCGCGGATCAGCGAGCGGCGGGCGCCGCTGCTGATCTCGCATCTCGGCCAGTTCCCGGCCACCACCGTGTCGTTCAACCTCGCGCCCGGCGCGGCCCTGGGCCAGGCCGTGGAGGCGATCGACGGGGTGCGGGCCACGATCGGGCTGCCGCCCTCGTTCCGAGTGGTGCCGCAGGGCTCGGTCTTCGCGTTCCAGTCGGCGCTCGGCAACGAGCTGTTCCTGGTGCTCGCGGCGATCGTCACCGTCTACATCGTGCTGGGCGTGCTCTACGAGAGCTTCATCCACCCGATCACGATCCTCTCCACCCTGCCGTCGGCGGGGATCGGGGCGCTCCTCGGCCTGATGCTGTTCGGCCTGTCGCTCGACATCATCGCGGTGATCGGCATCGTGCTGCTGATCGGCATCGTGAAGAAGAACGCGATCATGATGATCGACTTCGCGCTCCAGGCGGAGCGCGAGGACGGGCTTGAGCCGCGGGAGGCGATCTTCCAGGCCTGCCTGCTGCGCTTCCGGCCGATCCTGATGACGACCCTGGCGGCGCTGTTCGCCGCGGTGCCGCTGATCCTCGGCACCGGCGTTGGCTCGGAACTGCGTCAGCCGCTCGGCATCTGCATCGCGGGCGGCCTGATCGTCAGCCAGGTGCTGACGCTGTTCACGACGCCGGTGATCTACCTGGCCTTCGACCGGCTGGAGCGGCGGATCGCGGGGCGGCGGGGGCCGGAACTCGCGAGCGGCGAGGCGCTGCCGTGAACATCTCCGAGCCGTTCATCCGGCGGCCGGTGGCGACCACGCTGCTCACGATCGGCGTGCTGCTCGCCGGGCTGTTCGCCTTCCTGAAGCTGCCGGTGGCGCCGCTGCCGCAGATCGATTTCCCGGTGATCCTCGTCCAGGCGCAGATGGCCGGCGCCTCCCCCGACACCATGGCCACCACGGTGGCGGCACCTCTGGAGCGGCGGCTCGGCGCCATCGCGGACGTCAACGAGATGACGTCCACCAACACCCTGGGCTCGACCCGGATCGTGCTGCTGTTCGGCCTCAACCGCGACATCGACGGTGCGGCCCGGGACGTCCAGGCCGCCATCAACGCGGCCCGGGCCGACCTGCCGACGGCCCTGCGGCAGAACCCGACCTACCGGAAGTTCAACCCCGCCGACACGCCGATCATCATCCTCGGCATGACCTCGGAGACGCTCACCCGCGGTCAGGTCTACGATTCCGCCGCCACCGTGGTGCAGCAGAAGCTGTCGCAGCTCCCCGGTGTCGGCAACGTCGACATCGGCGGCTCGTCCCTGCCGGCGGTGCGGGTCGAGCTCGATCCCACCGCCCTGTTCAATTACGGCATCGGCCTCGAGGGCATCCGGGCGGCGCTCGCCTCCGCCAACGCCAATTCGCCGAAGGGCGAGATCGACGCGGGCGACCGCCGCTACCAGCTCTACGCCAACGACCAGGGACGCAAGGCCGCCGATTACCGCGACATCATCGTGGCCTACCGCAACGGCGCCGCGGTGAAGCTCACCGATGTGGGCCAAGTGCTCGACGGCGTCGAGGACAAGCGCAATCTCGGCATCGTCAACGGCCAGCCCGGCGTGCTGCTGTTCGTCTACAAGCAGCCCGGCGCCAACGTGGTCGAGACGATCAACGGCGTGAAGGAGGCGCTGCCGCAGATCACGGCCTCGCTCCCCGGCGGCATCGACATCAAGCTCACGGGCGACCGCAGCGCCACGATCCGCGCCTCGCTCTCGGCCACCGAGGAGACCCTCCTGGTGGCGGTCGGCCTCGTGATCCTGGTGGTGTTCGGCTTCCTGCGCTCCTGGCGGGCCACGCTGATCCCGGCGGTCGCCGTGCCGATCTCGATCATCGGCACCTTCTCGGCGATGTACCTGCTCGGCTACTCGCTCAACATCCTGTCCCTCACCGCGCTGATCATCGGCACCGGCTTCGTGGTCGACGACGCCATCGTGGTGCTGGAGAACGTCCAACGCCACATCGAGGAGGGCAAGCCGCGGCTCCAGGCGGCGCTGATCGGCGCCCGGGAGGTTGGGTTCACGGTGATCTCGATGAGCCTGTCGCTCATCGCGGTGTTCCTGCCGATCCTGCTGATGGGCGGCCTCGTCGGCCGCATCTTCCAGGAATTCTCCGTCACCCTGTCGCTGTCGATCCTGATCTCCCTGGTCCTGTCGCTGACGACGACGCCGATGATGTGCGCCCGGCTGCTGCGGGCCGAGGGGCACCGCCCGGGCGGAGAGCCCGCGCCGAAGCGCCGGCCGAACCTGCTGATCCGGATCCTGGAGGGCGGCTTCAACCGGCTGCTCGGCGCCTACGCGCGCACCCTCGCGGTGGCGCTCGCCCATCCGCGCCTCGTGCTGCTGAGCCTGCTCGCCACGGTGGGGCTCAACGTCTACCTCTACATCATCGTCCCGAAGGGCTTCTTCCCCGAGCAGGATACCGGCCAGATGATGGGCGGCGTCCAGGCTGATCAGCGCATCTCGTTCCAGTCCATGGAGAAGAAGCTCAAGCAGGCGACCGCGATCGTCGGTGCCGATCCGGCGGTGGAGAGCGTCGTCGGCTTCACGGGGGGGCGCGGCACCAACTCGGCCAACGTGTTCGTCGGCCTGAAGCCGCTCAACGAGCGGGCGCCGATCTCGGCCGTGATGGCGCGGCTGCGGCCGAAGCTCGCCCAGGTGGCGGGCGCACGCCTCTACGTCTTCCCGCGCCAGGACCTTCAGATGGGCGGGCGCCAGAGCTTCGCCCAATACCAGTACACCCTCCAGGGCGACTCCGCCGAGGAGCTGTTCGCCGCCGCCCCGAAGCTGGTGGCCGCCCTGCAGAAGGACCCGACCTTCGCGGACGTCACCTCGGACCAGCAGGAGGGCGGGCTGGAGACCCGACTGGTGATCGACCGAGCGACCGCGTTCCGCTACGGCATCACCCCGAACAAGATCGACAACACCCTCTACGACGCCTTCGGCCAGCGCCAGGTCTCGACGATCTACAATCCGCTGAACCAGTACCACGTCGTGATGGAGATCGCCCCGCGCTACCTGGAGACGCCGGAGACGCTCAAGCAGATCTATGTCTCGACCTCGGGCGGCAACGCGGCCGGCTCGGCCACCACCAACGCGGTGGCCGGCACGGTGGCGGCGGGCGGGAGCGTCAACACCAACGCGGCAACCGGCACAAGCAGCCCGGGCAGCGCGTCGTCCGCGACGGGCGCCGCCACCGGAACCGGCGCGGTCGGCGGGGCGTCGGGCAGCGCGGGCGCGGCGGCCGCAGCGGCTTCAGCCAGCACGGCCGACACCGCCTCGAACGCCGCCGCCATCGCGTCCGACTCGGCCCGCAATGCCTCGGCCAACGCCATCGCGGCTTCCAAGGGGGGCGCCTCGTCGAGCGCCCCGGTGTCGGCCGCCAAGGAGACGATGGTCCCGCTCTCGGCCTTCGCGCGGATCGAGCCGGGCAACGCCCCCGTCCAGGTGAGCCACCAGGGCCTGTTCGTGGCGACCACGATCTCGTTCAACCTCGCCCCGGGGAAGAGCCTGTCGGATGCCACCGACGCCATCGACCGGGCCATGGCCTCCCTGCAGCTTCCGGCCACGATCCACGGCGAGTATGCCGGCGCGGCCAAGAACTACGTCGCCTCGGCCTCGCGCCAGCCGCTGCTGATCCTGGCGGCAATCCTGGCGGTCTACGCGGTGCTGGGGATCCTGTACGAGAGCTTCGTGCACCCGCTGACGATCCTCTCGACCCTGCCGTCGGCGGGCGTCGGCGCGGTGCTGGCCCTGCTGGTGACCGGCACGGACTTCACCATCATCGCGCTGATCGCGGTGTTCCTGCTGATCGGCATCGTGAAGAAGAACGCCATCATGATGATCGACGTGGCGATCGATGCCGAGCGGACCCTGGGCGCGAATCCCGTGGATGCCATCCGCGAGGCCTGTCTCCTGCGCTTCCGGCCGATCATGATGACGACGCTGGCGGCGATGCTCGGGGCGGTGCCGCTGATCCTGGCCAACGGCGAGGGCGCCGAGCTGCGCCGCCCCCTGGGGATCGCCATCGTGGGCGGGCTGATCGTGAGCCAGATCCTGACCCTCTACACCACCCCCGTCGTCTACCTGACCCTTGATCGCCTCCGGCACAGGGTGCTCAACCGCCGCAGGCGCGCCGGACGGGGCGGAGAAGCGGCGCTGCCGGCCGGAGAGTGATGCTCAAGGTTTCACGTGAAACAGCGGCCGGGATGAACGCGCGCGCGCCTATCCCTCCCTCCTTGGGGGAGGGCGGCTCTGGCGTCGGCGAGGCTCGGGACCGGGGTGCGAGGCGGCCGGCGGCGGTTGGGGCCGTCACGTCGGGCGGGACAGCGCCTGAAACGGTGCTGCCCCGTCCCCCGCTGCAGCGCCGCGCACTCGCCCGTGCAGAGAGGGGAAGGGGTGCGTCGCGCGTCCCGCTCGGCCTCGTCACCCTTCTCGTGACGGCACCCGTCCTCGCCGGATGCGTGGTCGGTCCCGATTACACCCGCCCCTCCGTGGAAACCCCGTTCGCCTACAAGCAGGGCGGCCTCCGGGAGGACAGCCCGGCCTACATCGCCGCGCGAAAGAAGGGGTTTCGCGAGGCGCGGCCCAACGACGCCGTGGAGCGCGGCGACTGGTGGCGGGTGTTCCGGGATCCGACCCTGGACCGGCTGATCCGCCTCGTCGACGTCGACAACCAGTCCCTCCGGCAGGCGGTGGCGAATTACCGGCAGGCGCGGGCGCTCGTCGCCTCGGCCCAGGCCGCCCTGTACCCGACGGTGATCGGCGCGCCGAGCATCACCCGGACCGGCAGCGGCGGCACCGTGCGCACGAGCGCCTCGCTGATCGGCCAGGCGAGCTGGGAACTCGACCTGTTCGGCGGCACGCGGCGGACCATCGAGAGCGAGGCGGCGCTGGCGCAATCCGACGCCGCCACGATCGCGCTGACCCGCCTGACCATCCAGGCGGAGGTCGCGGCCGATTACCTGACGGTGCGCTACGCCGATTCCCTCCAGAAGGTGCTCGACGAGAACGTTGAGAACTTCAAGAAGACGCTGGGGATCACCGAGAACCAGTACGCCGCCGGCGTGGCAGCGCGCTCGGACGTGATCACCGCCCAGACCCAGGTCCAGACCATCGAGGCCCAGGCCATCGCGGTGCGGCTGACCCGGGTCCAGTACGTGAACGCCATCGCCACGCTGATCGGGCGGCCGCCCTCGGAGGTGTCGATCCCGACCGGCGGCATCGCGCGCAATCCGCCCGCGGTGCCGGTAGGCATCCCCAGCGATCTGCTGGAGCGGCGGCCCGACGTTGCCCAGGCCGAGCGCCTCGTCCAGGCGCAGAGCGAGCGGATCGGCGTGGCGGTGGCGGCCTTCTTCCCCACCGTGACGATCTCGGCTCAGGGCGGCATCTCCGGGCTGACCCGCAACGGCCTGTTCTCGGTGGCGAACCAGTTCTGGTCGGTGACGGCGGCCGGCAGCGAGGTGCTGTTCGACGGCGGTGCCCGCACGGCGGCCCTGCGCGCGGCCGAGGCTGGCTACGACTCCGCGGTCGCCGGCTACCGCCAGGTGGTGCTCTCTGCCTTCGCCGAGGTGGAGAACCAGATGGCGGCGCTGCGAATCCTCACTCAGCAGCAGACGGCGCAGGACACCGCCGTGGACCTGTCGCGCAAGGCCGTGGAGATCACCCTCAACGAGTACCGGGCCGGCACGCAGAACTTCACCACCGTGGTGACCGCGCAGGGCCTGCTCGTGAACAACGAGATCAATGCCCTTCAAGTGCGGCTGAACCGCTTCACCGCGGCGGTCACGCTGATCCGGGCGCTCGGCGGTGGCTGGGACGTGCGGTCCCTGCCGAGCGATTCCGAGCTGAAGGGCCCGAGCCTGCCGATCGATCGGGGGGGGCAGGCGGTGCGGCCCGACGAGTAGGGGCCCCGGTGCAGACGGACGCGTGCCGCCCGCACGTCCCGGTCCTCGCAGCGCGCGCAAGGTCGGGGCGCGGCGGGCGGACCCGCCCTACAGCCGCGCCAGCAGCTCCGCCTTCTTGGCGGAGAATTCCTGTTCGGTGAGCACGCCCCGGGCGTGCAGATCCGCGAGCCGCTCGATGGTCGCGAGCACGTCGGCCGCGGCCCCCTGCGCCGGGCCGGACTCCTGCGCCGGGCCGGACCCCTGCGCCGGGGTGACGCCGTGTGTCGGGGCGGCCGTCTCGGCGGCGGTGGGCGCGCGCGCGCGTTCCGGATCGACCTGACGCGGGGCGGCCGCCTCGGCCTCGATACGGCGCAGACGTTCGAGATCGACGGCGCCCGTCGCGCCGGTGAGGCTGAGGCTGCCATTCACCTGCGACACCCCGGTGATGCGATGCTCGCCGGTGTCGTAGAGGGCGACGCCCGCACCGGACTCGACGGCGAGGCGCTGTCGCTCGGGGAAATACGCGTAGCGCAGACCATTCTGCGCGCCGGTGCGCGCCGGGGATCCGAGATCGGCGGGCCACCACTCGCCACCGCCGCGCCGCGCGGCCGGCGCAGCCTCCGAGAACCCGCCCGGGGGAAGGGTCTCGGCCAGTTCGGTGCAGAGGGCATTGACCCGCGCCTTCAGCCCGTCATCGAACATCCGGCCGACCATCACCATGCCGCCGGAGAACCACTGGCCCATCCCGCCGAGGTCCGGATGGTCGAACTGGGCCATCGTGCCGTGCCCGCGCTCCAGCGCCTGCATCAGGTGGCGCACGGCCTCCAGGCTGACGCCGTGGCGCTCGGCCACGCTGCGCAGCCCCGAGGCATGGTCGAAGCCGCCCTCGTCCAGAAAGGCGGCGGGCGACGTGGCCCGGTCGGACGGATCCATCAGCCAGCTCCCGAAGCGCCGCAGGAGCGAGCGGGGATGGGCCCAATCGGCGACCCCGCTGCCCGGGGACCGACCGGCAGGCGGTGATCCCCGGCCACGACGGCATTGCGATGCGAACACAATCTTCAGTCGCAGGCGACGGTTCCGCTTCGCTTCAACCCGCGGCCGCCGGGAACGGGCCCGCGATGGTGAAGTCGGTAACCGGCCGGCGGCCGTTGGGCGCCTCGCGCGGGCGCTGCTCGTCGGTGAGGTCGGCCTCCGGCGTCTTGCGGCCGACCGCGAAGGCCGCCTCGATCCGGTGGTTCTCGGGCAGGCGCAGAACCTCGGGCGCGCGGACATGGTCGAACCCGACCATGCCGTGGGCGTGCCAGCCCTGGTGGATCGCCTGGAGCTGGAAGGCCAGCGAGGCAGTGCCGGCGTCGAAGGAGTGGCTGTAGGACGGCTTCAGCTCGTCGCCGACCTTCATGAGCCCGTTCGAGACCAGGAACAGGATCGCGCCGGTGCCGGAGACCCATTTCTGGTTGCCGGGCACGAGCAGGCCAAGGAACGTCTCCCAATGGGCATCGCCGCGCAGCGCGTAGAGGAAGCGCCAGGGCTGCGAATTGTACGCCGAGGGCGACCAGCGCGCCGCCTCGATCATCCGCATCAGCTCGGACTCGGGCACGGCCTCGCCCGTGAAGGCGCGAGGGGAGTGCCGCGCGACGAAGACCGGATCGATGTCGTGGTCGGCACGGCGGGGCGGGGGCAGACTCAAGGGATTCGTCTCCGGATGGGCAGCATGCCCGACCTGCCGAGCTTGCCCGAAACGCCCGCCCCGAGGCAAACCCGGATCGGCGTCCCGGCCGAGCGGTGGCGGAAGGCGCGACCCCGCTCTCCCGCCGTCCTCGCGCGCGACGTGGCGGCGGGGGCGCCGTCACCGGACTGAACGGATCGACCGGCGCGGTCCCGAGGGCCCGCGCCGTGCCGCCTCACGCCACGCTGCGCTCGATCTCCTCCTCGTCGCAGATCACGCCGGCATTGCCCTCGAACTCCGCCGCGAGGTCCACGGGGGCGTGGACCGGAGCCGCGTTCACACGGTCGCGGGCGAAGGTCGCCAGGAACAACCGCATGACGTGGCGCACGCCCGCGTCGTTGATGGTGCGCTGGTCCTCGTTGTAGTAGCGCCCGGCATTCACGTTGCTCGTGACGATGTCGTAGGCGGGGAAGTAGACCGCCCGCGGGTCGCCGCGGCCGACGACCTCGCCGGCCGCCACCCGCAGCACCGACTTGGAGTAGCTGTTCGACTCCATCACGTGCCGGTCCATGTAGGTGGCGATCATCGGCACCGGCGAGACCGTGAAGATTACCCGCGCCTTCGGGTTCACGCTCCAGAGCCGGTCGAGGAAGCCGTTGAGGTCACCGAGCACCTCACCGGCACCCGCGTTGACGCACTCGTAGAGGTCTGGATCGAAGGTGCCGCCCGCGACCCCGGGGGCCAGCGGCAGCGCCGCGCCGTCGGCCCGCCAGCGCCACCCTTCCGTGAGGCCGAGCGTCAGCACGAACACGTCGAGGGTCTCGAACAGGCGGCGCACCTCGGCCAGGTGCGCGTCGCGCGCCGCCACCACCTCGGCCTCGCTGGCGAAGCCCGCCGGCTCGACGGTGGGGCGGAACGGATCGACGTAGCGGCCGTCGTCGCGCAGCCACGCCTTCAGCTCCGGCTCGAACCGGCCGTAGGCCCGGTCGAACAGCTGCACGAACTGGCGCGTGTAATAGAGATTGCCGTACCGCGCCGAGAACGTGCCGAACTGCCGGGCAGTGGCCTCCTCGGCGCTCATCCCCGGGGCCGGCGGCTCGGTCAGGTAGTAGTTGAAGCCGGCGCCCCGGACCGCCTCGGCCACCCGTTGCGCGAAGCACGAGCCGCCGGTGGCGACCTTGTCGGTCGGCCCGATCACGAAGGTGTCCTTCGGGTGCGGATTGACCGCGAAGGGCGGCACGTTGGTGACGACCTTGCGCCAGAATCGCTCGGCCGGTAGACCCGTATACGGATTCAACGCCATCCTCGAACCCTCTTCTTCACGACGGCGACAGGCCCTCGGGGGTGCTGAGCCGTCCGCTGACACCGGCACGCGACGTGGCCCTGAACGACCTGCCCCGGCGCGCCCGCAGCGCGTTCACCCTCTCGGCGCCCAGCTGGGCGCCCACCAGTTGGCCCCCCACCTGGGCGACACCATGGCGGAACCGCGCCCGTGCCGCCACGACCCGTGACGGGCCGAGCATCGCGGTGCTGGGCAATTGCCAGGCCCGGGGCATCGCCCGGGCGATGCGCCTGCTGGCGCCGCGGAGTCCGGTCCGCTACCTGCCCATGGGGTCGCTGAAGCGCGACCACGGCCATGTCGACGGCCTGATCCGGACCCTGCAGGCGCACGACCACGTCTTCTCGCAGGCCTTCCCGGCCGGGCTGATCCCGGGCGGCGATGTCGCCACCCTGCGCGCGGCCGACCCCCGCCTCAAGCTGTTCCCGTCGATCGTGTTCTCGGCCTTCCATCCCGACATGGTCTATGCCGGCCAGGCCTCGGACCTCGCCGCCCTGAAGCTGACCCCGTCGCCGATGGGCCAGTACCACTCGGCGATCGCCCTCACCGCCCACCGGCTCGGCCTCGACGTCGGCCGCACCGTCGGGCTGTTCCGCGAGGACGTGTTCGCGCGCCTGGGCTACCTCGAGCATTGGGACCCGGCGGTGCGGGAACTGGCGGCCGCCGCCACCGCCCTGGGCTTCGGCCTGGAGCGGGAGGTGACCCGCTGGGCGCGTCGTGGCGCCTTCATGCACCTGATGAACCATCCGAAGGTCCACGTCCTCGGCGACATCGCGCGGCGTCTCCTGCAGGAGAACGGGCTGACGCCGGAGCCCGTGGAGATCGAGGATTACCTCGGCGACGAGCTGGCCCAGGACGTGGTCTGGCCGATCTACCCGCCCGTCGCGGAGCATTTCGGGCTGACCGGGTCGTACCTGTTCAAGGCGAAGCCCCGCCGCGACGATTTCCCGACGCTCTACGACCTGGCGGGCTTCGTCGCGGCGAGCTTCACCATCTACGACACGGTGCCGCAAGGTGACCTCGCCTGCCCGCGGGTGGAGGCGTGGCTGGCGGCGCCGGACATCGTGGCGCTGTTCCGGGGCGGGTGAGGCCGCCTCGACGCGCGGACGGCCCCGGCGGGAGGGTGCGCGGTCTTCGCGAACGGCACGCGGCAACCCAGCGGCGGCGTGCCGCCAAGCGTCAAGCGGTCTTCGGCGCTTCAACTCCGCGCGCGATGGCGGTCCGACCCGGATCGGCCGACGACGCGGAACGCCGGATCTCAGCCGAGGGCGTGGAGCGGCGTGCCGCGATGCGCATCGCCGGGGCCATCGACCATCATCCGCACCAGCCGGTCGACCTCCTGAACTTGGAACGGCTTGCGCAGGAACAGGCTGCCCGGCACGCCGCTCCGCCGGTTGGCCTCGGTCGAGGTGTAGACCACCGGCCGGTCCGGGTGGATCCCCCGGAAGGCGTGCGCCACCGTCCAGCCGTCGATCAGTCCGGGCAGATGAATGTCGGTGAACAGCCAGTCGATCGCGCTGCCCCGCGCGCGCAGGAGCGTCAGCGCCGCCTCGCCCGTGGAGGCCTCGATCACCCGGATCCCGTGCGTCTCGCACAGGCTCGCGATGATCTCGAGGAGCAGGTAGCTGTCCTCGACGATGAGGACGCTCTGGGCGGGGCGCATGGCAGGGGTCCGGGTGTTCCGCCCGCGATCCAGACGTCGTCAGGGTTGAGGAACCCTTAAAAACCCGGCCCGGCCGGTCACCGCTTGGCGTGTGGCCGCGCCGCAACCCATGCCGGCGAAATCGCCGTCGGGGCCACCCCCCCCGGGCCCCCGCCCCGCAGCCGCCGCATTCCGGGTGCGACAGCGCACGACACCGGACGCCGCGGGCCGCCACCACGGCCTCGCCCGACGCGTCTGAACCGTCGCTTAACCATCCGCGCCTACAGACGGTGCTCAGGACTACGCGGACACGCCTCGAAGACCCGCAGCCGGCCTTCGGCACCGCTCGAGGAGTTTTTCAGATCATGCCCCAGCCTTTCCGCGCCGCCGCCCTCGGACTCGCCCTCGTCGCCGCCCTCGGCCTCGGCGCCTGCAGCAACGACAAGGACCTCGCGGACGCCTCGGCGTTCGGGGCCGGCGCCGCGACCCCCGGCAGCGCGCAGGACTTCGTCGTCAATATCGGCGACCGGGTCTTCTTCGAATCGGACTCCACCGACCTGACGCCCACCGCGACGGCGACGCTGGACAAGCAGGCCGCGTGGCTGCAGCGCTACCCGCGCTACACCTTCATCATCGAGGGCCACGCCGACGAGCGCGGCACCCGCGAGTACAACTTCTCGCTCGGCGCCCGCCGGGCCCAGTCGGTGAACGACTACCTCGCCACCCGCGGCATCACGGCGGGCCGGATGCGGACCGTGTCGTACGGCAAGGAGCGGCCGGTGGCGGTGTGCAACGACATCTCCTGCTGGTCGCAGAACCGCCGGGCGGTGATCGTCCTCGACCGCGGCGCCGGGGCGTAAGCCGGAGCGATCGCCGCCCGAGCGGCCCTGAGCCCGCTGAAGGAGACGGTCCGGCGGCGGGACGGGCCGCGCCCAGGCGGCCTCCGCGCCCCCGGGTGGGACCCGGGTCGGCACGCGCGACCGAGGGGTCCGACCGGCTGAGGGCTCGAACGGGCCCTCAGAAGTGGCTGAACGCCCCGGCCCCGAACACGCGCGCGGCCCCATCAGCCATCGCGAACCGGGGCGGGTCGTCGCCCGCCGTGACGGCACCGATGGCGGCGAGCGCGATCCCGGCTTCCGCCAGTTCGGCCCGGAAGGCGTCGAGCCTTTCGGGCGTCACCGTGCAGAGGATCTCGTAATCGTCGCCTCCGGTCAGGACGGCGTCGATCAGGCCGGGCTCGGCCGCGCGGGCGCGCCGGGTCGCCTCCGAGAGCGGGACGGCGGCCACATCGATCGAGGCGCTCCGCCCCGCGCCCAGCATCTTGGCGAGGTCGCCTGCGAGCCCGTCCGAGACGTCCATGGCCGCGGTGGCGTGGCGGCGCACCGCCTCCGCCGCGGCGAGGCGCGGGCGCGGATGGAGGTAGCGGTCGGCCAGCATCGCCCGCAGCGCCGGATCGAGGCCGGCCGCCCAGGCGGCCTCTGGCTCCAGGCGCAGCCGCAGGCCCAGGGCCGCGTCGCCGATCGTCCCGGTCACGCAGATCCGGTCGCCGATCCGGGCGGTGTTGCGCCGGACGATCGCACCGGACGGGACTTCGCCCATCATGCTCACCCCGATCAGCGCCGCGCCGCCGGACCGCACGGTATCGCCACCGAGCAGGGGGCATCCGGCCTCCGCGGCCGCCTCACCCAATCCGGCCGAGAACCCGGCGAGCCAGTCCTCGGTCCAGTCGTCGGGCAGCGCCAGGGTCAGCAGGAAGCCGCGGGGGACCGCGCCCTTGGCGGCGATGTCAGAGAGGTTCACCCCCAGGGCCTTGCGGGCGATCGAGGCCGGCGGGTCGTCGGGGAAGTAGTGGATCCCCGCCACCACGGCGTCGGCGGTGAGCACGAGGTCGTGGCCGGGGGCCGGCGTCAGGATGGCGGCGTCGTCCCGGAGTCCGTCCGCGCCCGGCCCCGCCAGGGGGGCGAAATAGCGGGCGATCAACCCCTCCTCGGAGGCGCGGACCGGGCCGGCCACGGATCAGGCCTCGTCGGTGGGGGTCGGCGTCGGGAGCGGCTTGGACGAGCCCGGCTTGGACGAGCCCGCCGTGGACGGACCCGGCTTGGCTGAGCCCGTCTCGCCGGGACCCTGATCGGCGCCCGCGCCGGCGCTCTTGCCCGTGCTCTTATGGGCGCCCTTGCCCTTGGCCATCCCGACCTCGCCCGGCCGGACCTCCCGGGCGAGCCGGTCGAGCACCGCGTTGACGAGCCCCGGCTCGTCGGCGGTGTAGAAGCTGCGGGCCACGTCGACGTATTCGGAGATGGCCGCCGCCGCCGGCACGTCGGGCCGGAACATCAACTCGTAGGCCCCGGCGCGCAGGATCGCGCGGAGCACGATCTCGATGCGCCGGAGCGGCCAGCCCTGGGCGAGCGCCTGATCGAGCTTCGGGTCGATGGCCCGCTGTTCCTCTACGGTGCCGCGCAGGAGGTCGCGGAAGAAGGCGGTCTCGGCCTCGGGATGCATGATCCCGTCGACCTCCTGGCCGATCCAGAACGCCTCGAACTCGGCGAGCGCGTCGAGGACGCCCTTGCCGGAGATGTCCATCTCGTAGAGCGCCTGCACCACGGCGAGGCGGGCACCGGTGCGGAGGCTGATCCCCTTGGCGGTCGTCTTGCCGGTCGTCTTGTCAGTCGTCGTGCCGGCGGACTGGCCGGCCGCCTCCGGCTTCGTGTCGGTCGTCCCGGTCATGTCGGTTCTCGTCATCGCGGCCGTGCGGCCTCGGCCGCGCGCTTGAGAGCGAGCACCCCGAGCGCCGCCTCGGCTGCACCGCCACCCTTGTTCATCTCGGCGACCCTGGCGCGGGCGAGCGCCTGCGCCTCGGTCTCCACGGTCAGGATGCCGTTGCCGAGCGGCACGCGGCGCTGGACCGAGAGGTCCATCAGCGCGCGGGCGCTCTCGCCGGCCACGATGTCGTAATGGCCGGTCTCGCCGCGGATCACGCAGCCCAGCGCGACCACGGCGTCGTAGGATCCCGCGTCGAGCAGGATCGCCACCGCGGCGGGGATCTCCAGGGCGCCCGGCACGGTCACCACGGTGGCCTGCGCGGCGGCCGCCGCGATCGCGGCCAGCGCGCCGGAGAGGAGTTCGTCGGCGATCGCGTCGTAGTAGCGCGCCTCGACGACGAGGATCCGGGCGCCGGCCAGCGCGGGATCGGTGGGCTTGGGTGCCGAATCGGCGCGGGTATGGGCGACCATGGCTCTCGTCCGGCCGGGTTTTCGGGGATCGGCGTGCGGCGCGTCGGGCGCCCGCCGGGGGAGGACGGTTAGACCGAAGCGGCCGGCGCCACAAGCGGCGGGGGACTGTGGTTCAGGGCGGGCCCGCTTCGCAGCGGGCCCCGTTCCGGGTTCTGGGACCCCTTCCTCTCACGCCCGATCCACGCTCGCTGCCCCCGGAGGGAGTTGAGGGTCGGTCTGCACCGGCCCTTCCCGGGCGGGCGGAGCGAAGCGGAGGCGGGTCCAGAACGGGAACCCGCCGGGACGCGGCTCCGAACCCTACCCGACCAGCGGCGGCAGCGGCGCGGACGCGTCGCTCGGCACCGCCGTCCGGGCGACGTTCATGGTCATGGCCAGCAGCGCGTAGTAGCCGTTGATGCCGGTGAGATCGATCGCCCCCTGCTCGCCGAAGCGCGCCACCACGGCCGTGTAGGTCGGCTCGCTCACCGCGCGGTTGTGCAGCAGCTCCGTCGAGAAGGCGTAGGCCAGGGCCTCGTCGGGGCTCATCGTGTCGGGACGGCGCCCCTCGGCCAGGGCCTGCGCGGTCTCGGGTGCGACGCCGGCCTTCAGGGCGATCGGGTGATGGATCGCCCATTCCACCGGCTGGCTCCACTCCCGGGCGACGAGGAGGATGGCGAACTCGCTGATCCGCAGCGGCAGGGCGCTGCCGTAGCGCAGGTAGAGACCCATCCGGCTGGCGCAGAGCATTAGCTCGGGGCTGCGCAGGAGCGGCACGAACGGCCCGAAGACGGGCACGCCGCGCTCGGCCTCGAACGCCGCCGCGGCCGCGGCCTGCGCCGCCGTGAGGCTGTCGACCGGGATCTCCGGCATGCGCTCCGCGCTGGTTTGCCCGCTGGCCATGGTGTTCCTCTTCCCTGCATCGCCCCGGGGCGCGACGCGCTCTGGATTTCCTGTTGCGGTGCGCCTAGACCGTTGAGGCTCACCGGCACGACGTCCGCGCCCAGACCGCGCCGCGATCCCCACCGCCAGCGAGGCTTACGGCTTTGGCCCTCCCCGTCAACGAACGCCGGCGCATCATGCTGCTCACGGGTGCGAGCCGGGGCATCGGCCACGCCACCGTCAAGCGGTTCTCGGCCGCGGGCTGGCGCGTGATCACCTGCTCGCGCCACCCCTTCCCGGAGAACTGTCCGTGGGAGATGGGTCCCGAAGACCACCTCCAGGTCGATCTCGCGGACGCGCAGGATACGGTTCGCGCCGTCGAGGAGGTCCGCGGCCGCCTCGCCGCCGAGGGCGGCGTGCTGCACGCGCTGGTCAACAATGCCGGCATCTCGCCGAAGGGGCCGGAGGGGGAGCGCCTCGGAGCGCTCGCCACGGAGTTCGACGCCTGGCAGCGGGTGTTCCAGGTCAATCTCTTCGCCACGATCCTGCTGGCCCGCGGCCTGCGCGACGAGCTCGCCCGGGCCAGGGGCTCGGTGGTCAACGTGACGTCGATCGCGGGCTCGCGCGTCCACCCCTTCGCGGGGGCAGCCTACGGCACCTCGAAGGCGGCGCTTGCCGGCCTGACCCGCGAGATGGCCGCCGATTTCGGCCCGCTCGGCGTGCGGGTGAACGCGATCTCGCCCGGCGAGATCGACACCTCGATCCTGTCGCCCGGCACCGAGAAGCTGATCGAGCAGATCCCGCAGCGCCGGCTCGGCACCCCCGACGAGGTCGCCAAGGCGATTTACTTCCTGTGCACCGAGGCCTCGTCCTACGTGAACGGGGCCGAGCTGCACATCAACGGCGGCCAGCACGTTTGATCAGGCCGCGTGCCCCCTCGGGCGTGACCGCCGCGAATCGCGGGCGGGCACCGGGTCTCCGGGGCCGGACGCTGCTCGCAGGGCTGCTCGTGGGCGCCCTCCCGCTCGCCGCCCGGGCTGAGCCGGGCGTCCGGATCCTCGACCTGCCCTTCCAGGTCCGCGCCCTGCGCGGGCCCCGCAGCGAGGCCGCGGTCTCGGTGGCGACCTCCGGCCTGCTGCCGATCGCCGGCGGGACGGCGAGCCAGCAGGTCGGTGACGAGGAGAGCGCGCCAGTGGCCGTCGTCTGGGGTGAGGACGGCGGCGCCGTGCTGACGCTCTCGGGGGGCAGCGTCACCGTCCGGCCGATCGGGCGGGAGGCGGTGGAGGGGCTGACCGCCGCCGAGACACCGCGCGGCGCCCTGCCGGGCTCGCGCCGGGCGCTCTCCGGGCCGCTCAGCGCCTACCTCACCGGGCGGACCCGCGCGGCCGACGGCAGCGAGGCCGCCTCCGTGCTGACGATCCGGGAGCGCCAGCCGATGGCGGTCAGCACCGATCCGAAGCCGGTTCCGGTGGCCACCGTCACGGTGCCGGCGGGCGGCGAGGCCGTGTTCGCGCCCCTGCGGCCGCGCCTGCTGCGCCTCGGCGACCGCCCGATGCTGCTCGCCGCGACACGCTCCGGCGCGGATGCGGGCGGCCTCGTCCTGGTCGATCGGCCGGCCGGCGGTGCCTGGACGGTCACGGCGCGCACGGCCCCGCAGCCCGGACCGCCCGTGAAGATTGCCGGGATCGCCGACTTCGCCGGATCCGGCCAGACCCAGGCCGCGACGGTGAGCGCCGCCGGCCGGCTCCAGCTCTGGACGCTGCAGCCCGACCGGATCGAGCCGGCCGCCGCGGCGGACGGCTACGCGCCCGGCGCGGGCGATTCGGATCTCGCCGTCGCGACCCTGGCCGGCGGCCCCGAGCTGGTGCTGCCGGTGGCCGGCAAGCCGGAGATCGCCCTGGTCACCGCCAAGGGCACGCTGCGCGAGCGCCTGCGCGTGCCGCTCCCGGCGCCGCCGGAGACCGGCATCGTGGTCCTCGGCGAGGGCGGGGCGACGCGGCTCGTGGTCGGCCTCGCCGGCGGGCGGGTGGCGGTGGTCGCCCCCGAGGGAGGGACGCCGTGACCGCGCAGGAGCCATCGGCCGAGAGCCGCCTGTTCCCGACGCGCCCCTTCGTGGGGGCGTCGATCGCGGTGATCCGGGACGATCGGGTCCTGCTGGCCGCCCGCGCCAACGAGCCGATGCGCGGGGTCTGGACGCTGCCGGGCGGCCTCGTCGAGGCCGGCGAGGCCCTGGCCGAGGCGGCCCTGCGCGAATTGTCCGAGGAGGTCGGCCTCACCGCCGAGGTGGTCGGCGTGCTCGCCCCCACGGAGATCATCGTCCGGGACGAGGTCGGGCGCGCCCGGCATCACTACGTCGTCCACCCGCACGCGGCCCTGTGGCGGGGCGGGGAGCCGGTCGCCGGGCCCGAGGCCCTGGGGACCCGCTGGGCGACGCTGGCGGAGGTCGCCGCCCTGCCGACGACCCCGGGCCTGACCGACACCCTGCGGGCGGCCTTCGCCCGCGTGGCGGAAATGCGCGACCGGGGGGTGACGGCGTGAGGCACCCGGCATCGCTCCTGTGCGTGCTCACGCTTCTCGTCGGGCCGCTGGCGGGCCCGGCTCCCGCGCAGCAGCGCTCCGGCCGGACGGCCGCGCCCGCCGCCAAGGACGCCCCGAAGGAGACGTCCAAGGAGGCGAATGCCCCCGCGGACGCGCCGGCACCCTACGACCGCGACCTGATGCGCATGTCCGAGATCATCGGCGCGCTGGCGTTCCTGCGCGGCCTGTGCGGGACCGCGGACGCCGCCGACTGGCCCGCCCGCATGAAGGCGCTGATCGAGTCCGAGGGCGTGACCCCGGCCCGCCGCGACCGGCTGGCCGGAGCCTACAACCGCGGCTACCGCGGCTACGCGCTGACCTACCGGGTCTGCACGCCGGCCGCGCACGAGGCGGCCGCCCGGTACGTCGCCGAGGGCGACCGGCTGTCGCACGCCCTGGCCGGCCGGTTCGGGGGGTGATGCAGGGGCAGCACACCGCGCGAGGATGCCGGCGAACCATCGGATTTGAGTCCTCGCGTTAACCGATTCGAAATTCCCGGCTGGCCGAGCCGCCGGGACCTGCTTATCATCCGTGGTGTCCGCCGGGTCTTGTGCCCGGCGCAGCGGAAGTATCGGGCCATGCAGCATATCTCTCAGACCGCCCCCATCGAGGTCGATGTCGAGGAGAAGCGCGTCGCGCTGAGTTACGTCTCGGAAGCGTTCGCGGAAGGCTGCCTCGACGGGCTCGACGGCGATTGCATGGCCCAGGCCGCGCTGTTCGCGGCCTTCCAGGAACTCGTGACGACCTACGGCGAGGAAGCGACGGCCCGGTACGCGGAAGGTTTCCCGGAGCGCATCCGCGGGGGCGCCTTCACCACGACCCTCCAGCACTGAGAGGCGGGATCGCGGACGGTTGAGGCGGGGACGGGCAGCGACTACGTCCCGGTATCGGGGTTCGGCCTGCCGGACCCCCGTCGCGTGAGGAAGAGCCTGCCATGCCCGTCGCCCTGCTGCCGGACCGCGCCCTCGTCCGCGTCACCGGTCCGGACGCGACCGCGCTGCTCCAGGGCGTGCTGACCTGCAACGTCGAGACGCTCCAGGCCAGCGAGGCGCGGCTCGGCGCCCTCCTGACCCCGCAGGGCAAGGTCCTGTTCGACTTCTTGGTGTCGCGGCTCGCCGACGGCTTCCGGTTCGACGTTCGGGCCGAGAGCGCGGCGGGTCTCGCCAAGCGCCTGACGCTCTACAAGCTGCGCGCCCAGGTGACGATCGCCGCCGACCCGACCGTGGCGGTCGCGGCCGCCTGGGACGGCGCCGCGCCGGGCGCCGCCGAGGGGGTGGCCGATTCCCGTCATGGCGATCTCGGCGCGCGGCTCTACGCCGAAGAGGGGGCGTTCTCGGCCGATGCCGCGGAGGCGGATTACCATGCCCGCCGGATCGCGCTGGGCGTCCCCGAGGGCGGGCGCGACTACGCCTTCGGGGACGCCTTCCCGCACGAGGCGCTGATGGACCAGTTCGGCGGGGTCGACTTCAAGAAGGGCTGCTACGTCGGCCAGGAGGTGGTCTCGCGCATGCAGCACCGGGGCACCGCCCGCACCCGCATCCTGGCGGCGGCCTATCCGGAAGGCATCCCTGAACCCGGCACCGAGGTCACGGCGGGCGGGAAGGTGCTCGGCACCACCGGCAGCGCCGCGGGCGGACGCGGCCTCGCCCTGATCCGCCTCGACCGGCTGGGCGACGCGCTGGCGGCAGGCGAGACCCCGCTTGCGGGCGGGTATCCGGTGCGGCTGGAGCGCCCGGGCTACGCGAGTTTCGCGATGCCGGAGGCGGCGGGCGCGGCGGGCTGACGTCGTGTCGGGCCGATTCCGCGGCTTGGCTGCGCCGATGGCGTTCCGCTCCTGTTCTCGTTAAACCGGTGCGATGTCCGAGACCGGCCTGATCGCTCACCCCGACGGATGCCCCCGCTGCTGGTGGGCGGGACTCGACCCGCTCTACGTCGCCTACCACGACACCGAATGGGGCGTGCCCGAGCGCGACGGCCGGGCCCTCTACGAGAAGCTCATCCTCGACGGGTTCCAGGCCGGCCTGTCCTGGATCACCATCCTGCGCCGCCGCGAGGGGTTCCGCGACGCCTTCGCGGGCTTCGACCCGGAGCGGATCGCCCGCTTCACGGAGGCTGACGTCGCGCGGCTGATGGGGGACACCCGCATCATCCGCAACCACGCCAAGATCCAGGGCACCATCGCGGGCGCCCGAGCGTGGCTGCGGATCGAGGAGCGCGGCCCCGGCTTCGCGCCCTTCCTCTGGGACTTCGTCGACGGCCGGCCGATCCAGGGCACGGCCCGGAACCGGGCCGGGATCGCCACGGAGACGCCGGTCTCCCGGGCGATCGGCAAGGCGCTCAAGGCGGAGGGGTTCGCGTTCTGCGGCCCCACCATCGTGCACGCCTTCATGCAGGCGGTCGGCATGGTCAACGATCACCTCGTCGCGTGTCATCGGCACGGGCCCTGCGCCGCGCTGGGGCTGGCCCCGTGAGCGGGGCGAGCCCCATGAGCGAGCCGGGTCCCCGCGCGTGGCAGCGGATGCTCTCCGGCCGCCGCCTCGACCTCCTCGACCCAGCGCCCCACGACATCGAGATCGCCGACATCGCCCACGGGCTCGCCCGGGTCGCCCGCTGGAACGGCCAGACCCGGGGGCCGCACGTCTTCTCGGTGGCCCAGCACAGCCTGCTGGTCGAGGCGGTGGGCCGCCATCTGGCCCCCGGCTGCACCGGTCCGGAGGGCCTGGAGCTGCTGCTGCACGACGCGCCCGAATACGTGGTCGGCGACATCATCTCCCCGCTCAAGGCCGCGATCGGCGATGCCTACCGCGGGGTCGAACTGCGCCTGCTCGCCGCCATGCGCCGCCGCTTCGGATTGCCGGACCCGTCGCCGGCGCTCGCCGGGTTGGTGAAGCGCGCCGACCGGAGCGCCGCCCACCTGGAGGCCGTCCGCCTCGCGGGGTTCGCGCAGGACGAGGCCGCGCTCTACTTCGGCCGGGCCGCGGACCTGCCCGATCCGGTCCTGGCCCTGGCGGAGCCCTGGCCGACCGCCGAGGCCGAGGCGCGGTTCCTAGACCGCTTCCACCGTCTCCGCGGTCCCTGACGCGGCCGCCCTCGATCCGTCACGATCGCACGTCACTGGCACCCGCACGATGCCGACCCTTCACGTCTGCCCCCTCTCGCGCCTGCCCGAGACCGTCGCCGCCACCGGCGCGAGCCACGTGCTCACGCTGATCAATGTCGGGACGCCGCTGGAGCGGCCCGCCGTGATCGAGGCCGAGAACCACGCGATCATCGGGGTCAGCGACATCGCGACCGCCCGCGACGGGCATGTCCTGCCGGCGGAGGACCATGTGGCCCGCGTGCTCGACTTCGTCCGGGCTTGGCCCCGGGAGAAGCCCCTGGTCGTCCACTGCTACGCCGGGATCAGCCGCTCGACCGCCGCAGCCTTCATCGCGGCCTGCGCGCTGGCGCCGGAGCGCGACGAGGCGGCGATCGCCGACGCCCTGCGGGCGGCCTCCCCGTCCGCGACGCCCAACCCGCTGTTCGTCGCCATCGCCGACCGGATGCTCGGGCGCGAGGGCCGCATGGTCGCGGCCGTGGCGCGCATCGGCCGGGGTGCCGACGCCTTCGAGGGCACGCCGTTCTCCCTGACGCTCGCGTGAGGGTCGCGCCGGGCCCCAGGTGTGGCGCAAACGCCGCCGCACCGGTTCAAAACGGTCCCGGGCCGGCTGGTGCTCCCCGCGCCTGGGTTGTAGCCGCGGGGTCTACCGCCTTAGAACCTCCCCAAAGGAAGTATCAGGGATGACCACGAGCAGACCCGAGGTGGCCCCCGCCGCCGGCGACCTGCCCTTCGAGAAGGCGCTGGAGCAGCTCGAGGAGATCGTGCGGCGGCTGGAGCGGGGCGACGTGCCGCTCGACGAGTCGGTGGCGATCTACGAGCGCGGCGAGGTGCTGAAGAAGCATTGCGAGGCGCTCCTCAAGCGGGCCGAGGCGCGGATCCAGAGGATCACCCTCGGCTCAGACGGGCGGCCCGAGGGCGTGGCCCCGCTCGATATGTCCTGAGGCTCGGCGGTCCGACCGATCCCGTCCGATAGAGGTTGATGCCGTGGCGATTACCCCCGAGCAGAGCGCGCTCCTAGACCGTGTCCCGAATCCTGCGGCGTTGCGCGGTCTTCCGGAGTCGGAGCTTCCGGCCGTTGCGGAGGCGGTTCGGGCCGAGATGATCGACGCGGTGTCGATCACGGGCGGCCATCTCGGCTCGGGGCTGGGGGTGGTCGAG
>NZ_JAKSYP010000132.1:0-670 GCF_022829625.1 Methylobacterium sp. E-046 | reverse complement strand
GCCAGACGCTGTCACACTTCGAGGACGACGCGCACAAGGACCTCGCCAAGCTGGCGAAGACCTACCGGCCGGGAGCGCCAGCTTCGCGACCCGCGCAGGTCTCGATACCTCCTCGCCTTCAGGGCAGCCTTGTTGATCAGTTCAACTTCGCGTCCGCCTCGCTGCGCGACCTGCGGTCGCTCCCCGACATCCCAGATGAAGTCAGCACCTTCGTCTACGCGCTGGTGTGGACGGGGCGGTGTCACACCCACGTCTGGGACAGGACCAAGGGCCCTGAGGGTCAGTACAACGCCGCCGGCAAGCTGATGCAGTGGCTCGGTGACGCCCTGACCGACGTAGCGTGCGCGGCCCAGATGGAGGCGCGGCTGCGTCAGCCGACCAACAGCTCAGATCGCGAGACGCGGCTGTCGACGCTGGCTGTCACGACCATCGACAACGGCGACCCTGACGAGATCGAAGCCTACGCCCGCGAGCTGCTGGCCCACGCTGCGGCCGAGCGTCAGGGCCGTTGATAGCGGCTCCACCCCTTTGCGTGTCAAAAGGCGTTGGAACGGGACCCCGGATCGGCATGCAATTGGGACCCCTTCGCAAGCTAGGTGCGGTGCGGCTGAGCTGATCCGACGTCCAGCTTTCGCGGCGTAGGCGCTGGCCTCAGACGCGGTTCTTGAAG